>JAGZDD010000109.1 GCA_018369015.1 Clostridiales bacterium | reverse complement strand
TCGAGCTGGTCGCCTCATCGAGAATCAGTACCGGAGGGTCTGCCACAGCGGCGCGGGCAATAGACAAAAGCTGCCGCTGCCCCTGGCTTAAATTCGCGCCGTTGCCTGTAATCACCGTCTGATAGCCATCAGGCAGGTGCCGGATAAATGCGTCGGCATTGGCCAGTTTAGCGGCTGCAATAACCTCCTCGTCCGTAGCGTCCAGCCGGCCATAGCGGATATTTTCCATAACAGTCGCCGTAAAAAGCTGCGTATCTTGAAGGACGATTCCAAGAGAGCGGCGCAGATCCGCCTTTTTGATTTTATTAATATTAATTCCATCGTAACGGATTTTGCCGTCCTGAATATCGTAAAAACGGTTAATCAGGTTTGTTATTGTTGTTTTGCCTGCGCCGGTAGAACCTACAAAGGCAATTTTCTGCCCGGGAGTAGCAAACATTTTAATATTGTGAAGCACTATCTTGTCTGGATTATATCCGAAATCCACATCATCAAAAACAACATCGCCCGTGAGCTCGATGTAATCCGTTGTATCCGTATCTTTGTGATAATGTTTCCATGCCCAGTGTCCGGTACGTCCCTTTGTTTCTATCAGTTTACCGTCCTTATTCTCTACATTAACGAGCGTTACATAGCCTTCGTCTGTTTCCGGCTTTTCATCAAGAAGCTTAAAAATACGGTCAGCGCCGGCCAGCGCCATAATAATACTGTTAAATTGCTGGCTGATCTGATTAATCGGCATACTAAAGCTCTTATTAAACGTCAAAAAGCTTGCAAGGGCGCCAAGAGTAAAGCCCCATACCTTATTAATGGCCAAAATGCCTCCCACAATCGCGCAAATAACATAGCTGATATTTCCAATCTGGGCATTGGCCGGCATCAAAATATTAGCAAATTTATTGGCATTATTGGCACTGTCAAACAGCCGGTCATTCTTCTCATTAAACTGCGCCTTGCTTTCTTCCTCATGGCAGAAGACCTTAATAACCTTCTGGCCTTCCATCATTTCCTCAATAAAACCGTCCAAAGCACCAAGATCCTGCTGCTGTGCCATGAAATAGCGGCTGCTAAGGCCGCCCAGGCGCCTCGTATTCATAAGCATCACGCCGACCATGAGCAATGTAATTATCGTCAGAGGAATGTTCAAAATAATCATACTGACAAGCACGCTGATGATCGTAATAGCGCTGGAAAGCATTTGAGGAATACTCTGGCTGATCATTTGCCGCAGCGTATCAATATCGTTCGTATAGGCCGACATAATATCGCCGTGGGCATGGGTATCAAAATAGCGGATCGGAAGGCCTTCCATATGAGTAAACATATCATTTCTCAAATTCTTAAGCGTTCCCTGGGTCACATTGACCATAATACGGTTAAAGGCAAACGTTGACAGAACACCAATGCCATAAAATGCCGCTACCTTTCCAATCGCCATTGCCAACGGCAAAAAGTCCGGCGAGCTGCTGCCAAGCATTGGCAAAATATAATCATCAATGAGCGTCTGCATAAACATTGTTCCCTGAACATTGGCAAGCACGCTAATCAAAATACATACGGCAACAACAATACAGCTAAATTTATAGCTCTTCATCACATATTTCAAAATACGGAGCAAAAGCTTACCAGGATTACTCACCTTTGGCTTTGGCCCCCTCATTGCTGGACCCGGCATTACTGCTCACCTCCTTCATCAAAATCACCGCCGCCACCGGTCTGAGACTCATAAACGTCCCGGTAGATCGCATTATTTTTCAAAAGCTCCTCATGGGTACCCACGCCGTTGACAAGGCCGTCTTCCATAACAATAATGCGGTCGGCATTTTGCACACTACTGATACGCTGGGCAATAATCAGCTTTGTTGTGCCTGGAATTTCCTCGGCAAATGCCTTGCGTATCTTTGCATCCGTGGCCGTATCTACAGCGCTTGTCGAGTCATCGAGAATCAGTATTTTGGGCTTCTTAAGAAGTGCTCTGGCGATACAAAGGCGCTGCTTTTGTCCGCCGGACACATTCGTTCCGCCCTGCTCTATGTAAGTTTCATACTTATTCGGAAAGCTCTGGATAAACTCATCGGCACAGGCCAGTTTACATGCCCGTATACATTCTTCCTCTGTGGCATTTTTGTCGCCCCAGCGCAGGTTATCCAAAATTGTTCCCGAAAACAGCACGTTTTTCTGAAGAACTACGGCAACCTCATTTCTCAGAGTATCAAGATCATAAGAACGGACATCCCTTCCGCCTACATAAACCGCTCCTTCTGTCACATCGTAAAGGCGGCTGATCAAATTGACAAGGCTGGATTTTGAACTTCCGGTGCCTCCGATAATGCCAATGGTTTCACCAGATTTGATATGCAGGTCAATGTCTTTAAGCACCATTTCATCACTATTTTTTTTGTACGTAAAATTCACATGGTCGAAATCAATACTTCCATCAGCCACAGACATTACCGGATTTTTCGGGTTGACAATATCGCTCTTTTCGTTGAGGACCTCAGAAATACGTTGTGCGCTGGCATAACTCATTGTAATCATTACAAAAACAAAGGACAGCATCATCAGGCTCATTAAAATATTCATGCAGTAGGTGAGCAGGCTCATCAGCTCTCCGGTTGTAAGACTTGTTCCTACAATCATTTTCGCTCCCAGCCAGCTAATAAGAAGAATACAGGAATATACGGTAAGCTGCATAAGCGGGGCGTTAAATGAAAGAATACCTTCCGCCTTGACAAACATTTTATAAACATTGCCGCTGGCCTTTGTAAATTTCTTATTTTCATAATCCTCACGGACATAGGCTTTCACAACCCGGATCCCGTTGATATTTTCCTGAATACTTGCATTCAGGTCATCATATCTGTGGAATACCTGCTGGAAATATTTTGTCGTCCGGCTCATAATAAAGATAAGGCAGCCGCCAAGGACAATAACAGCGGCCAGATAAATACAGGCCAGCTTTGCGTTAATAAAAAATGACATAGCCATGGCGCAGATGAGACTGGCCGGCGCTCTTGTACACATACGCAAAATCATCTGATAAGCCATTTGCATATTTGTCACATCCGTCGTCAAACGGGTAACAAGCCCTGCGGTGCTGAACTTATCAATATTTGAAAAAGAAAATGTCTGTATGTTATCATACATAGCCTTGCGCAAATTCCGCGCAAACCCGGTCGAAGCCCTGGCGCCGAATTTTCCGCCTAAAACGCCTGCCCCAAGGCTTATGCAGGCTGCAACAACCATCCATATTCCCATAGTATAAATATGGCGGATATTTCCCGCTTCTACGCCGTCATCAATAATTGATGCCATCATCAGCGGAATAATCATTTCCATAGCAACTTCCATAAGCATAAACAATGGTGTTAATATGGAATCCTTTTTAAAGCCATTAATATGCTTTGCAAGAGACTTTATCATGGATTTTACCTCCTACAGCTTATTTCGTATAAATGTCATTTCGTCAGCATATTTGCAAACAAATATCGTTCACATATGCTCTTCCAGATTGCTTTTCATTTGACGCACAACCCGGAAAAAAGTATTCAGATCCTCAGTATCAATATTCTTTCGGATATTACTCTCCAATTTATCAAGATTCTTCATCGTTCCTTCATGGAGCTTGCGGCCCATATCGGTCAAAACCAGCTTTTTAAGCCGCGCATCCCACGCCACAGATTCCCGGGTAATATACCCCTTCTTCTCCATAAGCTTTAAAATCCCTGTCACCGTGGATTTTGCAATCGAAAATTCAACCTCGATATCTTTTTGAAAAATATCTCTTGATGAATTTTCATAAATAAAGCCAATAATCCAGCCATGCATGACTGTAACCTCATCCACGCCCCGGCTGGCTTCATATGCCAAAAGAGTCCTGAAAATTGTATTGTTCAGTGTACGCACCTCAATGCCTACACGGTCTTTGGGAGTCATTTTTCCCCTCCTTCCCGGAATATTGTTCGCAAGCATACAATTTAATAATTAATTGTTCGCTACCAAACTATATTATAATGATGAAATTTTAAAAAGTCAACTATTTTTTTATTTCTTCCGTCAATAGCTTTGGTAACTATTCTCCCGGCTGGAAGTGATCACCCGCCAAACTGTTCATTTGACTTTGTCTGTGGTATACTTAGCGTTAGTAAACACTACTTTTTAAGTAAAGGAAGGAATGTCAATATTTTTATGTCCACACATACAAATGAACACTTAGAAATTACTTATCAGCTAAAAAACTTCAGCCTGCAGCAAATTGCCGATTCGGGTCAATGCTTTTGTATCGAGCCTGTAGCCCCTTCGTCCTACTGTCTTTTAAGCCAGGGAAAATATGCCCGCATCCGGCAGAAAGATGATACGGTTATCCTCATGTGTGCGCCAGGCGACCAGGGTTTCTGGGAAAACTATCTGGACATTGCCACGGATTATGAGGCAATTATTAATTCTGTCAATCCTGATGATACATACCTTTGTCAGGCTGCAGACTATGGCAGAGGAATACGCATCCTCCGCCAGGACCCTTGGGAAATGATTATTACCTTTATCATTTCCCAACAAAAAACGATTCCCAAAATCCGCGAAGCCATCAAAGCACTTTCAAAGACCTACGGTACCCGCCGTACAAATTTTTGCGGTGAAACCTACTGGGCCTTCCCTACTCCACGGCAGCTTTCCCGGGCCACACTAGATGAATTAAAGGCAATGAAGCTTGGTTACCGCGCAAAATATATTTACCAAACCTGCCAGGATGCCGTCAGCCAAAAGCTGGATCTGGCAGCCCTTGGACAGATGAGCTATGACGAGGCCATGAGTTATCTTATGCAGTTTTATGGGATCGGTGAAAAAGTCGCCAACTGTATTTGCCTTTTCGGACTCCATCATGTGGAGGCCTTCCCCGTGGACACATGGATACAAAAAATACTTGATAAAGAATACTGGCGGCCTGAATATGAAAGTTTCCCTAAAAGCCGCCGCTACGCTGCAATGGTTCAGGATCATTTCGGCATGTATCAGGGCTGCGCCGGGGTTATGCAGCAATATATTTTCTTTTATGAACGTTCACGAACCATCAAAAATCCCCGCCCGTAATGAAACTATTTTTCTTTACTTACTGATATAAACTCTGGGATGTGTTATAATAGTAACAGTTCAGCCCGCGCCATTCGCAAAGCCGCGCTCACGCGCTTTGCGCTGCTTCGCAGCTTCCTTTGCTCATTATCGGGCGCTCCCTCAGTTGAAAGTATCAGGCACAAATTCGTGCGAACCCGATTTGTGCCTGGTACTTTCAACTGGCTGAACTGTTACCTATAATATTCTTGTAAAACTGTTTTTCAAAGGAGGTATACCTATGGTTCTTTCAGATGGATTAAAAAAGATTTTTCTCGCAGGCGTCGGCGCTGCCGCCACAACTGCCGAGGCCGCAAAGGATCTCGTAGACCAGCTTGTCGCTAAGGGCGAGCTTACCGTAGAGCAGGGAAAGGTACTCAATGAGGAACTGCGTCATAATGTAAAAGAAAAAGTCAACGATCATGTGACTGTGAATATTATAAGAGAATATAAAGATGTTATTCATGCGGTGGACCGTATGAATAAAGAAGAACGGGATCTGCTGCGCGCAAGGCTTAATGCCGCAGATGCTGCCGATGAAGCGTCCAGTGCTGCAAAAGGCGCCGATACTGCCGATGAAACAGCCAGTGCTGCAAAAGGCGCCGCCACTGCCAGCGAAGCTGGCAATGCTGCCCAACACACACATACCTGCGAGCAAACGGCCAAACCATCTCCTGGCGCCAGCACCGCCAACGAAACAAATGTCTGATAAGCACAGCTCTGGCAAAAGGCTTCGGGAAATTCTTGGCGTCTTAAAAAAACATCATATTACTCAGGGGTTATCTCCGAAAAAGCTTCGGGAAATTCTTGAGGATCTCGGCCCAACTTATGTCAAGCTGGGCCAGATCATGTCCATGCGCTCTGACATGCTCCCGGAAAAATATTGCCGGGAGCTTACAAAGCTACGCACAGATGTCCGCCCGCTGCCGTTTTCAACAATTACGGAAATCATCGAAAAAGAGCTTGGCCGGCAATTTTCCGAAGTTTTTCAAAGTATTGATGATAAGCCGTTGGGTTCGGCGTCCATTGCCCAGGTTCACCCTGCTATCCTAAAAGATGGCCGTAAGGTTGTCGTGAAGGTTCAGCGTCCTGCAATTCACGAGATTATGGAAAATGATATACGTCTCATGCGCCGTGCCTCCGGTCTTCTCAAGCTGACTGCCACCGGAAATCTTATTGATTTTAAAATGATTATTGATGAGCTGTGGAAAACCTCCCAGGAGGAAATGGATTTTGTTAAGGAAGCCAAAAACTGTGATCTTTTTTATCAAAACCAAAAAGATGTCGCTTACGTTACAAGCCCCCAAGTTATCCATGAACTGACAACGCCCCGCCTTCTTGTGATGAGTTTTGTGGACGGCATACAGATCGACCACATCGAAGAGCTTACGGCTATGGGGTATGATATGACTGAGATTGGCGAAAAAACGGCAGCAAATTATTGCAAGCAAATACTGGAGGACGGCTTTTTCCATGCGGACCCCCATCCCGGAAATTTGTGGATTTGCGGCGGCCAGATTGCGTGGCTGGATCTTGGGATGACAGGCCATTTATCTGACCGCAATAAATTATTGATAAAAAGAGCTGTTATCGCCCTGCTGCAAAATGATATTTATGAAATAAAAAATGTTCTTCTTGCCATGGGTGAAACGAAAAACAGAATCAACCACGCCAATTTATATACAGATATTGACGATATTGTCAGCAAATATATGACTATGGGCTTTGGAGATATGCATTTAGGCGAACTCATTGAAAAGCTGCTTGATCTTGTTAAGGAGCACCACATTTCTATTAATACGGACATTACCATGCTTGGCCGCAGTATGATTACCATTGAAGGCACACTGACAGCCTGCGCGCCGCAGGTCAGCCTGATGCAGATACTCTCGTCATATATGTCTTCTGCCTTTTTACACGACCTTAATATCAAAAGGGAGCTTCGCCATAAAGCCCGCCTGCTTTATACATCGACAGACAAAATGCTGACAATCCCAGCTCTGCTTTCCGATTTACTTAATATTACAAAAAACGGCCAGACAAAGCTTAATGTTGAATTTAGCGATTCTAAAGAAATTCTTCGCAGCTTTCAAAAAACAATCAACCGTCTGGCAGCCGCGCTCCTTGTCTGTGCGCTTTTTATCGGCTCAGCACTGCTGTGCCAGGATAAAGATATTCCCTCGCTTTTAGGGCTTCCCTGGATCAGCCTGGCAGGTTTTTCCCTAGGCGCCCTGCTTATGCTTTGGATCATTATAGACTTGTTCCTTAATAGAAAAAGATGAGACGAATCTTTTCATGTTACTGTTCAGTCCAGCCTCAAACACTCCGCGCGCTCCGGCGTAAGAACGTGATTCATGAGTTCTCGGACACTTTTTTCGCGAAGCAACGAGCCAAACTGAGGAGCTTGCTCACCAGCTTGGCGGCTGACGCGAACTGTTGAGGCGAAGCAAAAACGGTGGCGAAGAAAAAAAGTCCGAGAAAGTTACTGTTCGCAGGGTACCTGTGAACAGTAACCTTTTCATGGACGCCGCATTTTTTCTCACAAGAAATCAAGGGGAGGTATCGTATGAATTTAATTTTTCCTCTATGGCTGTGTATTTCACTTCCCATTCTCATTGTCCTCTATATTCTTGGTATTTTCTTTAAAAATGGCTATCTTTTAAAGCATAAAGCTTTAGCCAAATATTATGTGCTTCCTAAATGTGCAGGCAGCTATTTATGTGTTTCAGGAGCAGCCTTAGCTATTGTATGCCATGGTGAAAGCCCTCTTAGCCACCTTCCGTTTTGGGTGCTTATTTTATGTTTTGCCGGAGATTTTTTTATTGAAATCCACATTATGGCCGGAGGGATTTTCTTTGGCCTCGCCCATTGCCTTTTAATGGCTTATGCACTCTCTCTGGCAAGGCTCCACTTTTACAGCCTCCTTATATGGGCCGCCGGGATTTTCGCCGCCCTGATAGTCTTTCGGAAAAATATTCCTTCAATGGGGCGCCTGTTTCTTCCTTTTATCCTTTATATTACTGTGTTAACCGGGGATTTTGCACTGGCCCTTCCTCTTGTATGGACCGCGAAGCCCCGCTACATTTTCCTCGCAGCGGGGCTTTTATGCTTCATTATATCTGATATGCTCCTTGGAAAGCGTTATTTCGGCGCCAGGCAGCCATGGGTTTCCAGACTTTTAATGCTTTTTTATTATAGCGCGCTTTATCTCATCCAAATCAGTCTATGGTAAATGTTCAGCCCTGGGGAGCGATTTCAATAACTCCCCATTTTCCATTAATTTTTACAAATGCCTTTCCCTGGCTAAAAGGGCGGGCTTCTTCAAATACCATCTCAGTTACACAATTTCCATTAGTGTCAAAATAGCCCCACACACCATCCTTTTTTAAAGCAATATAGCCCTCACTATATGGGTAAGGTTCTTTCTCGCACGTGGCCGCTTCACCGGGATTTCCCGCAACGGCGTCAAAATCCAGATAGGAGGCACCTTCATATTCAAAAGGAATCACCACATTGCCCGCCTCATCAATAACGCCGTACTTTCCTCCTGACCAAGCGACCATACGTCCATCTGAAAGTAAATAAATGTGATCGTAGAGATGGCTTTCATCAAATTTTCCGTCTGGTAAATAAAGGCCATAGGCAATACCTTCTCCAGAAGCTACTGTACTAAAATCTGCTGTATTTATATCGTCAATCACTGCCGCAGGCAAAACATTTCCTGAACTACTGCTTGTTTCATAAAAGCCCATGGATGACAAAATATATAACTTCCCATCACTTCTGGAATAGACAACAATCCCGTCATCACCGCCATGGCCCATATGCACAGCACCCGAAGCCTGTCCGCTGGCCGTATCTACCGCGGCAGCACTCCAAAGATCACTACCCGCCGCCGAGGCATATAACGTATATTCCGCATTGGAATCGGCGCCGCAGCCATAAACCATATTGTAAATAGGATCTGTCATAACTGTTCCGTCATATTTTACAAAGCCTAGTTTTCCATCTTTTTTATAAACAGCCATAGGGAAATGATTGGACACCACTGTGCCATAACGTAAAACATCATCCATAATCACGGGTACATCATCAAATTCCAAAACTGGCTCAACAACCCACGAAACGCTTTTAATTTGAGGTGCCTGAGCTGTCTGGCTGCTTTCAGATTCCTGAACTGTCTCAGACTCCTGAGTGCTTTGGGATTCTCCGGCGCTCTCGGATTGCGCGGGTCCCTGGGATTCATCGTTTAAAAACTTAAAATAGTCTTTTTCGGAAAATGGTATTAAAACCGCAATGCTTTCATCGCCAGATGCGATAAATGTCATTCCATCAACATCCAGATAGCAATTATTCCAGTTAGAGCTCAAACGTTTAAGCAGCTCTTCTACCGGCATTCCATTGTTATCCTCAGGCTTATAATAGGTCTTAATAAGCGCTCTTAATGCCTCTTCACCACCGCTAAATACATTGTTCCAGCTAAGCTGGCTACCGTCACTGCCATTAAAAATCAGTCCTGTGAGCTTTGCGGTAGAATGAGTACTCTCATAAGTATATTTCATAGATACAAATCCATGTTCACCATAGGTTACTTCATAAACAACCTTATCGTAAAGCGGAAAGTCTATGTCTTCTTCCCCAGTGTAGCCCTTAACAGCCTCCTCGCTTGTACCAAAAGACTTTACGACGCTTTCCATATAGCCGTTTAATGCCTTAGCTATCTGGGAATCACCTGTAAAGTAAGGATATTTTACCTGGGTATACGCCCCAAGCTCACCATTTGGAAGCTTTGTTTCATGGTAATACTCCTTAAACTGATATTGAATAGAACCTACGGTCACAACGTCTCCCTGGCCGTCATTTCCTTCTTCATCCGCAGGTTTTTGGCCGTCTCCATCCGATTTATCCGGCACTATGGCTTCCGTTTCTTTTGTTTCTGGCGCTGATGTTTCCGTCTCTTTTTCATCCGTTTTTTCTGGCGTTGTCGTTTCTTCCGGATTTGTCTGTGGTACTGTTGTTTCTGGCGCAGCCGTATCAGGCGTTACTGTATCAGGCACTGCCGGAGGATTTTCATTTTCGTTATTTCCTGTATTTTCAGGAGACTCTGTCTGTGCGTTTGAAGGCTGAGACGGATTTGAAGGTTTATTTGTATTTCCATTCGCATGCTGACTGTTATCCTCAAACTCATCCTTTAATTCTGGAGCAATATCGTACAGTTCATCCTTTTTTTCCTCAATACGTTTTTTGCCGCCTGTTGCTTTGCTTCCCTGCTGTAGAACCTCAGCCGCCTTACGATATTCTTTATTTTTAATGTAGGCATCAGCCAGGCCAACATAAGCGTCTTCGGAATCTTCATCAATATCAATAGCCTTCCGAAAAGCTTCAATAGCCTCATCATATTCCGAATCAGACATATATTCCTCACCCTGGTTCACTTGATTCTCATATTCCTTTTTCTGCTTACCCATCGATGAAAACATAAGCACTACGGCAACAATAACAGCAATACCGACAACTGCGCAGGCCGAAATTCCTAAAATCAAAGCTAGCTTTTTTTGCTGCTTTGGCTTTTGGCCACTTCCATCATCGCCATTCTTTCCGCCTATGCTACCGTTTTCAGGAACAAAGGGCGGTACTCCCGATCCGCCGGCACCACCATTCGGAGGTATATAACCTTGAGAATTATCCATTCCCTGATTTATATTTTCAGGGGCAGGACCGGTATACATATGTACCGTAGACTCACTTCCCGGGCCTCCCGGACTGTGTTCAAAGTCAATATCCGGATGGGCTAAGCTCTCTTGTATATCATTAAACACCGTCTGGGTATCTTCTCTTGGCAAAGGAACTTGTCCGGCCTCTGCGCCATCATTCCCTATAATAACTGTTTCACTGCCAGGAATACCGTTCCCCATATTCAAATTATCAAGGATCTGTGTTTCCCCAGCAGCAGAATGTGCTATCATATTATCAGAAAAGGAAGGATTTTCTTCATCCTGAGGATTTTCAGAAGATTCTAAATCCGCAGAGTTTTTTAATATCACCGTTCTCTCCATATCTGGAATTTCAAAATCCTCATTTGTATTTTCGCTATCATTCTCTTGAATATTTTCCTTATTCAATATGCCACTATGTTCATTCGATTCTTCCCAGTTTCCTATATCCTCGTTTCCTACATCCTCAGTGAGCACCTTTTCCCCGCAATCCGGGCAAAATAGTGCGTCATCAGGCAGCTTACTGCCACAATTTGTGCAGAACATTTTACAGTCCCCCTCTGCTAAAAAATTTATGCGGGCGATAAAGCAAACAGACACATTGATATATCTATCACTATGAAAGCTCCGAACAGCGTCTGCATGCCAGTGCCATACGTCTAGCACCGACCGAAACGGAGCGTAGACATGCCTGGCTTTCATGCGGAGCAGAGCCGCGCGTAGCGCGGCATGTCCGTTTACTTTACTTTCGCAGGCAATTTTATGTAACAATTCAGACGGCAAGTAAACATAGCGAAAAACAAGTACAAGGCGTCCGGCGGACGTCTGCCCTGCTCCTACCTTATATGCAAATACAGATAAGAAGGCGCCGCTGTATGAATTGTTATAATTTATTATATACAAAAAAGCCCTTGCATTTCAAGGGCTTTATAATTTTCGTAACTATTCAGCCGCAGTTGAGGATGGCAAAAACAGGAAGTAAGATGTCCGATGGCCGATGGCCGTCGGCGCAGGGCCGACTGAAACACAGCCTAGACCTCAAGCTGGCTTGCAAAGAGGTTTGGTCATCACAAAACTAGGGTGCCTAACCAAATCGAAGATTTAACTTTGTTAGCGGCAGTCAGCTGCGTAAATCCGAAATGCATAGCTGAATAGTTACTAATTTTTCTTTTGTAAAAAAAACCCTTAGATAAATAATCTAAGGGTAAACGTGCGCGAGAAGATTCGAACTCCCGACCTTCTGATCCGTAGTCAGACGCTCTATCCAGCTGAGCTACGCGCACATAAATTAAATTAAGATTCCAATGCCGGCGACCGGAATCGAACCGGTACGGGAGGTAAGTCCCGCAGGATTTTAAGTCCTGTGCGTCTACCAATTCCGCCACGCCGGCATTAGTGGGGCTTATAGGGCTCGAACCTATGACCCTCTGCTTGTAAGGCAGATGCTCTCCCAGCTGAGCTAAAACCCCATCCTAATATCAAATAGATAACTATTTGATAACGACCCAGAAGAGACTCGAACTCTCGACCTCCGCCGTGACAGGGCGGCGCTCTAACCAACTGAGCCACTGGGCCAAATAT
>JAGZDD010000108.1 GCA_018369015.1 Clostridiales bacterium | reverse complement strand
CTTTGCTCATCATCGGGCGCTCCCTCAGCCGAAAGTACCAGGCACAAATTCGTGCAAGCCCGATTTGTGCCTGGTACTTTCGGCTGGCTGAACTGTTACTATGAATTTTCATATTTTATTTTATATCTTGACATATTAACTGACAAAAGCTATAATATCTCTAACTTATCGCAAAAATGCAATGACAGGGAGGAGTACATAAGATTTATGTTTCCACAGAGAGAAGGCGGCCGGTGAAAGCCTTCGTGACATTCTTATGGAAGTAGCCCCCGAGCAGTGGCCCGAAACAGCCGTCAAGGGTTTTAGTAGGCGTCAACGTATCCCTGCGTTATAAGGGAACAGTAAAGTGCAGAGCTTATGCTCTGAATTTAGGTGGTACCGCGGATAATTTCGCCCTAAGCAATTTTTGCTTAGGGCTTTTTATTTCATAGGAAATTCCTCCGAATTTCCTGTGAAATAAAAAAACGCTCCGCTTTGGATCGCACTGCGGCGGAATGGAAAATGCCGCTTGCGCGACCCGCCGCAGGCGGAGAATCCTGCAAAGCAGGATTCTTTTTATTATTTCATATATCAAAGGAGGATTGCTATGCGTCAGATCTCAGGAAACAAATTACTTGTAAAAGCATTAAAGGAAGAAGGTGTTGAGGTACTCTTTGGCTATCCCGGCGCCTGTACCATTGATCTTAGTGATGAGCTTTATAAACAAAATACGGTCAAAATTATCCTGCCCCGGCATGAGCAGGCCCTTGTCCATGAAGCAGACGCTTATGCGAGGACAACGGGCAAGGTAGGCGTCTGCCTTGTCACCAGCGGCCCCGGCGCTACTAATCTTGTCACCGGCCTTGCCACGGCCAATTATGACAGCGTTCCCCTTGTGTGCTTTACCGGGCAGGTTGCCCGCTACCTTATTGGAAACGACGCCTTCCAGGAGGTGGACATTGTGGGGATTACAAGAAATATTACAAAATACAGTGTCACCGTGCGCAGCCGTGAAGATCTTGGCCGGATTATCAAGGATGCGTTCTATATCGCCCGCACCGGGCGCCCTGGCCCTGTCTTAATCGACCTTCCCAAAGACGTTATGTCGGAGCTTGGAAGCGGAGAATATCCCAAAGCGGTGAACATCCGGGGCTACAAGCCCAACACAGCCGTCCATATCGGGCAGCTAAAACGGGCAATCAAAATGCTCCACAGCGCCAAACGGCCCCTTTTCCTTGCCGGAGGCGGCATTAATATCGCCGGGGCCGGAGACATTTTTACAAAGATTGCCGAAAAAACCCAGGTGCCTGTCGTAACAACAATTATGGGCCGGGGCGCCATTTCCACAAAGCATCCCCTGTTTATGGGGAATATCGGAATGCACGGCGCTTACGGGGCAAATATGGCTGTCAGCAATTGCGACCTGCTCTTTTCTATTGGAACACGCTTTAACGACCGGATTACCGGAAAGCTCCATGAGTTTGCCCCAAACGCCCAGATCGTCCATATTGATATTGACACGGCTTCCATTTCCAGAAACATCCATGTCCATGTGCCTATCGTTGCCGACGCCAGGGAGGCCCTTTTAAAAATGGATGAATATGTGCAGCCCTGCCGCACGGAAAAATGGATCGCCCGGATTTTGGAATGGCGCAATGAACATCCGCTGACCATGCGAAAGACCCACGGCTTAAGCCCCTTAGACATTATCGGCGAAATAAATTCCCGCTTTGATAAAGCCATTATCGTGACAGATGTTGGCCAGCACCAGATGCTTGTGACCCAGTATGCAGATATTACGCAGCAAAAGCGTCTTGTCATGTCCGGAGGGCTTGGCACTATGGGCTATGGCCTGCCCGGAGGCATTGGCGCTAAAATCGGCAATCCTGATACACCGGTCATTGTTATTTCCGGCGACGGCGGGATTCAGATGAATATTCAGGAAATGGCCACCGCAGTTCTTGAAGAGCTTCCGGTCATTATATGTATTTTTAATAATGAATATCTTGGCATGGTCCGCCAATGGCAAAAGCTCTTTTACGGCAAGCGCTACGCCATGACGAATTTAAAGGCCGGCGCCCTCTCCCGCCGCACCGAGGGCCGGGAATATCCGGAATATACGCCGGATTTTGTCCGTCTTGCCCAAAGCTACGGCGCTAAAGGCTTTCGTGTCACGAAACGCGAGGAAATCGTTCCGGCCTTTGATGAGGCTGTGAAAAATACATTGACGCCGACACTCATCGAATTTATTATCAGCCCGGAGGAAATGGTATATCCGATGATCAAACCCGGCGGAACACTCGAAGATATGATTATGGATTGTTAAAGGAGGAAACTTCATGGATAAAGGGATGAAAAAAAGATGGATTTCACTTTATGTTGAAAATCAGGTCGGCGTGCTCTCGAAAATCTCCGGGCTTTTTTCCGGGAAATCTTATAATTTAGACAGCCTCACGGTCGGCACGACAGAGGACCCTACGGTTTCCCGCATGACGATTGCCACCGTCAGCGACGATGAAACCTTTGAGCAAATAAAAAAGCAGCTCAACCGGATGATTGAGGTTATCAAGGTTATTGATTTTACAGATATTTTTGTGCGGATGAAGGAAATTTTATATGTGAAGGTAAAAAACTGCACCCTGGAGGACAAAACCGCCCTTTTCCAGATTGCCGAAACCTTTAAGGCGAAGGTCATTGACTATGGCCGTGACAGCCTTCTTTTAGAATTTGTCCAGACAGCCACAAAAAATGACGCGGTCATTAAGCTGATGAAGGAGGAATTTAAAAGTATCGAGGTTGTCCGGGGCGGCAGCGTTGGTATTGAATCAATTAGTATTATGGAACGGTAAGGCGTTTTGGCTTTAGACGCAGAGAAAGCGGAGAAATGGCACAGCCCGCAGGCTGTGCCATTTCCCAAAAATCATTTTTATGATACTGTTTTTAAGCCGCGCCCAAGCGCTCTCTTGCTCCGGATATTGCCGTAGTGCCTATCACCCAACAGCAATAACGCTTTTAACAATATTCGCCTTGTCATTGACGCTCTGATCCATGGCGTTTTGAATATCATCCAATGTAAATGTATTTGTGACAATCCCTTTTAAATTGACCTTGCCTGCCGCGACAGCGTCAATTGCCATAGGATAAATATGGCGGTAACGGAACACAGTTTTAAAGGTCACTTCCTTATCAAGGGCTAAACTCATCTCCAGATCCATCTTACCGGTCTTTCCATAACCCACAAGGACAATATTTGAGCCCTTGCGTACCGCATGGATGGCCTGATTGGCTGTTATCTGGGTGCCTGCGGTTTCAATGGCCAGGTCAGCGCCTTCTCCGCCAGTGAGTTCCATGATTTTTTCGACGGCGTTGCAGGTGCTCGCGTTAATGGCAGAAAAGGCGCCCAGCTCTTTGGCTTTTTCAAGTCGCTTTTCCATAACATCCACAACGATCACCCTGGAAACGCCCATCGCCGCGCAGGCCATCATCGATACAAGCCCAATGCAGCCGGCGCCAAAAACAACGGCAGTCTGCCCGAGATGGGCTTCGCCCTGCTTTGCTGCATGGAAGCCCACGGCCAGCGGCTCAATAAGGGCGGCCTCCATAGTGTCCATTGTATCGGGAATCTTAAAGCACAGCCCGGCTTCATGGGCCACATATTCCTGGAAAACGCCGTCCACCGGGGGTGTTGCAAAGAAAATAACATCTTTGCACAGATTGTATTTGCCCTCCCGGCAAAAGCGGCATTTCCCGCAGGTCTTTCCCGGCTCTAAGGCAACCTTATCGCCCGGCTTTAAGTGGGTTACTTTTGCCCCAGCCTCTACAACAGTTCCGCCGCACTCATGGCCCAGCACAAAGGGCGGCTTAACCACATAGTTCCCAATAGCGCCGGACTCATAATAATGCAGATCCGAACCACACACGCCCACATATTCAATTTTTATGAGAACTTCATCCTCTTTTGGAACAGGGATCGGCCGCCGGATCAGCTCCATTTTCCCAATCCCCTGCATGACTGCCACCTTCATTGTTCCATCCATTTTTATCACTCCCTAATACTCATAAATCCTGTGCATAGAATAATCCATATTTTTTAAAATCGCACTGTCAAAATTTTTGCGGATTAATTCATTTTTCAAAGCTTCATATTCCGGCTGATCCCAAAGATTGTGAAATTCTTCCGGATCCTGTTTGTGGTCGTAAAGCTCCCCGTAATCTTTTCCGTGATAGCTGACAAGCTTATATCTGCCGTCATAATACATGGTTGCAAAAATATCCTCATGGGTTCCTTTAAGCCCCCGGTAATATTCGCAGTAGACGGAGTCCTTGTGGTAATGGGGATCTTGTTTGCCGGTAAGGATTGGCACAAGGCTCTTTCCCTGCATATAATAGGGAACCTCGTAGCCTGCCAGCTCCATAATGGTCGGGGCAATGTCAACAAGCTCTACAAGGGCGTCGCTTTTCATTCCCTTCAATATTTTAGACGGGCAGGACATGATTAACGGCACATGGACAAGAGCTTCGTAAAAATAGGCGCCTTTCCAGTAAAGGCCGTGGTCGCCGTTCATTTCCCCATGATCGCTCATATAAATTACAAGGGTATTCTCCCTCTCTCCAATCTCGTCCAGATAAGCTAACAAACGGCCGAACTGATCGTCCACAAGCTCAATTTCAGCATAATAATCCCGAAAACGCTCTCTCCGGTCTTCATCGGTCAGCGACAAATAAGGCTCTGCCTGGCCGTCCTGGCCTCCCTGGATAAAATCTTTTTGCTGGTGCGGCGGCTTATTGTCAAGCTCCCCTTCCTCCCATAAGGGCAGGGGCATATCTTCAATTTTTAACCGGTCTTTGTACGCCTGAGGCGGATCTAAGGGCGGATGGGGGTCATAAGGATTTAAGCTTATCAGCCACGGCTTCCCGCTGTCTTTGTTCTGCTCAATAAATTCAATGGCCTTTTCCACACACCAGGTCGTCTGGTGGTACTGTGCCGGAACGCCGACGGTCTTCCCGGTAAAATTCGGGTTGCGCACCGGGGGCCAGGAGGACATGCTCGGGTATTCCCCGCCGTAAATATTCTCCCATTTTACGCCCTTTTCGTTCAGCCAGTTTTGATAATCGTTTTCTCCGCCCGGCCAGTCATTATTTGGATGCTCGCTCCACTGCATATAAGAATAACCGTCATCGGTGCGCGTTTCCATCTTACCCTGAGCAGACGTTAAATGAAGCTTTCCCGAAAGGCCGCATATATACCCATGGTCCGCTAACAGCCGTGTCACCAGCTTTTCATCTTTAGAATAAAATTCATTGCCGTTCGCCATCGTCTTTGTCGTCCTTGGATAGCGCCCGGTAAGAAAGCAGGATCGGCTGGGCGAGCAGATCGGCGCCTGGGTATAGGCCCGGGTAAATGCCACGCCCTCCTCAAGAAACTTATCAATATTCGGTGTTTTTATATACGGGTTTCCCAGCCCGTGAATCGTATCCCACCGCTGCTGGTCCGTGCAAAACCACACCACATTTAATGGTTTGTCTGCCATTGTCATCACTACCTTTCCAGTTCGATTCGGTCATAAAGCTCATCGGGCGCCTCATTTTCTTTAAGAAGCCTTCGCATTGCCTGTATCATCCGGTCCTTCACAGCCACATTATTCATAGGCCGCTCCTGCCCCGGATCATTTTCCAGGTCAAAAAGTAAATCTCCGTACTTCATGTGGGCTTCATATTCGTAGCAGCTATTCCCAGGCGATGTTTCCCCGCTGGCAGGAATTTTCATCACCGGCGCCCCCTTTGTAAAATCAAAGCGATTCCCCATTTCCCGGCTTGCACCCCTTAATTCCTCCAATGAAAAAGGCTCAAACATATGCAGAGGAACAAGAGTATAATTAAACAGCGTGCCGTCGCCGGCCTTCCGCCCGCTGCGCATGTACACATAACGCCCGTCGGTAATATTGACATGCTTGCCGAAATAGCCAAACAATATATAGTCGTGGATTTTTTCATCGTTAAAAATCACTGGCGTAAGGGAATGTCCAAGCATATGCTCTGGCTTTGGAATATTAAAAAAGTCCAGGAGCGTCGGCGCAATATCAATGCTTTGGGCAAGGGAGGCGCGGCGCTCCCCCTGGCAGCCCGCGCCAGGATACCATATAAAAAATGGCGTATGGGCGATTTCCTCATAGCAGGGCATGTAATTTTTAGAAAAATAGCCATGCTCGCCGAGCAAGTACCCGTGGTCTGTATTCACGATGAGCATTGTGTCCTTCCACATTTCATGGCTGTCCATAAAATCCAGGATTTTGCCAAGATAATGGTCGATCATGGACAGCACGGCCCTGTAATTCATCCGGGCGTCTAAAACCTCCTGACGCCCTTTTTCGCCCTCTGAAACTTCCCCGTAATACGGCCAGTCAAAAGTATTTTCCTTATCTGTATACAGCATTTTGTACGTATCAGGAACAAAATAAGGCTCATGGGGGTCAAAATATTCAAGCTGTAAATACCAGTTATCATTATCTACATTATCTTCAAGAAATTTCATCCCAGCTTTAAAGGTTTTCACATGGGGATGTTTTTCCTCGCCCTGCATTGCTGTCCGGTTGACCTTATCCTGGCGGTGAAGATCCAGATTTTTCTTAAAGCCTTTGGCATTTCCAATCCAGAAGTCGCCCTCCTGGCCGCGGATCATTTCACAGGAAGAAAATTTCGTATGATAGGTACTGCCGCCCTCCTGCCAGTAATGGGCATGGTCTGTGACACAGTGAGAATAAATCCCGTGTTCCCCAAGCAGCTTTGGCATAGAGTCGTCAAAAGGCTCCAGCGGCCCCCAGCATCGGTGCAGAAAGTTATACCTCCCGGTATGAAGCTCCCGGCGCGCCGGTATACATGGCAGGCTCCCGGCATAAAATCGGTCGAAAACAACCGTTTTTTGCGCCAGCCTTGAAAAATTAGGCATTTTGGAAACAGTGTCGCCATAGGGCGGCAGGTAACGGCGGTTCAGAGAATCATACATAATCATTATTGCCCGCATGGCTTTGCCCTCCTTTACCACCATTTAATCAGGTCTGTCACGTTATTTCTAAGCTTAACAAATTCCGGGGCTGCAATATCCCTTGGTCTTGGAAGATCGTTAAGAAGCGTCGTTTTTACCGTTGTTGGCTTATTTGTCAATATCATAATTTTATTGCCCAGATATACGGCCTCTTCAATGTTATGAGTAATAAATAAAACGGTTGTTTTCGTCATTTCCCACAGCTTTACCAGTTCGTCCTCCAACTTAAAGCGCAGTTCAATGTCAAGCTGGCCGTAAGGCTCGTCCATTAAGAGCAGCTCCGGCTCCGTGGCAAATGCCCTGGCAATACTCACACGCTGAAGCATACTGGCGGACAACTGCTTTGGATAATATTTTCTGTATTTTGTCAGCCCCACAATATCCAGATATTTGTCCACCTGTTCTTTTTTCCTCGCCTCCGGAAGCTTTTTTATATCCAGCCCAAAACGCACATTTTCCTCTACCGTCAGCCATGGCATTGTGGAATCCCCCTGGAAAATGTAGGCAATATTCTGGGTCTTCGTATTTACCTGCTGGCCGTTTAGAAGGATTTCGCCGGATGTTATATCATAAATTTTTGTCAGGCTGTTTAAAAATGTCGTCTTACCGCACCCTGTAGGCCCTACGACACACATCAGATCCCCGTCCATAACATCAAAAGACATATCATTTAAAACGAGCAGATCTCCGAATTTTTTAGTCAAATGGTTCACCTTGACTTTTACTTTATCGCTCATGTCCTACCTCTCTTTACAATGTACTGTCCATAAAGCCTGTGATTTCTTTGCGCAGATTTAAAAATTGCTGCGAAACAAGATCTCTTGGCCGGGGCATATCGATCACATATTCTTTCTTTACTGTGGCCGGACAGTTTGTTAAAAGCAAAATCCGGTCCGCCAGATAAAGGGCTTCTTCAATGTTATTTGTTACAAAAATAACCGTCCGTTTCTCTGTTTCCCAAATACGCGAAAGTTCTTCCTGCATTAAATACCTTGTCTGGGCATCCAGCGCGCCAAAGGGTTCGTCCATAAGCATAACCTCCGGCTCATTACAGTAAGCCCGGGCAATACCTACACGCTGCTTCATGCCTCCGGAAAGCTGTACCGGGAAGGATTTTTCAAAACCGGAAAGCCCTACGAGATCAATGTATTTCTGAGCCCTCTCCTGGCGTTCCTTTTTGGGAACGCCTTTCATTTTAAGCCCATATTCCACATTTCCCATGGTCGTCATCCAGGGAAACAAGGATATAGATTGAAAAACAACACCGCGGGAAGGGTCCGGCCCTTTAACCTCTTTGCCATTCGCTATGATCTTGCCGCCGGACACCTTTTCAAACCCTGCAATCAGGTTAATAATCGATGTTTTACCACATTGCCCGGGACCAAATAGAACTAAAAACTCATTTTTCTTTGCGCTGATATTAAGATCCTTAACGACCGTATGCTCTCCCTCAGGCGTCATAAATATTTTATTGACATGCTCACACGTAATTACCGGTGTGTTTAATTTTGGCTCCTGTTCCATCGGCATAATACTTTTTCCGCCTTTCTCATAATTATTGCAAGAATAAATCCGACAATTCCGATCATAACAATGCCGGATAAAATCTGCACCATGTCGTTGTTGTTCATTCCTGCGACGATCATCCAGCCAAGCCCCTCAGAAGAACGGACCATTTCTGCGGCAAGTACCGTCGCCCAGCCGCTGGAAACCGCTACCTGGAGACCGGCAAAGATTGACGGCACCGAGGCCGGCAAAACGATCGTTGTAAAAATTTTTCGTTCACTCGCACCCAACATCCGAGCGGCATTGACAATTTCAGGGTCAATGTTTTTTGCCCCTGCCATGGAATTTAACGTTGTGTTGGCAAAAGCCGCCAGGAAAATAAGAAAGATTTTTGCACTCTCCCCAAGACCGAACCACACAATAGAAATCGGTATCCAGGCAATGGGCGGAATCGGGCGGATAATACGGAATAATGGATTAAAAATGGCCTCGGCAAGCTTATACCAGCCCATAAGCAGCCCCAGAGCAATACCAACAACAGAACCAATAATAAAACCGGCCATAACGCGCATAAGGCTATATCCTGAATGGACAATAATACTGTGCTTGCCAACCGTTCCAAAAAGCCCTGTGCCAACGGCCGAAAGTACGTCTACAGGTCCTGGAATCAGCTCTCCAAGCTTTGTCAGCGCCGTTCCCATCTGCCAGATCAATAAAAACAGCCCGATGGAAAGACATGCGGCAACGACAGATAAAATTTTTTCTGAACTTTTTATTTTCATTTCGCATTCATTCCTTTCGCTACTTTTATTTCCACAAGATGGAGGATCGCGTCAAAAACAGCTCCGACAGCCCCGATGGCCAGCATACCTACAATAATAATATCCGGCCGGGATATGGCTCTGGCTTGGGTAATCATATAGCCAAGCCCCTTTGTGGATGCAAGAAGCTCCGCCGCAACCAGGGCGGTCCACGCACTTCCAAGAGCTACCCTAAGCCCCGTAAAAATCATGGGCAGCGCTGTAGGAATGGCAATTTTAAATAGCTTCTGCCTATCGGATGCTCCAAAGACATCGCCTACCCACAAATGCAGTTCCTTTGTCTGAGAGATTCCTGTATAGCTGTTGACAACACAGGCAATAAGCGCGCCAAGAAAGATAACAAGTGCTTTGGAGGTAAGGCCAATGCCGAACAGCAAAATAAACATTGGAATCCACGCCAGGCCGGGAATGGGCCGGATCATGTCAAACAGCGGGCGGACAAAGCGGTCCACCCATTTGTTCCAGGCCATGGCAATCCCCAAAGGCACACCTACAACAGCCCCAAGAAAATATCCAAACAGAGCCACGACAAGGCTGGACCACAGATGAGCCAGCAATGTGGCGCCATCGGGCGCCTTTGTATAAAATTTTTCGATAAAGGTTTCAAAAACCTTCACAGGGCCGGGAAATACTTTCTCCGACTTTAAATGCAACACATCAATACATATGAACCAGATAAGAATGACCACAATAATTGACGCGCAGGAAATCATAAAATATTTCAAACGATTATTTTTTTGCTTCATTGTGACTCCTTTTTACATATCCGCTATTCCATCGTCTTTGCTTTTTCAACAAAGTCCGCATTAATAGAAGCTTCCACATTTGGTAATTCTTCGGCCGTAATCATTTCCTGGTCCACAAAGAAATCTGCAATATCAATCATAAACTGTCCAATTTTAGTATCTGTATTGATTGTGTCTAACGTATAATAATCTTTTACAGAAACCTCAGAATCCATATCGGACTCGCTATAGGTGATCCCTTCCTCGGCATACCAGGTCATAGCCACTTCGCGGCGCATTGCCTCGTCATTCATTAAATCCGCGCAGGCTTTATAGTAGCAATTCAAAAATGCTTCTACATCGCCTGCCCGCTCGCCCGCAATATCATTTTGGACAAAAATTGTATCAACAATGGGATTATCCAAAATCATATTCATATCACAGACTTTGACATAACCGGCCTCTTCAAGCTGGTTCGTATAAGGCATCTTTGTAGCAATCAGATCGCCCTCGCCGGTGACAAATGCCTGATAAGCCTGGGCATAGTCCATGGAAACCATGCTGAAATCATCGGCAGCCAGCCCAAAGGATTCTACGTATTTAATCGCCTGGTAGTGGGCTGTTGTCGCTAACGGCCCGAGAATTGAAACGCCCTTTACGGTTTCCGCACTCCCAATAACACCGGAATCACTTTTGGCGGCCTTGGCAATTTCACTGTCAGCCCGGGCATAAATCGATTCTCCTCCAGTTGTAATAACGCCGTCTCCCACATAGGTATACATCCCTGTAGCTAATGCGTAAACCGACGCCATACCAGATACGGCTACATCCAAATCCCCAGAAGCCATGGCCTCGTTAATCGGCGCGCCTGTTGCAAAAATCTCAATGTCAACATCTAACCCGGCTTCTTCAAAATAGCCGGCCAGCTCTGCCTGGCGCACCGGAAGCCCTAAAGAATTAGCCATTGTTCCGACCACAAGCTTTTCGCCGGATACCCCTGTACTTCCAGAATCAGCCTTGCTCTCCTGGCCGCTTTCAGAAGTACTGCTGCTTCCCGAATCCTTTGCCTGTGTATTTCCCCCGTCCGATCCACATGCTGCTAATAAGGATGCTGTAACTATAAGCGCTGTCAACCCGTATAATCTCTTTTTCATAAAAATTTACCTCCTAGTTTAAGTGGAAAAACCGTTTCTTTGCTTTTGAATACGTATTCATTTCATAATTCATTTATAGCACTTTTTATTTATACTGTCAACACAATTTATGTTTTCTGTTCATAGATTGGTATATATTTAAGATTTTTCACCTTATTTTTTATACATATTTTACAAACACCAAACACATTCTTCAGAAATGGAACTCACATTTTATACAATTATCCATCCTGCACCAAAAGTATATCCCCTCATAACAAATATATATCTGCCTGCTTACAGCAGACATGCCCTCTCACAACCTGTATAAACAGGTAGAAGCTGCGGTTATTTGCCACAGCTTCTACATATTTTCTACGCTATATTTTTCAAATATCCCAATACCGACATATAAGGCACTTCGCCTCGCAGCAAATCCCTTCCCTGCTTGGCCCATTGCCTATAAAGCTAAATCTTAATCCTTTTTTCTGCCGTCAATGTTGTATCTCTAAGTACCAGCCTTGGCTTTAACCATTGATGAATATCTTCTACCGCCCGCTTTTCAATCAGGTCAATAAGAAGCTGGCAGCCTTTTGGAATCATTTTCTCCAGATTTACATGCACTGTCGATAAAGCGGGGCGAATCCATCCAAGCATTGGTATATCATCCATTCCGATCAACTGAATATCCCCTGGAATGGACAACCCAAGCTTCGCCGCCCCGTTCATCACACCAATGGCTAGAATATCGCTATAGGCCAGCATAGCTACCGGCGCCCCAAAAAACAGCGCCCTATGCTCCAGCACGCAGCCGTATGCAGAATTTACATCCAGATTACAATAAAGAATGTTCTCCTTATTCAATGCTTTTCCCCATTCTTTAAGCCCCCGGATAAAACCGGAAAGCCTCCGGTCCGAGTCGTGCTTTTCCTCTCGTATCGTTATAAACGCAGGCTCATATTCTTTAAACTGGCCGAGATACTTTCCTGCGAGATAACCGCCGTATTCACTATCAGAGAACAGATAATTCAGTTCCTGGCGGATATGAGCCCCGGCATTCATCATAAACACGCAGGGAACCTGGTATTCATTAATCAGCCGGACCTCAGAATCTGTCAGCTCCATCCGCAAAACAAGAAAACCATCCACCTTATTTTTTTTAATAATCTTTTCATTATTGATAGGTGATCGCTTCAGTGCTTTTACATCACAAATACAATCCGGCATT
>JAGZDD010000107.1 GCA_018369015.1 Clostridiales bacterium | reverse complement strand
CGGAGCGTAGACCACGCGTTTAGCGCCGACCGAAGTGGAACGTAGACCGCTTGTTAAGCACCGACCGGAGCGGCAGCGTAGACTGCCGCCGGCACGGAGTCATCTGGCTTTCATGCGTGGTGGCGCCGCGCGCAGCGCGGCATGAATGTTAAAATAAAAGGAGTGTTTCACTTGCGTAAAATTGATATTCCCGAAATTGAAGATATTGCCCTGGGCGCTGCACTATTGGGGGCAGGCGGCGGCGGAGATCCTTATGTCGGAAAGCTTATCGCCATCGGCGCTGTTAAAGAGTGCGGCCCTGTTACCCTGCTTGAGCCTGATGAGGTTCCCGATGATGCCCTTATCGTTCCCATCGCCATGATGGGCGCCCCTACCATACTCAGTGAAAAAGCCATTGGCGGTGATGAATATAAAACACTATATGAAACTGTTTCGACTTTCTATGGCAAACCGATTTATGCTTTTATGCCCATTGAGGCCGGAGGCGTCAACTCAATGCTGCCTATCGCAGCGGCAGCCCGCCTGCATCTCCCTCTGGTAGACTGTGACGGTATGGGGCGCGCATTCCCCGAACTGCAAATGGTTACGTTTACTATCGGGGGAGGGTTGGCAACGCCTATGGCTATGGTCGACGAAAAGGGCAATACCTGTATTTTCCGCACTGTAACGAACAAGTGGACCGAAGAGCTGGCCCGCTCTGTCACCATGGCCTGTGGAGGTTCTGTTTCCGTTTCCCTGTATGCCATGGAAGGAAAATTTATGAAGCAGTACGGCGTACACGGAATCGTAACCCGCAGTGAGGTCCTTGGCTCCGCCATACGCAGGGTGAAGGAAGTCTACGATAAAACGCCGGAAGAAGTTTTTCTTGAAACTACAGAAGGCTACAAAATATTTACCGGAAAAATCTGTGATGTACTGCGCGAGGTGCGCAACGGCTTTAACTTTGGAAAGGTTATTCTCAATGGTATCGGCGACTATAAAGACAAATCCGCATATGTTGAATTTCAAAACGAGAATCTGACAGCCGTTGTCGATGACAAAATACTTGCAACAACTCCCGACCTAATCTGTCTTGTTGACACCGAAACCTTTACGCCAGTTCCCACCGACGCGCTGAAATACGGAAAACGCGTTATGGTCATTGGACTAAAGTGCTTTCCTTTGTGGAGAACCGAAGAAGGGTTAAAACTTGTCGGCCCCCGCTACTTTGGGGTTGACACTGACTATATCCCCATTGAAGAACGCACTAAAGGAGGCCTCTAATCATGTATAAACTTGGTATTGATGTCGGCGGAACAAATACGGACGCCGTTTTAATTGATAAAAACCTTAATATAATAGCTTCTACAAAGCAACACACGACCGCCAATATTTATGACGGAATTCTGAATACAGTGCGCACTTTACTCAGCCAGTCCGGCGTAAACCGCAGCGAAATTGTCCAGGCAATGCTTGGAACCACACAGTGTACTAATGCTATTGTAGAACGAAAAAACCTGGCTCCTATAGGTGTCATGCGGATTGGCGCACCTGCTTCCCGCGGTATTCCTCTAATGGTTGACTGGGCAGAGGATCTGAAAAAAATAGCAGTCAGGACAGCTATTATCGGCGGCGGCTTTGAGTACGACGGCAAAGAATTAGCGCCCTTTGATGTTGCCGGCGCAACTGCATTTTTTGAAGAACTGAAGGCACTCAATGTCCGGTCTGTCGCTATTTCCTGCGTGTTCTCCACGGTTCGCAACGACCATGAATTAGAGGCCGCAAAGTTGTGCAGGAAAATCATGGGTGAGAGTGTTCATGTGTCCATTTCCAGTGAAATTGGCTCTATGGGGCTGATCGAACGTGAAAATGCTACGATCTTAAATGCCGCTCTATACAAAGTCGCACAGTCTTTCACCGAAGGTTTTGCAAAGTCTCTGGCCGATGAGGGAATCACCAATGCGCAGGTTTATCTGTCTCAGAATGACGGTACCCTGATGACAATGGAATATGCGCGGCGTTATCCAATCCTGACGATCGCGTGTGGCCCTACAAACTCAATCCGGGGGGCCTGCTACTTAAGCCAGCTCAAAAATGCCGTCGTCATTGATGTTGGCGGCACTACGACTGACCTGGGCGTCATTCAAAACGGCTTCCCCAGAGAATCCGGCGTTGCCGTTACTATCGGCGGCGTACGTACCAATTTCCGTATGCCCGATGTTGTTTCTATCGGGCTGGGCGGCGGTTCTATTGTCCGGCAGAGGAAGGATGGTACTATTACCGTCGGCCCTGACTCGGTTGGCTATGAAATTACCAAGAAAGCTCTATGCTTCGGCGGCGATATATGTACCGCAACAGATATTGCTGTACGTCTTGGAATGGCTGATTTAGGAAACAAGACTCTGGTCGCATGCATTAGCAAAGATTTTGCCATAAAAGCTATGGATGTGATTCGTACCATGTGCGAGGATTCTATCGACGCTATGAAGGTTTCTGCCGATGATGTTGATGTCATTCTAGTCGGCGGCGGTTCTATTGTCCTGCCTGAACAACTGGCAGGAGCCAGAAGCGTTACAAAGCATAAATACGGCGGCGTAGCCAACGCCATTGGTTCCGCAATTTCCAAGGTCAGCGGCACTTATGAGCAGCTCATCGACTATAATGAGCTGCCGCGCGATGAAGCTCTTGCAAAGGGCCGGGCCGGCGCTATTGAGTTGGCCGTTGCCGCAGGAGCAGTCCGTGAAACAGTCGAAATACTTGATGTGGAGGATATTCCTCTGCAATACTATCCTGGCAATACTGTCCGGGTAAAAATTAAGGCGGCCGGCGACCTGGCCTGAAAACAAAGAATTTTGCAGGAAAAAGAATTTCCTATAGAAAAAAGCACCGGTGCTATGAACGCCTTTTATGTTCTGCGTCCACAGCGCCGGTGTTTTATATTATTTTGTTCCCCCTATACAAAAAGATTTTAAGAAGATATAATATTTATAAATACTGCTCACTTTCCAGCCCCAAAGTTCCAGTGCCAAAACTTGAGCCCCAGGCTCAATATCCAGGCAACGATTGTAGCAGAAAGGAGTTTCCCCATGTGCGGACGTTATTACATTGACAGCCAGACCGGATATGAAATTATAAAACTGCTCAAAGAAATCGACAGACGGCTTACCAAAAACGCCGGGCAGCTTTCAAATACAAATAGGCCGCCCACACAGCTTCCAAATACTTTTTTAGAGCAGACAAAAAAAGCAGGGGCTTCCGGTTTTGCAGATATTCATCCTAAAGACCCTGCGGCAGTTCTTTATCAACGCGGCCCGTTTGTCCTGCCAGAATCTATGACCTGGGGCTTTCCCGGCTTTGACAAAAATAAGCTGATCATCAACGCCCGTGCAGAAAGCGCCGCAGACAAGAAAATCTTCAGGGAAAGCGTACGCCATCAGCGCTGTATCATTCCCGCCAAAGGTTTTTATGAATGGAACAGCCGTAAGGAAAAAAGCACCTTCCTGCGTGGCGACGGACGTATCCTCCTCATGGGCGGCTGCTTTAAGCTTTTTGGCAGCGAACCGCGTTTTGTTATTTTAACAGCACCGGCAGACAAAACCGTTTCCCCGGTCCACCACCGTATGCCCCTGATTTTTGAACCTTCAGAAGCTGCCTTATGGATCTGCGATGACAGCTTTGCACAGCACATACTGCAAAGCACGGCCGACAGAGCAGGAAACGGCAAAACCAACTCCGTATTACAAAGGAAGCAGGAATATGAACAGCTTACTTTATTCACATAGTCCGCTCCCGCTGCCTTGTACGCATTCTCACCAGGCAATCGGATAGGGGAAGAAAATCTTCCCCTATCCGCCGCGATACCGCGGCCAGCTCACAGCAAAGCTGGTCTTCGCTTCGCTCCGGTCGGCGCAGGGCGCGTGTCACTGGCACGCAGCGCCGCTGTCCGTTGCCCTGCAAATGGTTTCCCGTGCAAGCACGGCAGCCGCTTGCAGGGCGTATCGCGCCAAAATCCCAACGCCCCAGGCGCTTTCAAGGATACCGTTAAAAAGGAATACTTTTATGCGTTTTTATAAAGATACAAAGCAAATTGAATATTATCTGAAAAAATACGATGTGAAAAAAATGTTTACGGATAAAGACAGCTACCGCCAGAATTTTGTTATGGTAGAAATACGCAGACACGAAAATATTGACCATAACGCTTATAACAACTATCTTTTTTTCATGGTCGAAGGCCGTTTTAAGGTTTACTCCAATTTAAGCAACGGCAAAAAACTCCTGCTTTATTTCAGCAGGAAATTTGAAATTATGGGGGATTTAGAATTTTTAAGAATTAAAAACCATAACGTCACCACAGAAGCCATTGAACACACCGTCTGTCTGGCGCTTGATATCAGCCAGATCCGCGATAGGCTTCTTAAAGATACCGTTTTTTTAAAGACGCTGCTCTACCAGGTCGGTGAAAAGCTGGCAAAATCCTCATCAAATATTGCGATCAATATGCTCTATCCTGTGGAAAACCGCTTAAGCAGCTACATCCGGTACATGGCCCAGGACAATGGCACAAATACAGGAAAATATTTTGAAGCGAATCTCACCGAAACGGCTGAGGTGCTTGGCACAAGCTACCGCCAGCTCCAGCGGGTGCTTAAAGCTCTGTGCGCCCAGAATATCCTCCAAAAAAACAAAGGCCGGTATGAGATTGTTGATGAAGAACGTTTGAATATATTATCCGGGGATATTTATATGTAAATACAACGAAAAGGAAGGGAGGCGCGGCCCTTTAATTATTGGGCTGTTTAAACGTGAAGCGCCGCCCTTTCCATTTTCATTTTACCGCTTCGTCCACGCCTCATCAAAGGTTTCATAAGGCTCTGGCAGCGGCGGCACAAGCTCCTCGATGTGTGTACTCGAGTACACGGTTCCCGGGTACTGTGACGGGCCGTCCGGCTTTGGAATCAGCGGATTATTAAGCACCTCGCCTTTAACCTCGTCTTTTTCCGTCCATGCCGTATGATAGTCGCACTGGAAATGATCGGTAATATAAAAATGCCAGAATCTCCACACACCGTCTTCCTTGACAAAATCAACCAGGTATTTTCCCCATACCCAATAAGCTGAAAGCTCGCCTGTCGCATTGGACACACGGGTTTCCATTCCCGGTGAAATCCAAAGCCCCCGGGCCGTTTTCCCGTCGCGGGCAATCTCTAACATCTCCGTCGTAATCGGGTGAATACACAACGAGCCTTTTTTATCGCCGTCCAAAAGCTCATGGAATTTCACAAAAAATTCCTCCACGCCCTTAAGCCCCTCATAACGCCCCAGGCTGCTGTTATCAATATAGACGCCGGGCGTATGCTGCGCAAATAAATCCAATGTCTGGCGGTGCATTTTTGCCGTATGATAATATTCATATCGGGCCATCAGGTTTTTTATTTCCTGCATTTCATAAGCCTGGACGCCCTTTTCTAAATCTGTTAACTCTCTCATTACTGATCCTCCCGTGTTTTATACGGCTCTGGCATTGGCGGTACCATTGTTTTCACAATTTTTTGCGTATAGCCGTCCTCCCAGCCGCAGGGGCCGCTGCTTTGCGGCATACCATTGTTCATCACCTTCGGGCCATGCTCCTTTTCGCACTCGACCCAGGAATGATGGTAATCGCACATAAAATCCTGGGTAATGGTAAAATGCCAGAATTTCCACTGGCCATTTTCTTTAATAAAATCCACGCCATATTTTCCCCAGATCCAAATCGCTTCCAGCCTGCCGTCCGGGGCGACATGGCGGGTTTCCGCTCCCGGTGAAATCCATACGGCATAGGCGGTAGCGCCATCCTCGGCAATCTCAATAACCGGGCTTGTGAGCAGGTGCTCGTTAAAAGCTCCTTCCGGCGCCATTTCCAGATTGTAATGCCAGTCCACGAAAAAGGCTTTTACCCCTTCTCTTCCCCGGTACACGCCCATATCTCCGCAGGACAGGGAAATGTCTTCCCTGTCGGCAAACAGCTCAAAGGTTTTTTCATGCTCCCTCGCGCAGTGATACAGCGCATATCTTCCCATTAAATTTTCAATTTCATGGCGGTCCCATAACCGCTCAATTTTCTGTTCTGTTGTCAACTTCGTTTCCTCCCATTTTCTTTCTTCTTTGCCCCTCATGGTTTTCAAAATACATTGTGAGGAACAAAATAACCATAAGCAAAATGCCCTGGGTCACTTCGTTAATCTCAGCGGAGGCATAGCCCATGAGCTTTAACCCATTTTCAATAATCATTACGACAAAGGCGCCAATAATCACCTTGTAAGATCGAGCCGTCGCGCCGCCGCGTACAAGGACGCCGCCCACATAAATCGCAATGAGCACCTTCATCTCAAAATTGGTTCCCATAGTCGTACTCGTGCCTCCCAGCCGCGCCATTGTAAAAATTCCCGCCAGCGCCGCAGTAAAACCGGAAATCATGTAACATACGATTTTCGTTTTCGTTACTTTAATTCCTACATATTTTGCCACAATCTCATTTTCGCCAATGGCCCGGCAGTTTCTTCCAAATTTTGTATATCCGAAAACGTACCAGGATATGGCGATAATCACAATCAGCAGCGGCAATTTAATCCATTCCTTTTGAAGATTCATAAGCTGCGGGCTGGCATAATTAATACCGACAATGCTCTGGATATAATTAATAATCCCTCTTAGCCCAATCAGCAGCGCAAGCGTACACATAAATGAAGGCAGCTTGCATTTACTGATCAAAAATCCCGTCACCATTCCGGCAATGGCGCCGACAATAACGCAGGTCAGCAGCATTAACAGCGTACTTCCAGTCATCCGGTAAACGAGATCGCCGATCACCGCCGAAAATCCGCAGACAACGCCAACGGACAGGTCTACGCTTCCAAGAGAAATAACGAAAATCGTGCCGCAGCAGGCAATCATCAGGACGACCGTCTGATCCATAAGCATACGGATATTGTAAAAGGACAGCATTGTTCCTCCGGTAAGCACAGTAAATGCCAGCAGCATAACAACCAGGGAAATCACAGGCACCAGCTTATTCATTTCAATTTTCTTTTCGATCATACCATCACCTCAATCAATGCTTCCTGAGTAAAATTCTCTCCCCGCATAAATTCACCCTGTATATGCCCGTTTTTCATAACAATCAGGCGGTCGGCCATTCCAAGCACCTCCGCAAGCTCGTCCGAAATAAGGATCATCGCCAGCCCATTCTTCCTGGCCTGTTCCATAACATGGTAAATATATGCCTTGACACTCACATCCACACCGCGGGTTGGACAATCAAGAACTAAAACGCTTAAATCCTTTAATAGCCAGCGCCCCAGATTTACTTTCTGCTTATTCCCTCCCGAAAGCCCGCTCATTTTCTGTTTTATGCCGCTGCATTTGACATGAAATTCCCGGGTTCCATGAAGAGCCATTTGATTAAGTTTCTTAGGATTTAAAAAAATCCCCTTTCCCTGAAGTTCATTTAATGAAGGCAGGACAAAGTTACTTACAATAGAATCCTGCATCATCAGCGCTTCGCCGTCGCGGTCTTTCGGCACATAAGCCATGCCGTTGGCAACCGCACCGTGTATACTGTGTACTGAAATATTCCCTGCGCTGCTTTTTAATTCTACCCTTCCTTTCCTGTGCTGGGAAATGGCAAAAATAGCTTTCCCGACCTCATGGATCCCGGAATCGCTCAGGCCGCAAAACCCAAGAATCTCGCCCTTATGAAGCTCAAAGGATACATCCTCAATCTTCCCCGGCACACTAAGATCCCAAGCCTTAAGAACAACCTCCTCCTTATAGGAAGCCGTCTTATCGGTACGGTAGTATTCATTGCTGACCTCCCGCCCGACCATGAGCCTTTTCACTTCATCGGTCGTAAGGCAGGCACTGTCCTTTGTTGTGATCAGCTTCCCATCCCTAAGCACTGAAATTGAATCGCAAATTTCCAGCATTTCTTCCAGGTCATGGGTAATAATAATGAGCGTCTTCCCCTCATTTTTCAACTGCTCAATGAGGCGGTAAAGCATATCCCGGTTATTCTGGGATAAGGATTGCGTCACCTCGTCCAATATCAATATATCCGGGTCGCCGGAAAGCGCCCTGGCCAGCTCCACCATTTTCCTGGATTCAATGGACATCTGGCTGCACATTTGATGCAGCGGTACTTTCATTAGACCATACTTATCAAATAATGCCGAGGCTTCCCGGTATACCCGTTTCATATCAATGACGCCGAAACGGGCAAACCTTTTCATCCGTCCAGAAAACACATTTACGCCTGCGGGCAGGTTATTTAAAACGCCAAGTTCCTGTACAACAATTCCAACTTTTTTATGTATCGCATCTACGGGATTTTTCGGACTGTAGTCTTCCCCGTTTAAGGTCATAGTTCCTTCATCCTTAATATAAATGCCCGCAATCTGCTGCAAAAGCGTAGATTTTCCAGAACCATTTTCCCCGGCCAGTCCGCGCACTTCTCCTCGTTTTAAGTCAAAATCAATATGATCATTGGCAATCGTAGAGCCAAAATATTTGCATAAGCCCCGGATCTCCAAAATATTTCCTTTATCAGCCATTATTTCACCACCTTTGTCTCTTTACGCTGTGCAAGAATACCAAACACAATAACAATAACTCCCAGGACAGCCTCCTGGAGCGTTCCCGAAGGAACGCCTAAAAATGTCAGCATATTGAATATTCCATAAACAAAAAGAGAACACAGCGGTATGCCGATAATAATATTTATTTTCGTATGAAGAACCTGGGCAAGCATATAAGCCGCCATTGGCTGAAAAATCATGGAAAGGCTTGTAAGCCCGGTTTTGGCGTTAATACGCGCGCTGTAGCTTTCATTCAAAAAGGCAGAGCAGCCCACAAAAAAGCCGCATATCAGCCCTACGCCGATAATTGTTTTGGCCGTTTTAATTCCCATGGATTCTGAAAGCTTCACACCATTTCCAAGCGCCCGGATATTAAGCCCGATTTCCGTACGGTTATAAATGATATAAGCCGCAACAAGCCCCAGCGCGAAAATAATGTAAATATACGGCGGCCTGGCAAGCTTTCGCATTTCGCTTGTAAGCTGTGCGATCGTGGAGCCTTTAGCAAGCTGTTGGCTTGAGTAAAAAAAGGCAATGGATTCATACACCATGGCCATGCCAATACCGGCAATCCATGACGGAATTTTTGTGTATACAAAAATCAGAAAATTTATAGTCATTAATGCCATGCCCGTCGCGATGCCGCCGATGACAATGCCCGGATAACCCAGAGCCGTAGAGCCTAAAATCCCCGCCATGTTTGCGGCTAAGATAAGAATTGACCCAATTGACATATCCGTGTAATCACAGGCAAAAACAAAGCACATGCCCCACGCTGTAAATGTGGGAATAATGGCATGGGATACAAGGATATTCAAATTATCCTTTGACAGGAAACGCCCCTCGAAACATGCATTAAATACAATGCAGACAATGGCAATCACCAGGACAATAAGCCCAAGCAAAATTGTATTTTTCTTTTTATCATTCAAAGCTGTCACCTCATTTTCCCGGAGTGTATCAAAAACTTCTTTAATCACGCTTTAATACACTGTCCAGACTAAAATTGGCAATATAGTCTGCAAAGGTATCGTAGGTAACATCTTTGGCAATCATCGCGCGGACATCATCTTCCCCGACCGGATGTCCGGTAAGAAATGTATCAACGTAATCCTGCGCGTTATCTGCATTAACTTCAAATGAAACAATATTAGAAAAATTCGGAGCCTTTCCATTTTCATCACGGATGATATTTCCATCAGCATAATTATAAAGCAGCGCCGCCGCAATCACCGTCGCAATTTTAGAGCCTCCGTCGCCGCAGGCAATTTTGCCGTCTTTAATGTACCCGGCCGCCTCTGTCGTCACATCGGAACAATAAAGCTCCATATTTGTTCCCGGGTGATTTTCCAGGGCAGCAATCGCCGCGATGGCATAATCTCCGGTCAGACAATAGGTCGCCTGGGCGTCGGGATTGCCAGAAATCATATCGTCTTCTTTCGTCGTCGCTTCGGCCGGGTCGGTACATCTTGTTTTTGCCAAAATTTCTCCCCCGCCAGCCTCAAAAGCTTCCGTAAAACCTTTATCTCTGGCGTCGTGGACCACATCGCCAACAGAGCCTCCAAGTAAAACAGCCTTTGTTATACCGTCCTCAAGCATCCGCTCTGCCATATTCGCACCAAGGGCATAGTTATCAACGCCTACGCTGCCAACATAATATTCATTGGATTCCAGTTGGGAAATAATGGCTTCATCTGTGGGAATCTGGTCGAAAAATACAAAAGGCACCTGCGCTTCTCCTGCCGTATTGGAAATAGTTGTATACAAAGTGGCGTTCCAGCCAAAAACCATAAGGCCGTCATAGCCCGCCGAAGCCATTGTCTGGATATTAGTTCCCTGGGTATCTGCTGTAAAATTATCGTTATAAATTTTAAAATCACAGCCCATTGCATTAAATAAATACTCTTCTTCGGACACAATATCGTCCAAGGCCTGCGCTCCCTGCCCGACAATGTCTCCGGCAAAACTGTATTTTGCGCCGCTCTTATCCCCGGACGCTTCCTTTGCGGCAGAACCGTCCTTTGCACTTTCCGGACCGGAGGGGTTATTTACCGCTGTACCCCCCCCGCATCCTGCCAGCATAGATACCGCCAGCATACCTGTCATACAAATGCTCATCCATTTCGTCATTTTAGTCTTCATATACCATTCCTCCATTACTTTAAGGCAGCGATAAAATACTTTAAAACAGTTTCAAAGCTGCCTGTCCTTTAACTATGCCTGCTGCCCGATCGTGCAAGCGCAGCGATCGCCCTTCAGGCGTATCGCGCAAAGCAGCAGCCTTCAAGCGCAGTGCCGCTGCGCAAATACGTTACAAATGTATTTTAGCATAGGAAGAACACTCTAAGTTATGACATATGTCATATTATATATAATTTTTAATCAAAAACATTGCAAATATTCCATATAATTTTAGATATATTAGACATACATGTGCGGTAAATCAAAGTGGTTTGTTGCTTTCGGAAATCAGCACGAACAACTGTGTCGAAATTTGCGATATTTTATAGTTGAACAGCAATGATTTTACATATACAATAGTTATATCTTAATTTTTAACACGGAAGAAAGAATCTTGCTCTTCAGGATTCTCCGCTTGCGGCAGATCGCGCAGGCGGCATGAAAGTTTCTATAATATTCTTCTATAAAATCCCTTCAAAGTATATGGTTATTGGTTATATTCGGATGATATTCTCACACTGCAATCAGCTAGTGTTTGCAGCAATGCGAGCAACCGTGCAAAAGAGATAACTATAATATGCATTTTCATTAACTTCATTGAATCTATTTCTCAAACATGATAAAATATAGGAGGTTTCGTATATATGGGCCAATCAGATATTATTGCCAAACAGTATATTCAGGATAACGCCGTCTTTGCCGATCTTTTTAACTATCTTCTTTACGACGGCAGTCCAACACTAAAACCGGAACAGCTTCAATCTCTGGATTCGTCTGTCACAGCCAGCTTAGACAAACATAATTCAAATATTTCCCTGCAAAGATTCCGGGATATATATAAATCCTGTACCGCTATGACAGATGGCCACGCCGCATATCTTTTACTTGGAGTTGAAGAACAGACGGACATTTCTTATGTAATGCCCGTACGGGCAATGTTATATGATGCTCTTGCCTATGACAGGCAGATCAGGGATATGGAGCGGAAGCATCGCGCGGATAAGGAGCATCAAGGCCGGAGCCGGGGAGAGTACTTAAGCGGATGGTACAAAGAAGACCGGCTGATTCCAGTGATTACTGCCATTCTTCTTCTCTCACCGGATAAATGGGATGGTCCAACTCAGCTTCACGAAATGCTCACCCTAGAAGACCCAAAGCTGCTATCCATGGTCGAGAATTACAAAATCCATTTAATTGCGCCATCAGACATTACAGAAGAAAACATGAAAAAATTTAAAACCAACCTTCGGGAAGTTTTGAGTTTCATAAAATATTCCAGGGATAAGAAACAAATCCAGGCATTAGTTAAAGGTAATCCCAGGTTTTCGGCCATAGACAAAAATGCTGCTATGGTGATCCGGGCCTGTACGCATTACAAATTTGATATTGATTCACCAGAAAAGGAAGGGGATGTTAATATGGGCGACGCATTACAGGATATTTATGACGAGGGCCTTGAGGTCGGACGCGCAGCCGGCTTAGAAGCCGGCAGAAAGGATGGCTTTATTAAAGGACAGATAGCATTAATTATCAATCTCATGGAAACTATGAATCTCACCGCAGATAAGGCTATGGAGCTGCTTAAAATTCCAAATACTCAGCAGAAAGAATACATAAGCTTAATCCAGGGGAAGGTTCATTGAGCTGCCAGGCAACATTTAACGGGCGCCCGAAAGCGCCCGTCAAATGTTACCACTATATTTAATGAAAATCCGGCGCAGGCCGAAGTAAGTTACTATATCAGAGTTTTGCGGCGCAGACCGAAACAGGTTACTGTATCAGAGTCTTACAAAGCAAGCAGTATATGTTTACAGTTGCCCCGTGAACCCGGAAGTACTGCAAAAGCATCTGCGCTTAAATTCCCAGAATCCTGCGCTCCATAGCGATATGTTCCGCCACAGCCTGGGCTGCCGGTTTTGTGCCATGGCCTTCATATTCAGACACAATATAGCCGTCATATCCGGCTTCACTTCTTCCATCTGTTTATCA
>JAGZDD010000106.1 GCA_018369015.1 Clostridiales bacterium | reverse complement strand
TCATCAATATGGGAAAAGCCGCTGAAAATATAATCAAAGCCTGCGGCAATGCTTTTTCTTGTTTTTGTCAGCCCGGCAACAAGCCGGCTAAAAAATCCTTTTTTTTCTTCAGACATAAAACGCCTTCTTTCTAAACTTTTATACCGCGCTTTCCGCGGCTGTGTCACGAATGAACGCTTAAGACTGCCAGGCCCTTAAGGCGCTGCGAGGGCCCCTCCCAAACGAGCTTTCAGCCCTCTGGCTTAGCAAGCTTTCAGTCTTCTAGCTTAACAAACTTTCAGTCCTCCAGCTTATTATCAATCAGGCTTACCGAAACAAGGGTAGAAACGCCTTTTTCCTGCATTGTAATACCATAAAGGACATCCGCCGCATTCATCGTTCCCCTCCGGTGGGTAATAATAATAAACTGGGTATCCTTTGTCAGATTATTCAAATACTGGGCATAGCGCTTGACATTGGCATCGTCTAAGGCCGCCTCAATTTCATCTAACAGACAAAACGGCGAGGGCTTAAGGCTCTGAATGGCAAACAAAAGGGCAATGGCCGTCAGCGCCTTTTCACCGCCGGAAAGCATCATCATATTTTGAAGCTTTTTCCCCGGGGGCGAGGCAATAATACGTATACCTGCATAAAGAATATCTTCATCCTCCATCAGCTCTAATGTTCCCCGTCCGCCGCCGAACAGTTCTTTAAATACCCGGTCAAAGTTCATAGCAATTTCTCTGAATTTTTCTGTAAACTGCTCCCGCATGGCCTTATCCAGGGATTCAATAATTCCTGTAAGCTTTTCCTCCGCTTCCACAAGATCGTCGTGCTGGGATTTTAACAGGTCGTAACGCTCGCTGACTGCTTTATATTCGTCAATGGCATTAACATTGACATTGCCAAGCTTTTTAATTTCCGCCTTTTGATCGCCTGCTGCCTTCTTTAAGCCCGAGGCTCCCAGGGCCATCAGCTCATCTGTTTTTAAGCTGTAGGCCGTGCTAAAGGTCAGCTCATATTCCTGCCACATATAGTCGCTCTGGGCCGCCTTGCTTTCCTCAAGTTTTTCCTTCTGATGGTTCAAACGGAACTGCTCCTTATCAAGGACGCCAAGCCGGTCGGATAATTCTTCCCGCTTTGTGAAAAATTCCCGGTGGCCCCTGGCAATCTCATCCCTGGCAGTACCAAGGGCAGTAAGCGCCTTGTCTGCCTCCTCAATCACCCCGGCCAGCCGTGAAATTTCCCCGGCATAGTCGTTAGCTTTGGCCTTCCGGCCGGCTAACTCCATATCGCTGTTTGACATCGTTGCCCTGATCCCTGCAATTTCTTCCTCGTAAGCTTCAATCTCCTTGACTACGCGGGCAATGTTTTCATCCGCAAAGGAACGCTGCTGGGTAAGCTGTGAATATTCAAGCCGAAGCCCTGCATTGGCCTCGCCAAAACGCTTTTCATCCTCAAGCTGCTGCTCTAACTGCTCATTCAGGGCAGCAACCTGCTGCTGTGTCTGCTCTCTTTTTGTCTCAAAAGCGCGAAGCTCTTCATTAAGCCGGTTCCTGCTTTCTGAAATATCCTTAAGCTGTTGGTTCAGCTCTGCATTTTCCCCCGAAAGCTGGGCGTATGCATCCGCGCTGGCACATCTTGCCGCCTTTGCCTGATTCAGTGTCATGCGCACTGTATTTTCACTTAAGGACAGCTCCTGGAGCCTGCGGCTGTTTTCATCCATTTCCCTGCGCAGATTTGCCCGCTCGGTCTGGAGCCTTAGCTGGATTTCATTGAGCGTTTCAATCTCGTCTTTAATCTTTTCAACTTTTTCTGAAAGCTCCGAAAGCTCCCGGCTGCGGCCCAAAAGATTGCTGGCGTTTTTATAGGCGCCGCCGGATAAAGAACCGCCAGGGCTTAAGGATTCCCCGTCAAGCGTAACGATTCTTAAAGAATACTTATACTTTCTCGCCAGGGCCAGGGCATTGTCAATATGATCGGCAATGACAATTCTCCCTAAAAGATACCCGACAAGCTGTCCATATTTTTTATGGCTCGCCACAAGAGAACTGCCAAGCCCAATAACGCCCTTCTCATTTAAAACGGCCTCCGGCACCGGCGCTCCTTTTGCCGTAATACTTGTCAGAGGCAGAAAGGTAGCGCGGCCATAGCGGTTTTGCTTTAAATAGGCAATAAGTTCTTTGGCCGTCGTTTCATCCTCAGTGACAATATTTTGAATACTGCCCCCTAACGCGATCTCAATGGCAGTTTCATACTTCTTCTCAACCTTGATAATATCCGCCACAACACCGATAATTCCCGGCATCCGGGATTTTTGCTCCATCACCCGCTTAATACTGTTCCCGTAGCCCTCGTAGCGCTCGCTAATATTTCTTAATGCCGAATATCTCGAATTAACTGCATGAAATTCCTGCTGCTTTCGTCCAACGTCCTGTCGGGCGTCACTAAGCTTTTTTGTCACCTCGTCATTTCTTTTTTTCTGCGCCTCCTGGAGCACATTAGCTGTATTAAGCTGCTCTAAAACCTTTGAAAGCTCCTGCTCATATTCGGCGACAGCTTCCGCCTTGCTGGCCTCCTCGCTTTTTAGGACAATCAAACGCTGGTTAAGCTCCGTCTTTCGGATGTTGATCTGCTCCTCCATCGTGTCATAGCGGCCAATTTTCCCCTTTACCTGGGCGGCCTCATTGAGAAGCTCAATAATATCGCCGTTTTTTTGCTCGATGTCATTTTTTAACTGAGCCGAGGCTTCATTCATGGCAGCAAGCGTTTCATCCGCAGCGCGCCTTCGGTCATTCAGGCTATGGATTTTCTCTAAAAGCTTGCTTCTTGCGGCTTCGTACTCCTCCCGGCTCGCCTGCTTTCCTTTAATATTTTCATTAAGCCTTGCAATGTGCGCTTCACCGTTTTCTACATTCTGCCGGATCGTATTCATCTGCTCGGCAATCAGCCGCATCTCGCCTTCTAGCTTTTCCCGGGCAATTCTGCCCTCATTAAGTTCGCCGCGTTTTTCCTCAAGCCTTGCGTCGTAAACTTCAATTTCATGCTCAAGGCGCTCATATTCTTCCCTTGTCTTATCAAGAGCCTCCTTAGTCTGCGCCATATCCCCGCCGACAATCCCGAGCTTTTCATCGACAGACTTTAATTCCTCTTTCATACGGACAAATTCAGATATGTACAGGTTGACGTCCAAAAGCTTTAACCGCTCCCGCATTTTTAAATATTCCCGGGCAGTTTCAGCCTGGCGGCGCAGAGGGCCTACCTGCTTTTCCAGTTCCGACAAAATGTCATTGACACGGTAAAGATTTTGCTTTTCCGCCTCCAGATTTTTCTCGGCAGCCTGCTTGCGTTTTTTAAATTTAACAATGCCCGCAGCCTCGTCAAAAAGCTCCCGCCGTTCCTCTGGTTTACCGCTTAAAATCTTATCAATCTGACCCTGGCCGATAATCGAATAGCCTTCCTTACCAATACCTGTATCAAAAAAAAGCTCCTGGACATCCCGCAGACGGCATGTACTGCCATTAATGAGGTACTCGCTCTCGCCGGAACGGTATACCCGCCGGGCAACAGTGACCTCGTCATAGGCAATCGCCAGCTTGTGGTCTGAATTATCCAGGGTAATCGCCACATAGGCAAAGCCGAGTGGCTTTCTGCTCTCAGTACCGGAAAAAATAACGTCCTCCATTTTTGAACCGCGAAGCTGTTTGGCGCTCTGCTCGCCAAGCACCCACCGCACAGCGTCTCCTACATTACTCTTTCCGCTACCGTTAGGTCCTACGATCCCGGTAATCCCTTTATGAAATTTCAGATTAATTTTATTGGCAAAGGACTTAAAGCCCTGAATCTCAATGCTTTTTAAATACATGTTCCACCAACTTTTCCTTAGGGTTACTGTTCACGGATGAGTTCCGGATTTTCCTTAAGCATAAGGATTGATTTATAGGCCGCATCCTGTCCGGCCGCCTGTTTTGTCCGGCCGCTTCCCGTACAGAGCTTAATATCTCCCACCATTGCCTGAACCATAAAACTCCGGTTATGTTCAGGCCCAATAGCATCGATAAGCTCATAGGTTACTGTGTCTTTCACTTTGCTCTGGACAATTTCCTGAAGGGCTGTTTTGCTGTCGTGAAAAAGCGCCTTATGCTCAATATCATTGAGCACAAAATTCATAATAAATTCCTTAGCTACGCTAAGGCCGCCATCTAAATACAGGGCGCCGATAACAGCTTCCATAGCGTCGGATAATATGGAATCCCTTTCCCTTCCACCGTTCATGTCCTCGCCATGCCCTAACCGCAGATAACGCCCAAGCTTAATCTGTCTGGCACAGTAAGCTAACGCCGGCTCACATACAAGGCTCGCCCGCTTTTTGCTAAGCTGCCCTTCCTGCATTTTAGGGAACCTCCGAAACAGCATATCACTGCTGATGACCTCTAAAACGGCGTCCCCTAAAAATTCCAGACGTTCATTGTTATAAAGCTTATCTAAATGATGCTCATTGGCATAAGAGCTATGGGTCAATGCCTGCCGCAAAAGGTTTTCCTGCCGAAATTCATACTTAATGTCTTTTTGTAAATTTTCCATAATTGTGTCTCCCTGCATACTCCGGTCATTCAACCGGTGATATGACGTATATATTCCACTGCATCCTTTACCTGACGGATGGATTCGATGCGTTCCTGGGGAATTTCAATGTCAAATTCCCGCTCAATCTCCATAACAATCTGAAAAACATCCAGGGAATCAGCGCCCAAATCATCGACAACATCCGTGTCCATAGATATGGAATCCTCGTCTGCTTTCAGTATATCTGCAATTATTTTTTTAAGCTTTTCAAATTCCATAAAAAAACTCCCTTTATAGTGATGCCGCGCTGTGCGCGGCATGTCTATTCACTGGCCGAAGCTTTGTCAGATTTTTTAGCAGGCGTTCCGATATGGTAACTATTCAGCCGTACATCTCGGATTTACGCAGCTAACGCTGCTTTCCGCCGCATACGCGGCTAAATCCTCGATTCGGGCTAAGCGCCCTATGTCTGAGGATGACAAAACCTCTCTGCAAGCAAGCTTGCGCCAAGTTTTTGTCATCCTCAGCCGCACGGCTGAACAGTTACTCAATATGCGCTTTAATTTTTCCGGGAATGTCTGCCTTTGAGAAGGAAATACACTGGACAATGGAATTTTTAATTGATGTGGCATCACTGCTGCCGTGGCTTTTTACCACCAGGCCCGTAAGCCCCAGCATCGGAGCGCCTCCGTATTGTGAAATATCAAATTCCTTCAGTGTTTTCTTCAAAGCGGGCTTAACCATCAACGCCCCTACCTTAGAGCGAAGCGTAGACATCATTCCCTGTTTTACCTTTTTCATTAAAGCGCCGGCCACGCCTTCGTACAGTTTTAAAATCACATTGCCGGTAAAAGCCTCGCACACAATAACATCCGCCCAGCCGTTGGGAATTTCCCGAGCCTCAACGCTGCCGATAAAGTTAATGTCCTCGCAGGCCTTAAGCAGAGGGAAGGTTTCCTTCACAAGCTGGTTGCCCTTTTCCTCCTCTACGCCCACATTGACAATCGCCACTGTAGGATTTTTCTTGCCCATGATATTTTCCATATAAATAGAACCCATTTTTGCAAACTGGACAAGGTGCGACGGACGGGCGTCTACATTAGCCCCACAGTCAATGAGCAAAGAAAAGCCCTTCGTCGTAGGAATCAGCGGCGCTAACGGAGCCCGCTCTACCCCCTTGATACGGCCGACCACAAACTGCCCTCCAACTAAAACAGCGCCGGTGCTTCCTGCGGAAACAAAACCGTCTGCCTTTCCTTCCCGTACAAGCTTCTGGGCGACAACAATGGAAGAATCCTTCTTTGAGCGTACAGCAGCCACCGGATGCTCATTATTTGTGATCACCTCAGAAGCATGGACAACCTCAAGCTGTTCCTTATTATAGGAATAAGACGCAAGCTCACGGTTTACAATATTTTCATCTCCTACAAGGATAACCTTCACATCATCATGTTCGTTCACCGCCTGCACAGCGCCTTTAATAATCTCTACTGGCGCGTTATCTCCGCCCATGGCGTCGACCGCAACCGTTACTCTTTTTGACATAAAAATTCCTCCCTTCATGCATGGTAGGGCCGCGCGCAGCGCGGCAACTAAATTTACTATACTAAATTCCCCAGGATTTCGCAACTTTTTTGTAACTCGTAAAACCTTTGGATTTAAGTAATCGTTCAGCCAGCCGGGAGTGACAGGCCCAAAATCGTGTTTACACAATTTTGGGCCTATTGCTCCAGGCCAAGGGAGCGCCAGGTTATGCGCAAAGGCAGCCGCGATGCGGCGAAAAGCGCGTTAGCGCGGCTTTGCGAATGGCGCGGGCTGAAGGGTTACGAATTTTAAAGCGTTTTTGCCCGTTCTTCAATATTGCGCTTAAAATTTAAAACCTGATGTTCATATTCCCTTTCCATAAAACTGGATGTAATAATAAAGTCTGCGGTCGCTTTATTATTCGCCATAGGAATATCATAAACTTGGGCAATGCGCAGCAGCGCTTTGACATCCGGGTCATGGGGCTGCGCTTCTAACGGGTCTGAAAAAAATATGACAAGGTCAATATTCCCTTCAACAATCTTAGCGCCGATTTGCTGGTCGCCGCCAAGAGGGCCGCTGTTATAGCCCTTTACCGGAAGACCGGTCCTGTCGGCAATCATTCGGGCTGTCGTTCCCGTACCGCACAAAAAATGGCGGCTTAAAATATCTTTATGCGCCGCGCACCACTCAATCATTTCCTGTTTTTTCCCATCATGGGCGATCAAAGCAATTCTTTTCTGCTTTCCCAAAGTAAATGTTACATATGCGTCATTCATCTTAAATCATCCCTTTCCCAGGCTGAAAGCAGCCATGATGTGGCTTTGCCTGCAATGCGTACTTTCCGCAGCGTAAAGGTTTGCTTATATTCGCCGCTCAAAAGGCACGATAAAATTATTTTATCATATTTTTCCGCCGGATGTCACCCTTTGAACCATAAATATCACTTTATCTTTTGTATAAAACCCATTTTTTTCATAAAAGATCCGGCTTGGCAAATCCCTTTCCGTGTTCAGTACAATGTAGGAAACCCCTTCATTTTTTAATTTTTCCCGGATAAAACCAAGAAGGGCGCTGCCAATTCCCTGCCCCTGGAGCTTGGGGTGTACGCAAAATTCATCAATAAACAGCTCTTTAGAATCTTCAAAGGCCAAAGCTCTGCCGCAGGCCATAGCGACAATCCGGTTAAGATCCGTTCCATCAGCGCCATCATTTTCACAACAAACATATCCACGCGATACCGGGGCCGACATAATCCCCCCAAGCCGCTTAAGCGCCGTTTCCTCACGCCAGTGTTCATTCCATGGCGCACATGTAAATGTTTCCGTAAACAGACGGGCACAGTCGTCCATATCCGCTGCTTCCATTTCTCTGAATAATCTCATCATACCAATCCTTTACATCCTGGCTGTTTTTGCTGTTGACATAGACAATCGCATCTTCCGTTACAAGCTCAAGCACAGGTTCATAATTCTTATATATAAACATCCTATATTTTTGCCCGGAATTATCGGAAAAATGGCCCACATACAACTTATCCGTATCGCCGCCGTTCGTTCTGTTATAATTCTTCTCCGGTACACGCTCAACAATCCTGGCAGCCACAATCGATTCCCATGGAAGCTCGCTTCGGTAAACCGCCGCGCTTATTTGAAGCCCCTCCTCCGAGCAGTCCACTTTAATTACCGTTCCCTCAAAAAACATAATAAGTACGGCAACGCCAACAGTAACTGCCCCCAAAAAAATCCCGCAAACCCAGTTGATGACTTTTGCCGCCGGCCGAGCCATATTCATGGAAAAATTTGTGCTGCACACCTGGTCCTGTACCCAAAGCCGTGAGTCGCCTGGGTTTTTGTACCAGCCCTTTTGCCAGTATTCGTCATCGTCCGTCATCATTCCCTGCCAGGGTCCTGCTTGTATGAGATGCCTGCTCTCCTCACGAACCCATTGTCTTTTAATTTTAATGGCATACATCTTCCTGTGGCTTCCATAAATCATATAAAAAAGGCCAAAAAGGTATTGGGCCAGCCACAGGCACCACAAAAGTATAAAAAGGCCAATCCCGGCAAAAGCCGCCGCATTAACTGCGATACCAGCAAGCATATTCAGACGGTTAAATACCTTGATTGTTTTCTTATATTTACCGCACAGAGCGCAAACCTCCGGGTCCGATGACGCTGCGGCAGGCACATGGACACCCAAAAGCATTCCGTCGCTATACTCTGTTTTCCCTGAATAGATAACCATGGAAATCCCAACAACCATAATATCTACAAACAAAAAAACAACTGCAATAATAATGCCGGTTTCCATAAATGAATCCTCCTACGCAAAATGCAAGCATATATTTTAGTCTATTGTAACATTTTTTCTGCTAAAGTCAACGAAAGTAATGGGCCGGAGCAGACAATGTCAGGCTTTCCTAAAAGGCTAGAACAAAGAGTTCCGCTTGCAAAACTCTCGCGCCGAGCGCGGTCGCTTTAGCGACAAATTTCCGCTCTGCGCGAGTGCGCATCCAAAGCGGAGCGTTTTTATTTAATAGGAAACGAAGTTTCCTATTAAATAAAAATCCGCCAGACTTAAATCAGCCTGGCGGATTTTATATTCCCAGTCAAAATTCCTTATGCTCAACAATCCTTTTACTGATAAAATAGGAAGCGATGAACCCGGCACATGCCACAAAAACAAAAAGAAATAACAGCTTAAAACTCAATGCGGATTCTATATTTTCCACAGCATATGCCTTTTTTCAAAAAAATCTCCGCTCCCCCCACTTAAAAGAACCATGGCCGTAAAAACCACCGTCATCGCAAGCATTATGGCAGCGGCGCTATTTACACAGCCATACTTTAAACGCAGCGGCAGCAATACGATTGAAATGAAAGCGATCATCATAAAGCTTACTTTTTGCTGTTTCATTAACATGAAATCTTTAATCAATAATCCCTTCATAAGCCCTCCTCATCCATAATTCCGCACAGCGCGGCACATCCGTTAATTTTGCCAAAATTCACCCTCCTAAGACGCCCCATCTCCTCAAAATTCCTTATGGTTCACAACCGCGCGGCTAATCCTATAAGAGATCAGAGTACATGCGGCTGCGGCGAAAAAGCAAAACACAAAAAGCCCGGTCAGACCAGCCGCCGTCATATTTTCCACAATGGCGTCAATATCAACATTCAATGCCGCCATAAGATTTACCGCCAGAAATGCTATAACAAAAAGGATTCCAAAGCCAATCAGTAAAGCGATCCGCCCTCGTTCGGCCCCAAATTTTAATTGAAACGGCAGCAAAAATGAAAGAAAAAGCAAATCAATAATAATAAATGTAAAACATGCCGGCAGCCATTCCAAAATATCTACACCGGTATTTTTTATAAGAATAGCGGCGCTGGAAATAATCGTTCCCACAACGCAGGCGGCAATCCCCGCGATCAGCCCAAAACAATATTTTTCCCTGACATAGTCTGCCCGGTTAAACGGTAAGGTAAATAAAAAGGCATTTCCATTGTCAAATTCATCATAGCTGATCGTGCTTATGGAAAAAAGAGAACATATAAAGGTCAAAAAACCGACAATAAAATTTTCTCCGCCATCCATTCCCATAAACGCAATACTTAACAAAAATATCATCAAGAAAAAATTTTTCTGATTTTTCATTAGTTTAAAGTCTTTCACTAATAACCCTTTCATCACTGCACTTTCCTCCCCGGATCATCATCATAACAACATCATCAACATGGCTATTTTCAACCACTATTCTTGGATAATTTTCCAAATAAAAATGTTTTTCATTCGTCAGGCAGCGGTAACCATAGCTTTCTTTTATACATCTTAAAATATACCGCTGGTCAACCGCCTTAAACTGCTGGCCGTCAAGCTTAAGTATTCCATAATCGCTCAAAAGGACATCCGTATCCTCGTGAAGAATCACCTTGCCCTTATGGATCATATACAAATCATCACAAAGCCCTTCAAGATCTGTAGAAATATGAGAGCTAATAAGAATAGCGCGGTCCTCCCCTCCTTCCATATATTCCCGAAGCAGGCCAAGGACATCATCTCTGGCAACGACGTCAAGCCCGGCGGTCGGCTCATCTAAAATAAGGAGCTTTGCCTTATGGGAAATGGCGACAATTACCTTAAGCTTTGCCTTCATCCCTGTAGAAAATTCCTTAATCTTTTTATCTATCGGCAGCTCAAAGTTCCGGCATTTTTCCAGGAAATAATTTTTATCAAACCTGGCAAACAGGCTCTCCTGTACCGGAAGAATGTCCTTGATTGTCAAATAACCAGAAAAGCCGGAATCTGACAAGACAACCCCTAACATCTGTTTATCCTCTCTGGCAAGAGCATCCGCCGGCTTTCCAAGAATTTGTATATTTCCGCCGTCGGTATGGATAAGTCCAAGAAGCGCTTTAAATGTCGTACTTTTCCCAGCACCGTTTTGTCCAATCAGTCCGGTAATTGTTCCCGGAGCCACCTTAAGCGAACAATCCAATGTAAATGATCCGTAATTCTTTTTCAAATGGCTTATTTCAATCATTCTTACTCCTCCATAATTAAATTAAATAATTCCCGAATTTCTTCATCCTTCAATCCGCAGCTTCTGCCTTTTTGTATGGCCATTTCCAAATCGGCTTCAACCTCCTTGCGCTGTTCCTCCAACAGCAAGTTCCTTCCCACGGCCTTAACATAGGTTCCTTTCCCGTGAACGGTCACGGTAAACCCTTCCTGCTCCAGATTATCGTACGCTTTCTTCACAGTCAGGGCGCTGATTTTTAAATTCTTTGACAAAGTACGGACAGAGGGAAGAATGTCGTTTTCACAGAGCTCGCCGTCCACAATCTGCGCTTTGATCTGGTCAACGATCTGCTCATAAATCGGCATCATTGAGGCGCCGTTAATAATAATTCTCATTGCTATTACCATCCTTTACAGATTCCCGGGCAATATCTTTACAGCTAAAACCTTATGCCGCGCTGCGCGCGGCTTTGCCACGGATGAAAGCCGGAACAATGTTGTAACATTTCCTCTGTTCTATAAACAGTATATAACAGTATACGACTGTTGTCAACTGTTATATACTGTTTATTTTACAGATGTAACTATTCGTTTCTATTCACAGCCTGGCTAATCACTCGCTGATTAGCCAGGCCCGACAGTGATTTGCGAAGTTCCTATTCCCGGCAAAACCGTGAATAGGAACAAAGAGTTCCGCTTGCAAAACTCTCGCGCCGAGCACGGTCGCTTTAGCGACAATTTTCCACTCTGCGCGAGTGCGCATCCAAAGCGGAGCGTTTTAATCTAACAGGAAACAAAGTTTCCTGTTAAATTAAAAAAGTGCCGTCTCACCTTGAATTAAAATCAAAGCAAGACAGCACTCTGTTTACCGGTCCTCCCTGAAATAGGGCAGCCCCAGCCCTGCCGGCGGCTGGTTTTCTTTTTTCTTTCTAAAGCTTGTAAATACAAGAACAATGATGGTGACAACATAAGGCAGCGCCTTAAAAACCTCCTGCATACTCCTGCCAAGCCCCGGAATATACAAATACAAAATATACAGGGCTCCAAACAAAAAGGCTCCCCAAATTGCATTGAGCGGCTTCCACAAGGCGAAAATAACGAGAGCCACAGCAAGCCAGCCCCGGTCGCCAAAGCCGTTGTCCGTCCATGTTCCTCCGGAATATTCCATAACAAAATATAAGCCGCCAAGACCCGCAAGGCCCGCGCCGATACAGGTCGCCAGATATTTATATTTAGTGACATTAATGCCGGCGGCATCCGCAGTGGCCGGATTTTCCCCGATCGCCCGCAGATTTAAGCCTTTCCGTGTCCTAAACAAAAAGACCGATAAAACAATAGCGGCAATGATACACAGATAAGTCATAAAGCCATAGCTGAAAATAAGGTCGCCAATCACCGGAATATCAGACAGTACCGGAATTTTAGCCGTATAAGCGCTTCCCGTCGTCTTTACAGAAATCTGGCCCACACCTCCGGCCAGCTTGGAAATAGAGCCGCCGAAAAAATTGCCAAAGCCTGTGCCAAAAATCGTGAGGGCAAGCCCCGTCACATTTTGATTCACACGAAGGGTAATCGTAAGCACGCTGTAAATCAGCCCGCCTAAGGCCGCGCAGGCGAAGGCGCACAAAAAGGATATAAGCACGCCCACAAAGGCGTTGGGGTTAGGGTTGTTATTTTCATAAAGAAAAGCACCCATAAGGCCGGAAATACCGCCCATATACATAATTCCCGGAATACCGAGATTTAAGTTTCCTGATTTTTCTGTGAGAATTTCTCCAAGCGCACCAAAAAGAATACAGATGCCCTGAACAATCGCCTTCTGGATAAAAATAATAATTACACTCATTGCATCTCCTCCTATCTCTTTGTACGTTCCACTTTATAGTTAATAAAGAACTCCGCGCCGATCAGGAAAAATAAAATAATGCCAAGCAAAACGTCCGAGGCATTTTCGTTAAGCCCGTACTGGGAAGCAATCTGGACAGCCCCCTGCTGCATAAATACAATGCCAAAGGACACCGCGATCATAATAAATGTATTAAACTTTGAGAGCCAGGCCACAATGATCGCCGTAAATCCGCGCCCGTCCGCGGTCACTGTAGAAATTGTATGGCTTGCCCCGCTGACGATAACGAAGCCGGCGACACCGCAGATGGCGCCGGAAATGGCCATTGTACGGATAATGACCTTCTTTACATTAATACCGGCATAGCGGGCCGTGTTCTCAC
>JAGZDD010000105.1 GCA_018369015.1 Clostridiales bacterium | reverse complement strand
TTTTTGAGAGTACGGAAATTGAAAATATCACAGATTCTTGTATTGCCAGTACATCCGCACAAAAGGACAGTCTTGATGCGACCCTTTTGCAAAATGACTCGATTTTGGCTTTAAAAAGTACATTTTTGGCGTTAACAAAAACCTATGGCAACAAATTTAATTTCTTTTTTTATGACACTAAAAACGGTAAGCTCACGGAATACGGGGGATGTGAGATCTATGAGCGCCAGCCCTTTATCGATCTGCTTTTATCACAGATTGAAAACCATACGCTTGAGTATACAAAAGAAGGCAAATGGTTCTTTATCGATCAGTTTATATGTACCATTTACAGCGGCCCCAAAGGGATCACGGGTGCCTGGATCGAATCTTCTGATTTTGCCTCTAACATTTTATCGCTTTCTCCTACTCACTGTTCCAGTCTGAGTATTTATAATTTGGATAACGGCACAGATATTACTTTTCACCGAAATGAAAACGGCACGCTCTCCCAGAATCAATGGGGGGCCTCTCAAAATTATGAAAATTTTTACAGCCTGACCAATGCCCGTTTTTCCCTGTTGTTTAAAATTGATGCGCGGGAATATGAAAACACATTGTTTTACCCGATGCTCTTTTTACTGACGATTGTCATTTATCTGTTTTTGGTGATCATGGCAGTTATTTATGTAAGAAAGAATATTCTCCACCAAGTCAATTTTTTCTATGACAGCCTCATGGAATTTAAAAATACAGCGGCATTTAATGAAAAAAGCGGCCTTATAGAGTTTGCCGAAACCGGAAAAGTCTTAAATAAACTGGCGGATGAAATTCAAAAGCTTAAGATTGATATTTATGAAAAGCAGCTGGAAAAGCAAAAAGTAGAGTTGGATTACGCACAGATGCAGATTCGGCCGCATTTTTATATTAATTGCCTTAATGTGATCCAAAGCATGGCCCAGGTTGGGATGACCGAACAGATCCAGGAGATCACCTTTCAGGTATCCGGCTACCTCAGATATATTTAAAAAAAAAGTATGGAACCGGTCACAGTGGAAAAGGAACTGGATTTTACAAGAAATTATCTGAGGATTTTGGAATGTATGAATGATAACATTTATCCTTGTGATATCCGGTGCGATCATAAGCTGGATCAATTCGAGATTCCACCTCTTTTAATCCAGACCTTTGTGGAAAATTCTATTAAACATGCGATAACACCAGACGGAGGATGGAGGATACAAATAGTGGTCGCTCCGTTCGATGATGGGCCAGAGGATTTTGCAGAGATCATTATTAAAGACTCTGGGCCTGGATTTGACGGTGATACTATAAAGCGCTTTAATTCAGGCGCGTTTAAAAATTCTTCATCAGGATATCATATAGGCATCCAAAATGCTATTGCGCGGCTTAAAATGTTTTATGGAGACCATGCCCGTGTCATATTTTCAAACGTTCCATCTCACGGGGCTTGTGTGCAGATCATCATACCGTACCGACAGGAGGAACCGCAATGAATATTTTATTAGTCGATGATAATACTTATGTCCTGCGAGGGCTTCAGGCCGGAATCCATTATGATCTGCTGGGGATTTCCTCAGTATTTACGGCCAGAAACATCAAGGGCGCCAAGGATTTGATGAGGACATGTGATATCCCTCTTGTACTGACTGATATTGAAATGCCCGGAGGAACCGGGCTTGCTCTTTTGGAATGGATTAATGAAAATTATCCGGATACCGTAACGATTTTTTGTACCAGCTTTGCGGATTTTGACTATGCTCAAAAAGCGGTCCAACTCCACAGCTTCAGCTATTATCTTAAACCGATCCGATATACCGAATTGCAGGAACTGTTGAAAAAAGCTACGGATGAAGTAAGAAGACGTCAGGCGGTCCGGAAGCAAAAACAGTATGGGATGTATTGGCTGGATAATCTGTCTGTTCAGAAAACCCACTTTTGGGAAGACGCCCTTCTTAATGTGGACAGCTATGATGAAGACGAGCTTGAGTTTTTGGCGCAGAGCCGCCATCTTTCCTACGACCATTCGCAGAAGTTTACCTTAAGCCTTTTGAAATTTGAAAAAGAACAGTCCCGGATGGACGGATTTTCAGTGAAGCTGGAAAGATTTATTATGCATAATGTCATGTCAGAGCTTTTATCCGATACTGGTGTACAGATCGAAACAATGATGAAATGCAAAAAAGACCGGTGGCTGCTGATCCTTTCCCATACCCCGGAGCTTTCAGATAAACAGATCCATGATTTCTTTGTCCTGATCATCAATGAGATCGACCAGGTGCTTCAATGCCCGGTAAACATTTATTACGCTTATATGATCGAGTTTTCCACTATTCGCAGCCGTTATCTGGATATGGAAAAAGTCTATCAGGACGCGGTTTATGACCGGAGCGAGGTCGTTAATGTTGATTCCTGGCAAAGCTCGTTTGACAATATCCAGCTCACACAGCTTTCATACTGGGAAGCACTGTTCCGGCAAAAAGAAATTACGCGCCTTTTAAAGGAGATCAAAAAATATCTGGAGGGCCAGGCCGAAAAATCTCCGCTGAGCCGAAAAAAAATGCGCGAGATCCGTATCACGATCATGCAGATGATCTACACTGTTTTGTGGGAACGCCAGGTGGATGCCGGAAGGCTTTTTTTGGAACCGGAATACGATCGGCTCCTGGAAAATTCCCAGTTTTCCATTGACCATATGCTCAATTATATGGAATATGTTTTTTCAAGAGCTGCCGAGCATGTGGAAGATACCTCGAAAACCGAAAATGCGGTTGAAATTGTAAAAAACTATATTGACGGACATTTCCGGGAGCCGATTACTTTGGAAGATCTTGGAAAGCTCGTTTATTTAAGCTCTGGCTATCTTGCCAAGTCATTTAAAAAAGCCACGGGAACTTCACTGGGAAATTATATGATCGACTGCCGGATCAATTTGGCGAAAAAATTACTGATGTCCGGCGATTATTCGGTTTCTCAGGCGGCAAGCCTTTGCGGTTATGATAATTATACTTATTTTTCAAGGATATTCAAAAACAAAACCGGCATGTCTCCCAAGGAATATAAAAACTCTTTTTCTTTGACAAATTCAAAATAGTAATTATTCATTTTGTGCAACTTTACAGCCAGATAGTGAAAGAAAAATTTCTGTAAATTTCCTAAAATAAAACTATCAGTATTCGATCAATCCTGATAGTTCCATGGATAAAATCAGTGTTGAAAAGGGTTTTTAAGAAAAGGAGATTAAGGGTATGAGCAAAAAATGGTTATCTATTTTGTTGGGAACTTTAATGGTTGGAACAACACTGTCCGGCTGCGGACAGGGGGGTAATTCTTCAGACGGCGCGTCGGATACCGGCAGTGACGGTTCATCAGCCAGCCAGGCGGAGGTAAATTTTGATGAAGAGCCGTATGAGGCCACTTTTATGTATTGGGCCGCCAATGATGCCCGCGATCTGGAGGCGGTTGAGGAAGCCTTCAATGAACTGACAATGGAGCAGCTGAATATGAAAGTGGACCTGATGCCTGTAACCTTTGGTACCTATACCCAGCAGATCCAGATGGTGCTTTCTTCGGATGATAAATTAGACATATTCCCATTCTGGGCATCCAATATGGGCAGCTATATTGATTCCGATTACATTATCGACCTGAGCGGATATATGGATGATTATGGACAGGATATGGTAGATATTATCGGCATGGACGATATTATGTGTTGCAGTATTGACGGCTTTATCGGCGGCGTGCCGACGATGCATGAAAGGACCAATCCGGTCACGATCGTATTGAGGACAGATCTTTTAGAAGAAGCAGGCTTTACGGCTGAGGATATAAAAAACGTAGACGATCTGACCGCGGTTTATGAAAAGGTGTCGGAGCTTCATCCGGATATGCTGATGTTTGGCGGCGCTAATACCCTGACATGGCCGATGATCGTAAGCAACGCGATCCTTGACCCTCTGGGCGGCGGATTATTTGGCGTACTTATGGATTACGGACAGACGACAGAAATCGTTAACTGGTATGAGACTGATGAATACATGGATGCTTGTAAGCTGATGCATGAATGGTATGAAAAAGGCTATGTTTCCGCTGACCAGGCCACCTGTACAGATGCCGGTGAAGCTCTGATGCGCGCAGGCAATCTTTTCTCCTTCCTCACATCAGGAAAGCCGAACACCAAGGCGGAAAAAGACTCCATGACAGGCTACGACACTACCTGTATTAATCTGACACCGGATGCATGCTATACAACAGTGACCAATGCCTGCCTGTACGGTATTTCTACCAACTCCGAAGATCCTCAGAAGGCTATGATGCTCCTTAACTGGATCTATAAGACAAAAGAAGCGAACGATCTGATCAATTGGGGAATTGAAGGAAAAGATTATGTTGTTTTAGACGACGGCACTATTGATTATCCGGAAGGCATTACAGCTGAAAATGTCGGTTATCATCAGGACTATGGCTGGGCAATGCCAAACCAGTATAACAGCTATGTTTGGACCGGAAATGATGCTAATGTATGGAATCAGTACCAGGAAGTGCGCGATAGCGCGATCAAGTCCGACGCTTATGGTCTGTTTTTTGATACAACCCCCGTTCTTAATGAAATGTCTGCGTTGACGGCTGTTTCTGACCAGTATGCTACGACGATAGCCTCTGGTTCCGTAGATCCGGAAACCGCGATTGCTGAGTTTAATCAGAAATTATATGATGCCGGCTTGCAGGACGTTATGGATGCCAAGCAGGAACAGCTGGATGCATGGCTGGCTGAGCATCCTGCCGATGAGGCTCAGACCGAAAACGCCCAATAATCAACGAACGGAGCTGGTATTATGAAAACAAAGCGCAAAAAGGAAAAATTAACCTGGACCAAATTTAAAACGTATATTCCCCTGTATATCATGCTGCTTCCGGGATTGATTTATTTCTTTATTAACAACTATATGCCGATGGCCGGAATTATTGTTGCTTTTAAAAAATACAGCAAGCGCAAAGGGATTTTTGGCAGCAGCTGGTGCGGCCTGGATAATTTTGAATATCTGTTTAAAAATGATGCTGCCATTATTATACGAAATACGCTGCTTTACAACGTTGTTTTTATCATCCTCGGCATGATCGTGGGCGTTGCCCTTGCCATCCTGATCACAGATGTTTATTCCCGGAAGGGCAAAAAGCTTTATCAGAGCGCGATCCTTCTTCCATTTTTGATATCCATTGTGATCGTCAGCTACATTGTCTTTGCATTTTTAAGCGTGGAAAACGGAATGATCAATAATGGATTGTTAAAGCCTCTGGGCTTGGAACCTATCCAATGGTACTCGGAGCCTAAATACTGGCCGTTTATCCTTACCTTTGTGAATCTGTGGAAGGGATGCGGCTATGGTACACTGATCTATATTGCGGGTATCACCGGAATTGATTCGTCCTTTTATGAAGCCGCACGGCTGGATGGGGCAAGCCGGTGGCAGCAGATTACCAAAATTACGATCCCATGCTTGACCCCGTCGTTGATCACAATGACGATGCTCAGTCTGGGCCGTATCTTTTGTTCCGATTTCGGTCTGTTCTATCAGGTGCCTCAGAACTCTGGAGCCTTGTTTGATGTGACACAGACGATCGACACGTATGTATACCGGGCTCTGATGGCTGCGGGCGGCATTGGACGGTCGGCGGCTGCCGGATTTTTCCAGTCTGTCGTCGGGTTCGTACTTGTTGTCAGCGCTAATGGACTGGTTCGTAAGATCAGCAGTGAAAACGCGATGTTTTAGGAAAGGAGGTCAAAACAATGCTGCATTCAAAATCCAACCGCAGATATCAGTTTATCATTAATTTTATTTTGATCATTGTCACGATCATCATGGTCGCGCCTATTATCCTGCTGTTTATGTCCTCCATTTCCTCGGAAAAATCCCTGCTGGTCTACGGGTATTCATTTGTTCCAAAAGAATTTAGTCTGGAGGCCTATCAGTATATTTTTTCCAACGCACAGACGATCTTCAGGGCTTATGGCATTACGATTGTGGTAACGATTGTAGGTACGGCCTGCAACCTACTTTTATCCTCTATGACCGCCTATGCTCTGTCTGTGAAAAAGCTTCCTTTCAGGAACATCATCAGCTTTTATATATTCTTCACCATGCTATTTAATGGCGGCCTTGTACCTTCTTACCTGATGTGGACAAGTGTATTCCACATAAAGAATACGATTTTTGCCCTGATCGTACCCAACTTCATGCTCAGCGCTATGAATGTCATTCTGATCCGTACATATTATACCTCCAGCATCCCCGAAGTCTTATATGAAGCGGCAAAGATCGACGGCGCCTCCTATCTGTATATCTTTAAAAAGATCGTGGTTCCTATGGGTAAGCCGATCCTTGTAACCATAGGCTTATTTTCCGGTCTGGGCTACTGGAACGACTGGACAAACGGACTTTACTATATCAATGATGCCAAATTATACAGCATCCAAAACCTGCTCAACAAAATGATCCAGGATATCCAGGCACTTCAGGCAAATGCCTCGGCTTCGGCCAGCAGCGCGATCATGCAGATCCCAACAGTGAGCGTGCGTATGGCGATCGCGTTTGTGGCACTGCTGCCAATTCTCGTTATTTATCCGTTCCTGCAAAAATATTTTGCGGAAGGGATTGCCCTGGGCGCTGTTAAGGGATGAGGATGTGGGGTATTGAATGTGCCGGTCTGTTGCCGGAAACGTATATTACACAAAATTTTCTTCGTTAAAAAAGCATTTTAGAAAGGATTTTATTATGGCAAAATTTCAATGTAATGTGATTTCATATGTTTTGCAAAGGACCGTTGATATCACGGTCGTTGTTCCAAGCGCTACGATCCCGGAGTCTATGGACCCGTCGCTGACGGCGACCCATGTGGTCAAAGAAAAATACCCGGTTCTTTACTTGCTCCACGGTTATGGTAATAATCATGCCACATGGTCAGGGTATACGAATGTGGAAATGTTTGCAGAGGAACGCAATATAGCGGTTGTGATGATTTCAGGTGAAAATAAATTTTATAGGGATATGCCAAGCTGTGACAGCTTTTTCAAATTTGTATCGGAAGAAGTACCGGAATTGGTGAGCAATTATTTCCCTATTTCGGACCGCCCGGAAAACAGCTATATTGCAGGACTTTCTATGGGAGGCTATGGCGCCCTGCTCCATGGGCTGACGCATCCGGAACGCTTTGCCGCTATTGGTGCTTTTTCCTCCGCAGTCATGCCTATGGGGGATCCGGATGAGATCGAAGGACTGGTTGACGGGCCTTTGGATGTTGCCTATCTTGCCAAGCAGGATGTGGCCGCCAAGACACCGCTGCCGCCGTTATACTTATCCTGCGGTGAAGATGATTTCTTATATAAGCTTAATACGGAATTTAAAGATATGCTTCTTGAAAACCATGTGGATGTGACCTTTGTTTCCCTGCCGGGATATACTCATGAATGGCGGTTCTGGAATCTTCAGGTCGAACAGTTCCTTGACTGGATTCCACGTACCGATAGCTACGCAGCAAAGGGAAAGAGAAAAATCTGATTTTGTGCAGGATACTCGCCACAAAATGGTAACTTTGTATAATTTTTGAAGAAAAGGACAGTTTCGGCTGTCCTTTCTTGCTTTATACTCGAAATTGTTATAAAATACCGCTATAATGAGTGATAGTTACAACGCAAATGAATATTATGGGGGAGTATTATGGGGAGCTTTACAGCCAAAAATAAAATGTTCTTATCCGTCATTTCCAGATTTCTTATTTTTCTAGTTCTTTTAATTCTTATTGTTTTTATCCAAAATATTGGCGTTAATCTTTATGCCAGGCAATATATCAGCCGCTATATTATATCCGAAAAAAAGGGAGTGCTGTCGGTGCAGATGAGTCAGATTGATAAAGAGCTTACGATGCTTAACGATTGGCTTGTACGGACGGTTTCTGAAAATGAGGACTTTTTACGCCTGGCCTATATGACAGGAACAAATTCTGACGATTACCGGCTTGTTAATTCTTATATTGCTCTTGGAAACTATTTTGATAATAAGCTCAAGCAGTCTGCCTATGACCAGGGATTTTTTTCATGCATTCCACAGAGGGATATATTACTGTTTCGAGGATATGATAAAAATATGTCGGATTATTTGACGAAGCTTTGTAAAACAGCAGAAATAAAAGCAAAAACAGGATGGAGTATTGTACAATCGGGCGGGAAATCCTATATGCTGGGGATTTATGAAAAAGGCGGCGCTTGCTGCGGTGTATGGGTATCTATGGATTTTCTGCTGTATTATATTGATTCGGAAATAAATAAAAATCAGAAGCAAGAGGAAGATCTTGTTTATGCTTTTACAGACAAAAATGGAACGCTCATATCCTGGTTGGGAGACAGCCCTGGAGCGTGTGATCCGGACGATGTGCCGTTTGGGGAAAAGTTCCTTTCATTGGAATCACAGAAGATAACTGTCAATCATAAAGCTTATGATCCCGTTTATACGGCATCCGATTTTTTAGACATTTACCTCGTGGAGCTGGTGGGGAAAGAGGCAATTGCCATGGAGATGCCGGGAATTTATTTATTTTTTCTGATTTTTTCTCTGTTAACGCTGGGAGTCGGTACTGTATTTATTATATGGGTCTACAAAAGTATGTTAAAGCCTTTGCGCAGGCTAAACAAAGCGATTTTATCTGTTGAAGCCGGAAATTTATCTTACCGGATCCGATCTGTGGCCGGAAAAAACGAATTTGATGTGCTTAATCGGGAGTTTAATACAATGTTAGAGCAGGTGAAGCACTTGAAGCTGGATATATATGAAATGACGATTGAACAGCAGCGGACAAAGCTGCGGTACTTAAGCCAGCAGATCCAGCCCCATTTTATATTAAATGTCCTTAATATTTTATATAGCTATGAGGCAAAAGATCACGAACAGATCCAGCAAATGATTTTATACTTATCCAGATATTTCCGGTATATTGTCAATATTCATTCCGATGAGGTTCCCCTGGGGGAAGAATTTAAGCATGTGGAAAATTATCTGAAAATACAAAAGGTGAGGTACCCTTATCAGTTTAATTATGATTTTAAAATGGATGAAGCATTGCAGCAGGCGTCAATCCTTCCCCTGCTCATTCAAACCTTTGTTGAAAACTCCATTAAACATGCGGTCAGCGCCGGACGGGTATTGGATATTTTTGTAAAGGCTTCGGATTTACATAATGGAAATTACCGGCTTGTCATTTATGATACAGGGAAAGGCTATCCGCCCTCCATATTAGAAGATATACAAAGTGTTTTATCGGGCAGAGAAGGCGGTCAAAACCTAGGGATTGGTATGATTAATGCCGTCAGGCGCCTGCAGATTATTTATGGGGAACAGATTAAAATTATCATAAGAAACAGAGAAAGCGAAGGGGCTTATGCAGAATTTATCTTTCCGCTCAGCCTGGATAGCGCCATGCTTTAGAAAATGCTCGGATTATGCTATTTTTGAAGCGTATATTCCTATCCTGTCTGCTTTGAAAACAGTACAATAAAAGCATCAAGGAAAGGGGAGGTTTTCAATAATGAAAAGAAAAAAAGCCTTGTTAATGAGCAGTATTTTAAGTTTATCCATGGTGCTTTTAGCCTGCGGCGGCGCTGGAACAGGTTTGGATGACGCTAAGGATAGCAGCCCGGGGAACGCGCAGGGAAAAAACAGCACGGACGGCGCCTTGGTCAGCGCAGAAAGCCAGGGAGAAGGGAGCGTGATTGATTTTGATGAGGAGCCTTATGAGGTGACGGTGGAGCTTGTGATTGGGCGGGCCGGTGAACTTCAGGATGAAAAGGCGGTTGAAGATGCGATTAATGAGATTACGCTGAAAAAAGCCAACCTTACCGTAGATTTGCTGCCAATACTTCTTGCCGAACACGCGACGAAAATGAGCCTTTGGTCTACGACCGGGGAGAAGGTCGATTTGGTTATGGCGGGGATGACGACGCCTTTTAATAATCTTGTTGCCAGCGAATCCTTACAGCCGATTACGGATGAGCTTTATAGCCGTGCGCCGGAACTTGTAGAGAAGCTTGGGATGCTTTTAGATCCGGTGACTGTTGACGGGGAAGTTTATGCCGTACCCGCTGTTTTGTATCCTGCCGACAGCTATGTGTTTTACTATAATAAAGAGCTGGCCGACGCCTACGGTATAGAAGTGCCTGAGGTCTGTGAGTCTCCGGAGGATATTGAAAAGGTATTTGAGCAGGTGGCGCAAAGCGGTATGGAAGCAAAGGCGACCAATATTGGCCAGGGCGTTCCGTCAAGCTGCGTGCTTTATGATTCCCTGGGGGATACGACGGCGCTGTCTTATGGCGTCCTTATGCTGGACGGCAGCGAGGAAATTGTCAATTATTATGATACGCAGGAGTATGAAGATCTTTGCCGTATGCGCAGAGAATGGTTTGAAAAAGGCTACGGGGTGGAAGACGCCCTGACTTCTGGAATGAATACGTCGCAGATGATGAAAGCGGAAACGATTTTTGGCGAGTTTGTCCGGGAAGGAGCGGTCAATACGCTTGCTTTTGCGGAATCGAATGTCGGCGTCAGCCTTGAAAAAGGGCTTCTTAGTAAAACCTATCTGGCAAACAAACATGTGCTGGATTATACATGGGGAGTTTCCATTAATAGCGAGCGGCCGGATAAGTGCGTGGATTTACTGAATCTTATGTATACCGATGAGGATGTTATGAATTTAATGGCCAATGGAATTGAAGGCCTGAATTATAAAAAGGTCAGTGACCGTATTATTGATTATGCAGACGGGCTTACGGCGGCAACAAGCGGCTACGCCCAGCTTATTTCTAAAATTGGCGATTCCAAGATGGTATTCCAGTTTGCTCCTTTAACGGAAGAATACTATGATGAAGTTGTTAAATATGAGCCGGAAAACGCGGATATTATTTCGCCGGCCCTGGGATTTTACGTGGATGTGACGTCCGTTCAGTCGGAAATTGCATCGATTACAAATGTTGTGAGCGAGTACAGTAATTCCCTTGCCTACGGCCTTGTGGATGTGGACGAGACGCTGCCAAAATTCCGCGCCGCATTAAAAGAGGCCGGGATTGACAAGGTAGTGGCCGAGACGAACCGGCAATATCAGGAGTGGAAAAATCAATGAAGCAAAAAAAATTTAGAAAATATTTGCCGTTTTATGTGATGGGGCTTCCTGGTCTTATATATCTGTTTATTAACAATTATATGCCGCTGCCGGGGCTTATGATTGCTTTTGAACGATACAGCTATAAAAAGGGGCTTTTTGGAAGCCCCTTTGTAGCACTGGAAAATTTTGAATATTTATTCAAGACAAAGGATGCCTGGGTGATTACCCGGAACACTGTGGGATATAACGTGGCCTGGATTTTCCTGAGCATGGTTTTATCCATTGCCGTGGCGATTTTTCTTAATGAAATCGCGGGAAGAAGGCTGAAAAAATTTTATCAGACAGCCATTTTGCTGCCCCATCTGATTTCCATGGTTATCGTATCTTACCTGGTGTTCGCTTTCCTGAGCGAGAGCAATGGGTTTATCAATAATATGCTGGCCAAATTTGGGGCAGAGGGCGCCGCGTGGTACAGTGACAGTAAGTATTGGCCGTTTATATTGACCATTGTCTATCTGTGGAAAACTATTGGCTTTACGTCCATTATTTATTTATCGTCCATTGTAGGGATCAGCAGGGAATATTATGAAGCCGCAGAGATTGACGGTGCGACAAAATGGCGGCAGATCCGGTATATTACGCTGCCTTTGCTCAAACCGACCATTATTACGCTGCTGATTTTAAATCTTGGCAAGGTTTTCAGATCTGATTTCGGGCTGTTTTATCAGGTGCCTAAAAATATTGGCCAGCTGTTTCCCACAACAAATACGCTGGATACTTATGTATACCGGGCGTTTATGCTCAACGGCGATATAGCAATGAGCGCGGCTGCCGGATTTTACCAATCCGTTGTCTGCTTTGTGCTGCTTATCGCGTCCAATTTCATTATAAAGAAATTCAATCATGGGGAAGCTTTATTTTAGCCTTATGGAAGCCCGGGAACAGCCGGCTTTCATGTGCGGCACTATGTGCGGCGCGGCTGGCCGCAAATGATAAGGAGGAGCGTATGAAAGATGCAAAAAGAATGAGCGCCATATCCCATACCGCCTTAATGTTTCTGTCCGTTATGGCGCTGGCGCCGTTTCTTTTAATGGTCGTTTCCTCTCTGACAAGTGAGGAAAGTATTGTTAAAAACGGGTACTCGTTTTGGCCGGAGGTTTTTTCTCTGGACTCATATTCTTATATTATAGAGCAGTGGGAAATGATTGGAAGAGGATATTTAATTACAATTATTGTAACTGTCATCGGGGTGTCTGTCAGTGTTATGATAACGTCAATGCTCGGCTATATGCTTTCCCAGAGAGACTTGCCGGGGAAAAAGCTGCTTACCTTTTATGTCGTATTTACAATGCTGTTTAACGGCGGCCTGGTGCCTACTTACCTGGTTTACACAAACATTTTACATATTAAGGATACGTTATGGGCGCTCATTGTTCCCACACTGCTTTTGAATGGATTTAATACCATTCTTGTAAAAAATTATTTTACCTATAGCGTACCCTATGAGTTAAGAGAAGCAGCCTCTATTGACGGCGCCAGTGAATACGGCATATTTTTCAAAATCATTATGCCGATTTCAAGGCCTATATTAGCCACCATTGGCCTGATGACAGGGCTAATGTACTGGAACGACTGGCAGAACGGCTTATATTATCTGGATGATAAAAAATTATACGGCATACAAAATATATTAAATGCGATTAATGATAACGTCCAATATTTACTGACAAACGCGGTGTCTGCGGACACATCCGCAGTTCCGTGGATCGGCGTGCGCATGGCAATCGCGGTCATCGGCGTACTTCCGATACTTATTGTCTATCCGTTTTTCCAGGAATATTTTGTCAAGG
>JAGZDD010000104.1 GCA_018369015.1 Clostridiales bacterium | reverse complement strand
TGACATAGATTAACGGCCGGATTAACGTAATATCCATCCGGTCCAAATAAGTCATCGGAGAGAAGGAATAAAATCTCCCCTCAAAAATCAGTGAAAGCAGCATTGTTTCAACAAGATCATCCTTATGATGGCCATAAGCCAGCTTATTGCAGCCAAGCGCCTTTGCCTTTTCATTGAAAGCGCCTTTTCTCATTTTGGCGCATAGAGCACATGGATTTTTTTCTTTCCGATCTTCAAATATAATATGACCAATATCAGTTTTTACGATAGTATAGCGAACACCAAGCTCATCGCACAGTTTTTGTATCGGCGTTAAATCAAAATTATCAAAACCAAGATCCACAGTAATTGCTTCAATTTCAAATGAATTTGGATAAAACCTCTTTAATCCGTGGAGCGCATAGAGCAGTGTCAGGCTATCCTTTCCTCCGGAAATGCCCACGGCGATTTTATCTCCGGTCTTTATCATCTGATAATCATCCACAGCACGGCGGGTATAACTGAGTAATTGCTGAAGCTTCATAAAATTTTATCCCTCCTGATAATTTAACTCCTTTATTATAATTTCTCGCTGCTGTAAATACAAGAACAATTTATTTCCCACTGCATATTATGTAGCAGTTAAGTCACTGCTGAAAGGAGAGAAATCCAGTATGCATTTTGAAGGGTTAATTATTGGTATATTTTCATTTCTTGTCATCGGACTGTTTCATCCAGTGGTTATTAAGGGCGAATACTATTTCTCGAGTAAAATATGGCCAGTTTTTCTTTTGGCAGGTATGATTTTTCTTGTTGTTTCAATACGCATGGAAAACCTCCTTGCGTCATCACTTTTCAGTGTTACGAGCTTTACATGTTTTTGGAGCATCGGTGAGCTAAAAGAACAGGAAGAACGCGTCAAAAAAGGCTGGTTTCCCAAAAATCCTAAACGTCCAGATACTTCAAAAGAGCCTCAAGCTTTGCCGGGAACCGGCAAAATAACAGCTGGTGATGAAACGGACTGATTTACACAAGCACAGAGTTCGCTTATTCTTTATTTTCCCTTAAAATCACTGCCGAAGCAGCCTTGCGGCGGCGTTCGTCGCCCAGGGCTGCATAATGCTTTTTGGTCGTATTGACATCCTTATGGCCAAGGACATCCGCCACAAGATAAATATCTCCAGTTTCCTTATATAAATTTGTACCGTAAGTACTGCGCAGCTTATGCGGTGTAATATGCTTGTTAGGCGTCACCTGGGCTGAATATTTTTTTACCAGATCCTCCACGGTACGCACACTGATACGTTTTCGCTGAGAGGAGAGAAAGAGGGCGTTCTCATGCCCATTAAGAGGCGCTATATGTTTTCTCGTAATTTCCAGATAATCCGTCAGCGCCTTTTCGACCTCTAGTCCAAAGTATACATACATCTGGCTGCCGCCTTTGCGTGTAACTTTTATAGAATTATTTTTAAAATCCACGTCGTTTAAGTCAAGGCCCACACATTCAGAAACACGGATACCTGTGCCCAGTAAAAGAGTCATCAAAGCCAAATCCCGGAATTTTGTTTTTTCATAATAAGCCTTTCTTTGGCCGCGAAGCTGGCTTCCACAATTTTCTACAAAATCCAGAAGAGAAGCAACCTCGTCCACATCCAGGCGTATGATAGCCTTTTCGTGGAGCTTTGGCATGGAAACAAGCTGGGCAGGATTATTTTTTATAACCTGGCGTTTATATTAATAATTATAAAAGCTCCGCAGCGAGGACATTTTTCTTGCAAGGCCTTTTTCTGTGTTGACAATCATTTTATCATCAGAATCATAAAGCTTCAAATATTCCTGATATTCCTCAATATCTACAGATTGAAGATTATCCAGATCATCGAGAGTGAAATCCTTTGTTGTATAGTTTTTATAGATAGGATTGTTCTCAATCAGGTAATTAAAAAATATTCTCAAATCATACGCATATGAAATCCGTGTTTTTGATGACGTAGTCGGTTCAATGGCTCTAAAATAATCCCGCGCAAATGCTGGAAGCTGTGCCAGGACACGGCGGAGTCTAGCTGTATTTTCAATATTTATTTTTTCGTGATAGGTCAACGGTTCCATATAAAAACCTCATTTCATATAATTTTTTAAAGAGCTTTAATACACGGCTTAAAATTGCCGTCAGACAGTGATTTTAAATTTATTATGCCATAAAGCCTTGGTTTTGTCCATATCTTCGCAATAAATCTGTATTTGGCGCAGAGATTGTTTTCTGCTACTGCCAGAGCTTTTATTGTCAAATCTCCGGCTTTATTAATAATTACAGGTGTCATAACTTTATTTCTTTTCTTATGTTTATATTGATATTCATTGAGCTTATTAATAGTTTCAATCTGTTTACATAATATTTTTATGTAAACTTCTTTTTCTAAAAAAGAAAATACATGATTATAATAAAAATATAATAATATGTGGAAATGGCGAATATATCATTACAATTTCCTTAAAACATGCCATTTTTAAATAACATCTATTTTTAAAAATGGCATGGAGATACTTTTTTTAGTCCAAAAAAGCCGGAAATGATCCGGCAGAAATGAATATTATTTATCTCAAGCGAAGGCCGTCTTTAAAAGCATTTCCGACTTTTTCGCCAAGCTTTCGATAGATATTGTGTACAGGGTCAAAAATAATTGGGCAAAGCTTTTCCGGATCGATCTTACCATCTTCCCCAAGGATACTCTCCTGCGCACATACATTGACAATTTCACCAATAAGCAGCTCTGTATCAGTATCATAGCTGACAAGCCGGCACTCCAGGGCCATAGGCAGCTCTTCGATCACAGGGGCATCCACATACTCACTTTTAACCGTGTGGAAGCCGGTCTTTTGAAGCTTATCAGCAGCCTTATTTGCAGATACAATTCCTACGTAGTCTGCCTCAACAACGTGGGAAGCGTCAGCAGGGCTGACAGTAAATGCCTTTTTCTCTAAAATATTTTTTACGGTTTTATGCTCTGCACTGAGACAAATTGAAATTTTATTTGTATCTGCAATACCGCCCCAGGCCGCATTCATGGCGTCGGCTGTGCCGTCCTCATTGTAGGTTGCGATAATAAGTACAGGCATAGGATACAGCCATGGCTTTGAGCCAAAATTTTTTCTCATATACAATTCTCCTTTAAACTTGGTTTTTCCGCAACGCGTATTTTCGCGCAACAGAATACCCACTTGCGCTCTCATCGTGCGAAAAACGTGGTATAATAGCCACTTACATAGTTATTATACCATGTTATCTTTTTTCTGACAAAGTCATATTTTGCAAAATTCGGTTATGGCTATTCCGGCACAAATGATAGATAAAAGTGCCAGTGGTGCTTGTCCAGCAACAACAGCCGATGTGAAGCTCAGACAACGTGTCTAACACGGACCGCAGCGGTCTAAGCCGTGCTCGTGCAAGCACGGCTGCCGCTTGCAGGGCTTATCTCACAAAAAGAACGCCGCATAAAATCCTTGCGGCGTTCAATTTATATCAGGCAAAAGCACCCTTTGACAAAGCCGTATACTGCACGGCAAACAAGGGATTGCAAATATTTGTTCGCACTGCATCCCACTGGAAGTTAGCAAACGCTTAAATGCTACCTTGAAATTTATTTAATATATGGTGCTTGCCTAAATATCCAATTTTGCTCATTATATTTTACATATGCTTTATTTTATTATAAATTCGCTCAAAATATTAGTCAATTGCTCAATGATACATACAGAAGAAAATTTTGTGAAAAAGTATAATAAACATAAAACAACATAAGGAGAAGGCATAATGAGCAAAGAGATTGAATTTAAAAATCGTGACAGATTCATACAGTTGGGGATTACAATTGCCATGTTAAGAAAAATGAGGGGAATGTCTCAGGAACAATTGGCTGAAAAGGCCCATTGCAGCCGTTCTCATATCAGCTCCATTGAGGCACCCAATATTATCCGCCCATTTTCTCTTGAGGTCTTTTTCAACATTGCTGACGCGCTGGATGTACCTCCTGCGGACCTGATCAGCGCCTCTATGTTTACTGAAAATATTCTTAAAAGTAAATAAACGGTCCAAGACAAATCCCCCGATGCCAGCAGCAATGCAAACAGCGGGGGATTAAACTTTTATTCAGTTCTTAAGGCTGTGACAGGATCGCTCTTTGCCGCTTTCTTCGATGGGATCAGCCCGCCTAAAATCGTCAAAAGAACGCTTAAAAGGACGAGAATAATCGCTGGGATAACCGGCAAAGCTGCATTTACATCGGTGTTTCCGGCCAAATGATGAATCAGGGAATTGCCGGGAATCAGCAAAAGCAGTGTGATTCCAATACCAATAAGCCCTGCGCACAGGCCGATAATAAAAGTTTCTGCATTAAATACCTGGGAAACATTGCCCTTCGAGGCCCCAATAGCGCGCAAAATACCGATCTCCTTTTTGCGTTCAAGGACGCTGATATAAGTGATTACACCAATCATTATCGACGAAACAACAAGGGAAATTGCCACAAAGGCTATAAGGACATAGCTGATAATATCCACAATATCGGTAACTGAGGACATGAGTGTTCCAACAAGATCGGTATAGGTAATCACCTGCTCGTCCTTCCCCTCAGCTTCCATACGCGCGTTATAGTCATCTAAAATACTAACGACATTTTCCTTGCTTTCAAAGTCTTTCGGATAAATATCAATTCCGCTTGGATTATCAAAATCAACATAACCAAGCTTTTGTAAATTACTTTCATAGGAAGCGTTTTCTGTGGAACCCATAGACATTAAAAGCTCCATAAGTTCTTCGCCGTCCATATTCATCTGGAAAGCATTGGCAAAGGCGTCGGCATCAATATTTAAAGCAGCCTCCATGCTGGCTCCGACCTGCGACATCGCCTGCTGCATGGCGCTTTGCATCCCGGAAGAAAGCTGGGCCATAATTTGCTGCATAGCAGAGGAAATCTGCCCCTCAAGAGCCTGGCTCAGTGTATTTCCATAAGAGGTCATCACATTTTCCATATAAGCTTTAATCGGCCCTGATATCTGTTCCTGCAGGGCTGACAGATTAATCGCTTCGTTAAGTCCGGAATTTAACCGCTGCTGTCCGTCTGCCGTATTCAGATAAGCCACAAAGTGTTCACCCATACGGCTCGGGTCCGGAAGTCCGGTGTTTACAGCATACTGCTGGTAGCCAGCTGCCAGATCAGTGCCAAGCTTTGCAAGCTGTTCATTAGTAATTGTAATATCTTCAATTCCTGCAAAAATCTCAGAAGCCCCTTCATTTAACATAGCCTGGGCCTCCGGCGTCGCCAGATATTGGAGGAGGTACGTGTCAAAATTATCCACTACATCCGTATAGCCATTTTGGGCCACATAATAGCTAAATCCCGACATAACCTTCTGGACAATCTGCTGAAGCTGCTCTGTTGTAATTGTTATATTTCCAGCCTCTTTATTGGCATCAATAATGGCCCGTATATTATTTTCAAGAATACCCCAGGCATTTTCCGTGCCAAGATAAGTCAGGAAATCCTGGGTAAGGCCGGAATAATCCGCATCCGGGTTTTGGGCGGCATAGCCCTGGTAGCCCTCAAGTATACTGGCGGCAAGCTGGTTTAAACCATCAGGTGAAACCGATACACTAAGCCCCGCAAGCAGCTCTCCCATGGAAATCTGCGGCATGTCCGGCAGCTCCACCTGAATACTGTCAAGGTCAATCATGCCAGAAAGGTCAAGGCTCCCCGCTGAGGCACTGAAAGCGTCGGAAAGGCTAAAGGAACCAGACAATGCACTGGAAAAAGCATCCTCATCAAAGGAAAAAGCATTTTCAATAGCATCCTCATCCACAGTGACAAGAGAATCCATATCAAACTCACTGTCACTGTCCGCACCAAAGGCTTCATTGGTAAATACATTGACTCCTGAATCGGCAAGCTGGCTTTGTACAATCTTACTTTCCCCGGCAAGCTGGGCCACGTGTTCTGTCAGGGAAGGCAGATAACCTACGCCAATGCTTAAGGCGGACGCATTCGCCCCTTCGGCCGGCTGGACAACGCCCACAATAGTCATGTCCTCTCCATTGGCTACCAGAGATTTCATATAGCTTTCATTATCCCTCTTATCCTTCCAGACCTTATATTCACTGTCATATTCGTAATAATCCGAGCTGTTTACAAGTTTGAAGTTAATTCCGATAATATCCTCATACGAATAATCGGATATATCTGTAGGTGTTTCAATATTTTCTTCATTGATAAACTGCGAAACCATATTGTCCAATTCCACCGAATCCCTAAGACCCAGGGTATACAGCATAAAATCACTAATTCCACCATTGGAGGTGAGTACGAGGACACACTCATTATAATTCTCGGGCCATCTTCCGGCCTTCACATCATACTGATCCACATACAGACTAGTGTTTTCCGGCATTTCATAAAACACATCGGTACTCATCATTGAAGACATCATGCTGTTAGAATTTGACGAAGAGCCAAGACCGAGGGCATCAAAGGATTTATCGGGATGTACCTGACGTATACCGTCCTCATCCTTCCGGTAAATCTGCGGCACTACATTATAGGAATACTCTACTGCATTCGTGTACTGTTCAATGCCGCTTTCTTTGCTGTCCAAATACTTTTTCAGGGAAGCCAGGTCGTTAGAGTCCATTGTAGAAAACATATTTGTCACCATAGACACAACATGGACATCTCCTTCTTCCTTGTTGGCTGAATCCCCGCTGTCATTACTTACAAGCATTGAGGTCATATCAAGCCCGGTGCTTTGGATCTGAAGGGGATATTCCGAAAGCGTATCCTCCTCCACATGCTTTATATAATCATTAACACCTGTCGACAATGACAAAATCAGAGCAATGCCGATAATGCCGATAGAGCCGGCAAAGGATGTGAGCAGAGTTCTCGCCTTTTTTGTCCTCAGGTTATTAAAGCTCAGTGACAAAGCTGTGAGAAAAGACATAGAAGCGCGGCCCATATTTTTGTGCTGCGGCGGAGTCAGTGTGTGTTCATCCACCTCAAAGGGTGCGGAATCCGACCGGATCTTTCCATCTCTCAAATTTACAATACGGGTCGCATATTCCTTCGCCAGCTCAGGGTTATGTGTTACCATGACAACAAGGCGGTCCTTTGCCACATCCTTTAAAAGTTCCATAACCTGAACACTCGTATCACTGTCAAGTGCGCCGGTAGGCTCATCGGCAAGCAAAATATCCGGATCATTGACAAGGGCGCGGGCAATGGCGACACGCTGCATCTGTCCGCCGGACAACTGATTAGGCTTTTTATGTACCTGATTGCCAAGGCCTACCTCTTCAAGAGCCTTTTTAGCCTTCTGGGTCCGCTCTGATTTTCCAATGCCAGAAATCGTCAGGGCCAGCTCCACATTGGCCAGGATTGTCTGATGGGGAATTAAGTTATAGCTTTGAAAAACAAAACCAATCGTATGGTTTCTGTAAGAATCCCAATCACGATCTTTATACTTCTTCGTAGAAATACCATTGATAATTAAATCGCCGCTGTCATAGCGGTCCAGTCCGCCTATAATGTTCAATAAAGTTGTTTTGCCTGAGCCACTCGGGCCAAGAATGGCAACAAACTCATTGTTCCTAAGGTTCAGGCTTACATCATCAAGCGCCTTTTGTACCAGACTGCCGGTCCGGTACTGCTTAAATATGTTTTTAATTTGCAGCATATGTCTATCTTCCTTTTTTAGCTAATTGCTATGAAAGCTATAAAGTGAGCAGGCACAGGGCACGTTTACTTGACCCTGTGTATGCACATTTGATATCCCCAAGGTATGAGGACGGTTGCCTTTCATGCGTGATGGAGCCGCGAACAGCGCGGCATAAAAATTTATCCAACTATACCGTCAGAGCTTCCCTGGGGGCAAAGCCTGCTCCCGTAATCCGCTACTCTTCCGGTAAATTGACGCTATAAATTAGTATAGACGATTTTTCTCTGCCACACAACCAGGGTAAATTATTAAATTTTTCTGAACTAAACACCTATTGTAACTATTTCTCCAAATCTTCAAGGTCAAGGATATAATTTTGTGCAATTGTCTTAAGACTGTCCGAAATTTTTCTTCAGGTCCTACCTTTCTGTTTCCAGACATAAAAATATGCTCCTCCCTGAAATAAACAGTTTTTATTATTTCAGGGAGGAGCATATCATTATTCATAAGGACTCTTAATGTTATAAGTTACTTATACCTGATTTACCAGGATATTGTCACCAGTAACCAACTCAGCGCAGCGCGGCATAAAGTTATTCAGCCTGTTTATTTTGCGCTGACTCAATTTCTTTAAAATAAGCTTCGGCTATGGCCATAATCTCATCGTTAATCACAGGAACGCCCATTTGTTCCAGCATTTCCCTAAGGAACCGGAATTTATTAAGCATACCTTCAGCATCCGAAGGATATACTGTGGGCGCCAGCCAAAGGTTTGTGAGCAGAGGAATAAGCTCAGACAGCTCCTTTGCATATTTTGTATGAATGGAGCCGTCCTTAACGCCTTCCTCAATCAGTTGAAAAAACAGGGGCGTTAGTACCGTCCTGTTGGACTCAATAGTTCCGGCCAGCACTCTCGGGTTTTTTAATATGGGCATACTTTCAATATTCAGCTTTTGCCGCGTCTCATCCGCCTGGTTGATACGCACTATTTCCCTCAGCTTTTCAAGGCCCGTCAGATCGCTCCGGCCCATAACACCAGCAAAAGGATTATTCTCATTAAACATCCGGTCACCCACAGCATCCATAATCTCCTCCTTGGATTTAAAGTGGTGGTACACCGCCCCTTTTGTAAGGCCGCCCAGCTCATCCACAATATCCTGGATAGTTGTATGCTCATAGCCTTTTTCCAAAAAAAGCCGCATTGCTGCGTCGAGAATCTTCTCCTGCGTTACTTCAGGATATTTATTCCGTGCCATCCACAAGTCCCCTTTCATTACATTCTTATGGTATGTATGTTATGATAGTTTAAATATGGGGATTTGTCAATACCGGATCACACATACTGCCGCACTATTTGTAGCTATTTTCCCATGTTTCCCATGGTCCACAAACAGGCAAAACAGGCCGGAAATTTAACTTACATTCCCGGCCTGTGTATTTTAAACTTTCAGATAATATTCGCTCCCAAGCTTGCGAAGCAATTCCTTAAAATAATCCGGCAGCGGAGCTTCAAATTCCACATACTTACCAGTTGATGGATGAATAAAGCCCAGCACCCGGGCATGAAGCGTCTGGCCTTCCAGCCGGAAAGGGCACTTGGCTGGCCCATAAATACTGTCTCCAAGGAGCGGATGGCCGATACTTGCCATATGCACACGGATCTGGTGCGTTCTCCCGGTTTCAAGCGTACATTCAATATGGGTAAATTTTCCAAACCTTTGAAGTACCCGGTAATGGGTCACAGCATTCCGCCCATTTTTATAATTTACAGCCATTTTCTTACGATCCGCCGGGGAACGTCCAATCGGAGCATCCACTGTTCCCTCGTCTTCCCGGATATTATTATAAACAATAGCCTCATAACGCCGTGTAATCGAATGTTCCTTGAGCTGCTCTGCCAGGCTTATATGCGCCTGGTCATTTTTGCAAATCACAATAACACCGGTTGTATCTTTATCAATCCGGTGAACAATCCCTGGGCGTAATACCCCGTTAATGCTGGAAAGCTGGTCCTTACAATGGTACATAACGCCATTAACAACCGTATGGCTCTCGTGTCCTGCGCTTGGATGCACGACCATATTTTTCGGCTTATTAATGAGAAGCACATCACCGTCCTCATACAAAATATCCAGCGGTATATTCTCAGGAACAATGTCAAGGCTAACCGGCTCTGGTACATGAATCGTAAGGATTTGCCCGGCGCTTACCTTATGGTTGCACTTTACCGGACCCATCTCTGATATTACCGCACCGTCTTTTAAAAGCTTTTGAAAATAAGACCGGGAATATTCCGGAAAATGAGTGCTCAAATATTTGTCAACCCGCTCGCCCTTGTCATCGCTGCCAACTACGGCTGTCAGCACTTTTTTTTGTACAGGCATTAAAGGCAGCGCAGCTTGGCTTTCCTCTATGGACTCCTCGTCCTCCCACAAATCTTCTTCAAATGAAGACAGAGAAAGCTCAAGGCTTTCATTACTTTTCGCCATGGGAATCCCCCTCGCATGGTTTCAGGCCAGACGCTTTAGAGCATGTCTTACCTGTTTTTTGTATTTTAGCACCTTCTTTGCCATTCCTTTTATTGCGGCTCAGGAAATTAAAATCGTCCTCTTTATATTTAAAAATAAAAAGAAGGACAAAAAAGAACGCCGAACAGGTAATATAAATATCCGCCACATTAAATATTGGAAAATCAATGAGCTTAAAATAGAAGAAATCGACAACATAGCCCCTGAGTACCCGGTCAATAAAATTACCAATGGCACCGGCAAAGCATACGGCTACTGGAATACGCATGAGAAAATAATGGCGTTTTTCAGGTATTTTTGAGTAAAACCATATCAACCCGGCCCCGATAACTACTGTCAGGATGAAAAATACAATCATCTGGTTTTGGAAAATTCCAAAAGCGGCCCCACGGTTTTCAAGATAACGAAGTTCAAAAACACCTTCCCATAAAACCACGGGGGCTTTGCCCATTAAATGCTCCACTGCCAGCCATTTTGTCAGCTGATCTGCCGCAATTAGCAGAGTAACAGCCAGCAGGGGAAAAATAAATTTCTTTAACTTCATAAATGATCCGATCTCCTTCCTGTTTGGCATTGCCAGAAATACTGCCAAGGCAGTACATTGTAACAGCTCGGACTATGGCTGGCCGCCAATTTCTCTGGCGCCGGCGGCCAGTTCTTCATCCGTCACCGTTTTATCAATAATTCCCCTGCCCATTGGAGAAAGCAATATAAACTTAATCGCGCCTGCCTCCATCTTCTTATCCAGCTTTGTTGTAGATACAATCTCTGAAACAGAATGAGCCTTTTTAAGCATTACTGGAAGGCCAAAGCTCGTCATTGTGTTTTTTATATCCTCAAAATCAGACATAAAGATCCCGCCGCGCAGCAAAGAGATTTTTGCAGCTCCCACCATACCAAGCGCCACACACTCTCCATGGAGAAGTGAAAAATTTTCCAGCTTTTCAACGGCATGACCAATCGTATGTCCAAAATTCAGAAGTGCCCGCTCCCCCTGCTCTTTAGGATCATGTTCCACGACAAGCCCCTTAATTTCACAGCTTTTGTAGACAAGTTCAGATAAAATGCCGGTATCTCTGCTTAAAATTTCATTTCTATGGCTCTTTATCCATTGATAATAGGCCATATCTTTAATGAGGCCATGCTTAATAATCTCGCCCATCCCCGAAACAAACTGCCGCTTTCCAAGGCTTTTAAGTACTGAAAAATTCATATAAACAAGCCTGGGCTGATAAAAAGCACCCACCATATTTTTATAAGCGTTAAAATCCACCCCTGTTTTGCCCCCGATACTGCTGTCAACCTGGGCCAAAAGGCTTGTAGGCACCTGGATAAAATCAATCCCCCTAAGATAGGTAGCCGCGGCATAGCCGGTCAAATCCCCTACTACGCCTCCGCCGAGAGCTATAAGAAGATCCTTTCGGTCAAAATGGGCGATAATAAGCCGTTCATAAAGCATCTGTACGGTCGAAAGATTTTTACTTTCTTCTCCTTCTGGAAACACAAAATCAATCACTTCCCGCGCACAAGGCCGTAAAAGGGCTTTCATTTCCTCCATATAAAGCCCGGCCACCCTGCTTTCACTGACAATACAGATTTTCCGGTCCTTAAGCCTTAACGGAATACAGGCATTTACCAGCCCGTCAAAGCTTTCAGAAAATACAATATCATAAATAGGCCTGCTCTGATCGCGTATTGTTAATGTTTTCATCAAATCACTCACCTTATGTATTTAGGAATCGGATAGAGGAAAAGTATTTCTCCGATCCGATGCTGCGATACAGCACATCTTGCGGCAAAGCCGTTCGCTGTACTGCCCGGCAAATGGTGCTGCCTGCCGACGGCACGCGTCTAGCACGGACCGCAGCAAAGAAAAGCCCCGCTCGTGCAAGCACGGCGGCCACTTGCCGGGCTTATCGCACAAATGCCGCGCTTTGTGCACGGCATTTCTTTATCTGAAATCTATATGCAGCAGTCTGGACATCTGGACTGTTATTTAGGCTTCATTCTGGTCAGCACCAAATAAGCTTGCCAGATCATTAATCTGGATATCGTCCTCAAGCGTTTCGTCTTCGTCATCCTGTAAAGGAGCTGTCGAAACGTCAGGCTGTGTCTTTGTGTTTTGGAACTGGACTTTAGCGTTTACCGCAGCAGTATTTTCAGCCGCCTGCTTTTCCAGATTTGAAAATGCGTCAAGAGATGCAACCTCAATGTTAAAGGCCTCGCTTTCAAGAAGATCGACCTGAGCCTTGGCTAAGGCCTTATACTGGGTACGGTAGCTCTCATACTGCTGGAGCATTTCCACAGTTTTTGCCCGGATATGGTCAAGCTCAATCTTTGCGTCAGCAACGATGGACTGGGCCTTTAAGACAGCCTCCTGCTCGATGACTGTAGCATTTGTCTTTGCTGACGAAATTGTTTCCTCTGCCGTCTGCTCCGCAAGCACAAGTGCTTTTTGAAGCGACTTTTCAATACTGCGGTAATGATTAATACCGTCATTTAATGTGCTTACTTTATCTTTTAATTCCATATTTTCTCTGTATAAGGTTTCATAATCAGCGGTCAGTGTCGCAAAAAAGCTATCTACATCGGCCTTGGAATACCCCATACCACTCTTAAACGTTTTTCCCTGCATATCTACTGGTGTAAGCATAAAATAACCTCCAAAATCTGTTTCTGTTTACATCCACAAAGCACTCACACTTTCTGGAATTCCAACAAAGCTGACATGCCGCCTGACGGCGGCATCACTATAAGTGAAAGCCAGGATTGCTCCGTGCCTGCGGCACTTGATAACTTTCATAGTAAACTTTCATGCCGCGCTGCGCGCGGCACCACCACGCATGAAAGCCAGATGGTTCCGTGCCTGCGGCACTCCACCATCT
>JAGZDD010000103.1 GCA_018369015.1 Clostridiales bacterium | reverse complement strand
TGGAACGTAGACCGCTTGTCCAGCAACGACCGGAACGGAGTGTAGACCACGCGTTTAGCGCCGACCGGAGTGGAACGTAGACATACCGGCGGCAGATGGCGGAGTGCCGCAGGCACGGAACCATCTGGCTTTCATGCGTGGTGGTGCCGCGCGCAGCGCGGCATGAAGATTTAGGGAGGGATCGGATGAGAGTTGTTATTGTAGGCGGAGGATTTGCAGGGTGCGCGGCGGCGATGCAGGCGGCGCGCATGGGAGCGGAGGTTGTTTTAGCCGAGCGGACCGATATGCTTTGTGGAACAGGCGCTGTTGGGGGAATTATGAGAAATAATGGCCGTTATACTGCAGCGGAGGAAATGATCGTTATGGGGGCAGGAGAGCTTTTTAGGCTGATTGACATGTGCTGCCGCCATAAAAATGTAGATTTTCCCGGCCATTCCCACGCCAGCCTTTTTGATGTGGCTTTAGTTCCGGCAAAGGTGGAGGAGACTCTTAATGAGCTTGGTGTAGATATTCGGTTTATGTCCAGGATTATTCAGGTGCATCATCTATGGAAGGACCCGGTTTCTGGAAAATACCGTCTGTTTTCTGTGAAGGATCATCAGGGAAAAATCATTGAAGGCGATGTTTTTATTGATACAACGGGAACGGCCGGGCCACAAGGCATGTGCCATAAATATGGAAATGGATGTGTGTCCTGTATTTTGCGCTGTCCGGCCTTTGGCGGGCGGGTTAGCCTGAGTGCTTTGTGCAAAGTTAAGGAATATGGCGCTGTTTCTGTCAGAAATGACGTGCCTGGAACTTTGGATAGAGCTTTCGGAAACGGTTTTGACAAAGCCGCCGATGTTTATGGCAGCAGGCTGGCATTAGGAGCGATGAGCGGCTCCTGCAAATTAATGAAGGGTTCTCTTTCGCCGCAGCTTTGCAGCCTGCTGGAGAAAAAAGGCGTGGCGGTGATTCCCGTTCCAAAAAATTTAAGAAGCGTCCATTTGGATATAAAAGCCTGCCAGCAATATGCTCTGCCTGAATTTGCAGAAAATATTATTTTGCTGGACACAGGCCATGCAAAACTTATGGCACCTTATTTTCCTCTTCAAACGCTGAAAAAAATTCCTGGCTTTGAAAATGCCAGGTTTGAAGATCCTTACGCCGGAGGCGTGGGAAATTCCATACGTTTTACCGCTTGTGTTCCCCGGGATGATACAATGCTTGTTTCGGGTATGGAAAACCTGTTTTGTGCAGGGGAGAAATCTGGGATTTTTGTGGGACATACGGAAGCTATTGTTACGGGAACTCTGGCGGGATATAATGCGGTGCGGCGGGAACAAAATAAGCCGCTGCTTTCCCTGCCAAAAGAAACAGCCTGCGGTGATGCTATTTCCTGGGTCGGGGAGCAAATGAACAGTAAGGAAGGACGCGGTTTTAAATATACGTTTTCCGGAAGCGTCCTTTTTGAACGGATGAAGGAGAAGGGGTTTTATACAACAGACACTGCGGCTATCCGGGAGCGGGTGCGCCAGGCCGGCATGGAAAATATTTTTGCCATACAGTCAAATACCCCGAAGGTATATGGGGAATCAAGCTAGAAAATAGAAGCGGAAAAAAGCATCGGGGTATTTGGTCTGCGGTTCACTTCGGCCGGTCCTTAACAAGTTTTTTGCAGCCGCCTTTTACAGTAAAAAAATGCAGGGATCAGAAAAATATCGGCACAGATCCATGCCAGCGGATGGGCCAGGCAGATTCCCGTAAAGCCAATCCATTTCGCCAGGCACAGCCCAGCGAAGGTGCGGGCGCCCATTTCCATGACGCCTGCCGTAATAGCCAGGCCGGAAAAGCCCATGCCCTGAATGGTGAAGCGCACAGTATTTACTAAGGTTAAAAGACAATAACCGCCGCAGCAGAATAAAAGGAACTGGTAGGAGTAATCAAGGATCACTGCCTCTGAGCTGTCTAAAAACAGGAGGGATAGACTTCGTCCTGTCAGCAATATAACAATAAACAATACGACAGATACGGCAAAGCCGGAAACTGATGCGGCAATAAGCCCGCGGCTTAAACGGTCCATTTTTCCGGCCCCTACATTTTGACCGCTGTAGGGAGCCATTGTCTGTCCAAGAGCTTCTACCGGGCAGGAGATAAAAGCATTAAGCCTTTGGGCCGCAGTGACACCGGCAACAACGGCTGTGCCAAGGCTGTTGACTGCAGCCTGGATGACCAGGGTGCCGATGGCTGTGATAGAATATTGAAGCCCCATGGGGATACCCATTTTACAGAGGACGCCGGCATGTCGGCCGCGAAGCCGCCAGTCATCTTTGGACATTTTTAAAATTGTAAATTTTTTCTTCATGTACAAAAGGCATACGCCCCCGGAGACAGCTTGAGAAATGACGGTTGCCAGAGCCGGGCCTTCAACGCCCATATGGAAAACAAGGATAAATACAATGTCCAGTATAATATTAATGATGGAGGCCATTGCCAGGAAGATGACTGGCGTTTTGCTGTCGCCAAGGGAGCGGATAATAGCCGCCAGGATGTTATATAAAAAAGTAAATGGAATACCGAGGAAGATGATAAGGATATAAACATAAGCATAAGAAAAAATATCGTCCGGGGTATTCATTAATACAAGGATCGGGCGGCATGCCGCTGCCACAACGGCGGTTAAAAGGATTGAAAAAATCAGGCACAGCCATGCGCTGCATGCCACATAACGGCGAAGCTCCGGTTCATTGCGGGCGCCAAAAGCCTGAGCGGCGGGGATGGCAAAGCCGTTGCATACGCCTGTGCAAAAGCCAATGACCATAAAATTTAAAGAAGCAGTAGAGCCTACGCCGGCCAGGGGCCCGACACCTAAGAATTTTCCGACGATCATCGTATCGACCATGCTGTAAAACTGCTGAAAAAGGATTCCAAGAAACATTGGAATAGCAAAGCTGATGATTAATTTGAGCGGTGAGCCATGGGTCATATCTTTAACCATTTTTATTACCTGCTTTCATAAAGTGTATTCTGCTGCTGCACGTTTTGCAGCGGTAAATAGTAACGGTGCTGTACTTTGGAAAATAGTATCACAATCAGGGTCTTGCTTCTATAACTATTTAGAAGTATACTATAACAAAAACGACTTTTTTGAGGAGGAAGTTCCGTGGAAGAACGGGCAATTATAGCAGAGAACAGACAGGAAGTGAGGACTCATGGAAGCGTGGCCTTTCCCTGCGCAGCCTATGGAGGCAGCATGGAGGTGAATGAATTTCCATGGCACTGGCACGAGGAATTTGAATTTTCTGTCGTGGAAGACGGCTGTGTTGAATTTTATGTTGGGCAAAATACATATAAGCTTCATCCGGGAGATGGGATATTAATCAATTCAGGCACGCTCCATGGGATCCCTTTTCAGAAAAATAACCATGGGCGCAAAAAGGATTTCCTTTTTTCAGGGCGCATGGTCTATGGCTCCTATGACAGTGTATTTTGGGAAAAATATATGAGGCCGTTTATTTCCTCCGGTATCCAGGCGATGGTATTTTTGTCCGGGGTACCGTGGCAGGCTAAGGTTGTTGCGGATATACGCCAGGCCCACGAGGCTGTGGCCGGGAAGGCGTATGGCTGCGAGCTGCTTGCCCGGCGGGCGCTGGCCGATGTTTTTTACGAAATATTTATCCACTGCGGTGATGTGATTGGCGAGAAAGAGAAGCCGGGGAAGGATAACGAGCGGATTAAGGCCATGCTTAATTTTATCCATGGGCATTACCGGGAGGCCTTGAGCGTGGAACAGATTGCCGCCCATGCCAATGTATGCGGACGGGAATGTTTACGGTGCTTCCAGGAGTTTATTCATATGCCGCCCATGCAGTATGTAATTCATTACCGTATTAACAGCGCCTGCCAGCTACTAAAAACCGGGGAGTATACGGTGACAGAGGTGTGCGAGGCCTGCGGCTTTGAAAGCCCCAGCTATTTTGCCAAAACCTTCCGCCGGCTTATGGGGTGTTCGCCGAGGGAATATAAAAAACATCTTGACATTGGCGGGGAGGCTGTGTTACAGTAGCTTTATCAAAAGTGAAGAAAGGCTTTGAGGACTGACGGGTAATTGTGGGTCACCACAGTGGATTCAAAGCTTTGTAACGCCGACCGTCTGGGCAGCATCAGATTTTTGTATGCTGCTCTTTTTTATTTTTACGAAAAATTTATCCAGCTTGTACACATCGCGTCACTGCATAGCGTAGTGCAGCCGCGTGCAGCGCGGCATGGAGGTTTAGTAGAAATGAAAAAGAGCACTCAATACAAAAGCTTCTGGTGCTTTTTGTTTTATTTGCGCGATACGCCCTGCAAGCGGCTGCCGTGCCTGCACGATTGGGAAACGAGCCAAAGCTAAGCTTGCTTGGCCTTGGCGGCTGAAGAGTTACGATTTATGGGAGGAAAAAGAAATGATGGAAAAAGCTTGGGAAAATTTTAATAAAGGCGTATGGATGGACGAGATTAATGTCCGGGATTTTATTCAGAAAAATTATACACCCTATGAGGGCGACGGCTCATTTCTTGAAGGGGCAACGCCGCGCACAAAACGGCTGATGAAGAAGCTTAATAACCTTTTGATGATTGAGCAGCAGATGGGCGGTGTTTTTGATATTGACACACAGACGGCTATGTCATTGGTGACATATAAGCCGGGCTACCTTGATAAAGAGGAAGAAATTATTGTGGGCCTTCAGACAGATAAGCCGCTAAAGCGGGGCGTCAATCCTTTTGGCGGAATGCGTATGACCCGTGATGCGTGCAAAGCCTACGGCTATGAATTGTCGGAAAAGATTGAAAAGGAATTTACCTACCGGACGACCCATAACGACGGCGTTTTCCGGGCGTATACCGATGAAATCAAGGCTGCCCGCCACTGTGGGATTATTACCGGGCTTCCAGATGCCTACGGCAGAGGCCGCATTATTGGAGATTACCGCCGTGTGGCCCTGTACGGAATAGATACGCTGATCCGTTTTAAAAAGGCGGATAAGGAACGTCTTGGCCATGAGGTAATGCTTCAGGATAATATACGCCAGCTTGAGGAGCTTTACCAGCAGATCCATTTCCTCGAGCTTTTAAAGGAAATGGCGGCAATGTACGGATTTGATATTTCAAGGCCTGCAAAAAATGCCAGGGAAGCGGTACAATGGCTGTATTTTGGCTATCTTGGTGCAATTAAGGAACAGAACGGCGCAGCTATGAGCCTTGGGCGCACAAGCACCTTTTTAGATATTTATTTTGAGAGGGATATAGCTGCCGGGCTTTTGACAGAAGCACAGGCCCAGGAAATTTTTGATGACTTTGTAATGAAACTGCGCATGGCCCGTCATTTAAGAACGCCGGATTACAATGAGCTTTTTGGCGGTGATCCCATGTGGATTACGGAAAGCATTGGCGGTACCGGCGAGGATGGACGCACCTTAGTCACAAAAAGCTCTTACCGTATTTTAAATACATTATATAATCTTGGACCGAGCGCAGAACCGAACCTGACGGTGCTTTGGTCTGAGCAGCTTCCTGAGAACTTTAAACGCTTTATCGCCCAGGTATCTTGTGATACAGATGCGATTCAGTACGAAAATGATGATATTATGCGGCCAAAGTTCGGCGATGATTATGCGATTGCCTGCTGTGTATCGGCCATGCGCGTCGGGAAGGATATGCAGTTTTTCGGAGCGCGGGCAAATCTGGCCAAGCTTTTGATGATGAGTATTAATGGCGGCCGGGATGAAAAGAGCGGGGCGCAGATCGCCCCGGCCCATACGCCTTATGAGGGGGAATATCTGGACTATGATAAGGTACTAAAGCTTATGGATATTTACCGCCCGTGGCTGGCCAAAACTTATGTCAGTGCGATGAACATTATTCATTATATGCATGATAAATATGCTTATGAGAAAACCCAAATGGCGCTTCACGATACGGACGTACACCGCTTTATGGCCTTTGGCATTGCCGGTATGAGCGTTTTGGCGGATTCTCTGTCAGCGATTAAATATGGAAAAGTCCGGGTCATCCGTGATGAAACCGGACTGATTAAAGATTTTGAAACGACAGGGGATTTCCCTGCCTTTGGAAATGATGACGACCGGGTGGATTCCATTGCGGCGCAGCAGGTGCAGCTGTTCTATGAAGAGCTTAAGAAAAATCCGACCTACCGCAATGCAGAGCATACATTATCCATCCTTACAATTACCTCCAACGTCATGTAAGGCAAAAAGACCGGCAATACCCCGGACGGACGCAAGGCCGGAGAACCATTTGCGCCGGGGGCGAACCCAATGCATAACCGGGAGAAAAACGGGGCGCTGGCTTCTTTAAATTCTGTGGCCAAGCTGTCCTATGATGTGTGCAAGGATGGTATTTCTAATACATTTTCCATTGTTCCTCAGGCTCTTGGAAAGACGAAGGAGGAGCGGCTTGACAATCTGGTAGCTATTTTAAGCGGTTATTTTGCCCAGAAAGCCCATCATATTAACGTGAATGTGCTGAACCGGGAAATGCTGCTTGACGCCTATGAAAACCCGGAGAAATATCCGAATCTGACCATCCGTGTGTCTGGTTATGCTGTCAATTTCCATAAGCTGTCAAAGGAGCAGCAGAGGGAAGTGATTTCAAGAACCTTCCATGAGGTAATGTAAATGGAAGATAGACAGGCTGGTAATATTGCCGGGTATATTCATAGCTTTCAAAGTCTTGGCGCTGTGGACGGCCCGGGGTTAAGATACGTGGTTTTTATGCAGGGCTGCCCGTTAAGATGTGCTTATTGCCACAACCCGGACACATGGGATTTTGCAAAAACGGCGGCAATCACCTATACGGCGGCAGAGGTTGTGGAGCAAATACGGCGGTATAAACCGTATATTAAAAACGGTGGCGTCACAGTGTCCGGCGGGGAGGCGCTCATGCAGCCGGAATTTGTGGAGGCGCTGTTTTACCTTTTGAAAAAAGAAGGGGTCCATACGGCGTTAGATACATCATGTATCGGAGATTTAAAAAAAGCCGCCAGGGTGCTTAAGTATACGGATCTTGTCCTGGCAGATTTAAAATTTTCTGAGCCGCAGGCTTATAAAAAATACTGCGGCGCAGATATGGCCCGGGTATTGGAATTTTTAAAGCTTACGCAGGAGATGGGAGTAGCTCTTTGGATTCGCCATGTTGTTGTTCCCGGGCTTAACGATGATCCTGAAAGTATTCAAACGATTGGGCGTATCAGCGCGTCTTTTAAAAATCTGGAAAAGCTTGAGCTGCTTCCTTTTAAAAAGCTGTGCATGAGCAAATACGAACAAATGAGAATTGACTTTCCGCTGAAAGATTACGCGGCTTGCAGTGAAGAAAAAATTAAAGAGCTGGAAAAGGTACTGAAAGCAGGGTTGACATAAAATGTCAGCCCTGTTCCTATGTAGAGCAGCAAGCTGTGCAAAGCCCGGATGGCATGGCTGAGTAGTAACCAATTTAATAAAAAAGTAAGTTATTTATACTATACTTATGTTGTCCAATTATGTTAAAATATGACATAAATCGACATAAAAGAATGGAGATTGTATGTGATGCGTAAGAAAGGAAAAAATAAACGGTTCCTTTATGGAGTTTACGGAGCAATAGCTTTTATTGTCATTGTTGCTGCTGTGGTCACTTTTTACCAGCCGGACAAGAAGGCCACGAAAAATGTGGACCCAGGAATGAGTTATTTAAAACAGATGGCTGGAAAGTCATCATCAGATATTGAAAGTAATATAAAGACAATGAAAAAGGAGCGGGAGCGCCAGGAGCGTATCGCTGCCCGTGAGAAGGCGCTGGCCGATGGTTCCGTGACCGTTTGGGAGCTGTTTAGCGACTATGTTTTTTTAGGAGATTCGAGGACTGTAGGCTTTGGCGCCTTTGGCTTCCTGGATGAGAGCCGTGTCCTGGCAAATTCAGGCGATGGAATCCAAAGCATTGCAGCAAATTTGGAAACTGTGGAATATTATAACCCTTCCTGGGTATTTATTTGTTATGGCACAAATGACCTGGGGATTTATGCATCGCCGGAGGATTATGTAAAAAATTTCCGGGAGCAGATGAAGGGGCTTAAGGAGGCGGCGCCTCACGGAACCTTTTTAATTAGTTCGATCATGCCTGTTTACAGCAGCAGACTGCTGGCCCAAAGCAGCAATTATGGCCGTATTGACGAATTTAATGCAGCTATACGGCAGATGTGTGAGGAGGATGGCTATATTTTTGTGGACAATACGGAAATTGCTGAACAAAACCGGTCAGAATATGAGGCTGATGGCGTCCATTTTAAATCCTCCTTTTATGATAAGTGGGCATTAAATTTAATTAATGGAGAAGATGCGGTTTGAAAAAATATTTACAGCTTGAATACATACGGTATGCCCTCGTGGCGCTGCTGATTATTTTTGTTATTATTTTGTGCCAGGGCGGTAAAATAAGTAAGGCAGATATACAGCCGGTGACAGACAATGTTCTTGGTGTTGTGGGAACAGAAGGCGTCAGTGAGGGGAACCGGCAGATGGTTCGTAGGCTTTACGGTTTAGACCCAAACGATTATGAGGGAATTTCTTTATATTATCCGGACTCGAATATGGGAGCCAAGGAATTTTTGATCGTTAAAATGTCAGATACAAGCCAATTTGAAGCGGTGGAAGCTGCTATGAATGAAAGGGTAGAAACACAGCTTGGGATTTTTGAGGGATATGCGCCCGCCCAGTACGCTATGGTAGAAAATTATGAGCTGTGTCATGCGGGAAATTATGCCCTTCTTGTGATCAGTGATGATCCTCAGGCTGCGGTAAAGGCATTTAAGAAAAGTCTGTAAAAGCGAGGGGAGAGAATCAATTTGTTATGATATTCAGCAGTTTGTTTTTTATTTTTGTATTTCTGCCGTTAATGCTTCTGGTTTATTATATTGTGCCATGGAAGCTTAAAAATGGGGTCATCCTTATCTTTAGCCTTGTTTTTTATGCATGGGGGGAACCGGTTTATGTTGTACTTATGATTTTTTCCATACTGATTAACTATGTCACCGGGCTGGAGTTAGAGCAGTATAGGCTGGAGAATAAGCTTCATAAACGAAGGATGACGCTGATTTTTAATATTATAGCCAATCTGGGAATTTTAGGGTTTTTTAAATATTATGGATTTCTTGTCGAGAATCTTAATCAAATTTTGCCTTTTGATATACCCTATAAGGAGCTGGCGCTGCCGGTAGGCATATCCTTTTATACGTTCCAGACATTGTCTTATATTATTGATTTGTATTGGGGGAAAGTAGAGGTTCAGAAAAAGCTTGTAAATTTTGCTGTGTATGTGACGATGTTTCCGCAGCTTATTGCCGGGCCTATTGTCCGCTATGCCGATGTGGCCAGGCAACTGGCCCAAAGAACATTAAGCATTACAAAATGTGGTGAGGGCTGCGCATGGTTTTTGCGGGGCCTGGCCAAAAAGGTATTATTTGCCAATAATATTGGGATGCTTTATGATACGATTGCAGCGCTTCCAGGAAATGAAACGACAGTCATTACAGCATGGCTTGGAGCGGTTGCGTATACTTTCCAGATATATTTTGATTTTGGCGGTTATTCAGATATGGCTATTGGTCTTGGAAAAATGCTGGGCTTTGATTTTATTAAAAACTTCGATTATCCGTATATTTCAAAATCTGTTACGGAATTTTGGCGCCGCTGGCATATTTCTCTGAGTACATGGTTCAGAGAATACGTGTATATTCCCCTTGGGGGAAACCGGGTAAGCACGATAAAGCATATACGCAATATTATGGTTGTATGGCTGCTGACCGGATTTTGGCACGGTGCGGCATGGAATTTTATGTTTTGGGGTATTTACTACGGTGTTCTGCTTTTGATTGAAAAATATTTGCTTAAAGGTATTTTGCCAAGACTTCCGGGAATATGCCAGCATATTTATGCCATGGTTCTTGTTGTTATCGGCTGGGTGTTCTTCTTTTCGCCGTCTGTAGGGGCGGCTCTTGGTTATATAGGCCGTATGTTTGGCATAGGAACTGCGGGCTTTATAAATGGGGCGACATTGTATTATCTGAAAAATTACGGTGTTTTAATACTTATAATGATTTTCTTTTCCGCGCCTTTTGCTTATAACAAATACAAAGAAAAGGTCTTTGGCAGGGGAGGCTTTCGCCTTGGGGCATCCGTGGCGCTTTATATTTCGTTGTTTATTGTTGTTATTGCCTTTCTTGTCAATGCAACCTATAATCCATTTTTATATTTTAGATTTTAAAAAGTAACAGTTTGTTACGATTCACAGCTTGGCGACTGCCGCGACCCGTTGAAGCGAAGCGGCAACGGGTGCGCGAAGCAAAAAGAGCCTGCGAAGTTACTATTCTCGGCGAAGCCGTGAATAGTAACAACAGTTCAGCCAGCCGGGAATGATGAGCAAAGGAAGCCGCGAAGCGGCGGAGAGAGCGTTAACGAGGCTTTGCGAATGGTGCGGGCTGAACTGTTACTTTAAAAACAGTTATTGCTGATAGTTGGCCGCATGGCCGGACGATGACTTTAAATCGGCGCTGCTGATATGCATGGCAGACAGATGAAAGGTGAGAAGTATTTATGGATAAAAAAATGACCAAAAACAGGCACAGGTCTGTCCCCCCCCCTAGGTAGAAATAACCAGAATACGGAGCAGATACCAGAGAGAGAGCAGCGGATTAAGGCAAAGAAAAAGCGGCGCCAGCGCCAGATTTTGAAACGCGTCCGGTGGCACCATGCACTTCTTTCAGTCTGCTGCCTGATTGTCATGGCTGTGATGATTGCGGCGAATTTTCTGTCACCGGATAAAGAGTTTTCAGAGGAAGAAAACAGGATGCTGGCCGGAAAGCCTGAAATGACATTTTCAAGTCTGACGAGTGGAAAATATATGAAGGACTACGAAAGCTATGTTGCTGACCAGTTTCCGTGGCGAAATGGCTGGATCCACTTAAAGCTTGGTATTGAGCGGCTGTTTGGAAAAACAGAGTCCAACGGTGTTTATCTTGGGAAGAAGGATTATCTTATCGAACAGTTGTCGGAGCCGGATTGGGAAGCCGTGGACCGGAATCTTGACGCAATCTCTGAATTTGCAAAGGCTAATAACGGGATTAAGATTCATTCGGTATTTGTGCCTAATGCTGCTAATATTTGCAGCGATAAGCTCCCCTTTGGGGCGCCTGTGCGCGCCCAGGACGAGGATATTGATTATTTAGGCAGCGGACTTTCAAGTGAGGCAGGGTTTATCGACTTGACGCAAGCGCTTATTTCTCATAATGATGAAGAACTTTACTACCATACAGACCACCATTGGACGAGCCTGGCGGCCTTCTATGCGTTTGAGTACCTGAAAAAGCCTCTGGAGCTGACCGAGGAAATAAGCTGGGAGCCGCACACAGTGACTAATGATTTTCAGGGAACCTTGGCATCCAAAAGCGGTGTGAATAATATTTTTGACTTTATAGATATTTACGAGCCATTGGATATTGAAAATAATTATGTTGTTGCCTACGATGATACAAAGGAAAAGACTGCGACTGTATATAATATGGATGCGCTCAATACAAAAGATAAATATACCGTATTTCTTGGCGGCAACCATTCTCTGATTACAATAGATACGGAAAACCAGAACAAGCGGTGCCTTATGATTTTTAAGGATTCCTATGCCAACAGTTTTATTCCTTTTCTCACTCCGTATTTTGAAAAAGTTCTTATCATTGACCCAAGATACTACTACGGTGACGCTTGGATGGCGGTTAGAAACGAGGGCGTCACAGATGTTTTGTTTTTTTATAATGTGAATACATTTATGACCGACCATTCCCTGGCAGATGTGTTAGAAGCTGAAAGCGAAAATACTGCTGAAAACGAAGCGGCTGCTGGAAGTGAATCGGCTGCTAGAAGCGAATCGGTTACTGAAAGTGAACCGGCAGCCGAGAGTGAATAATTAAAGGCGCTGCCCGGGCAGCGCCTTTATACATGTCATTCTTTTCGTGTCTGTCAAATCATTACTTATCATATATTCTGAAAATCAAATTTTTTGTTCAAGGATTTACCATTAAGAGCTGAATAGTCACGCTATTTTTTTAACAGGATAATTAAAGCCGCTATGCTAAGGAATAAATCCGCCGCCCTGATTTTATCGAATAATAATACCGCCGCGGCCAGCATACAGATGACAATCCCTACGGCGATTAATTTTGCGAACCAGCCCTTGCCCTTGGCGTACCAGGTCAGGAAAGCAAATACAGGGGAGCAGCATGAAAAAAATGTCCAGCCATATATAAATGTCCAGGAGTAGACGCTTGAAGTAAATTCGGCGGTTAGGTAGTAGGTAATCAGCATACCAACACAAAAGAAAAAGACATTGACGCTGGCCCGCTTTGGAGAACTGCTATAAACGGCAATCACTGTTCCTAAAAAAATCCATACAGATAGTTGAGAGAAAATATCTCCTAAATAGGGATTATGAAGATCCAATAATTTTATGGCAATCCCAGTCAATAAGCCGCAAAAAAATAAAGCAGCAGTATGAACAGCGGTTTTAAACAATGGCACTTTTTTCAGGGGAAGTCTTATGGCATTAAAAAAATCCTTCATTTGCCGTCTCCTTTCCATAGGGGGATATCATTTATTATATCGCATTTTATTTCCACGGGCAATGCGTCAAGGCCATGCAAGCTTTATCTTGGCGGCTGCCGCGAGGAGCGCTAAGCGCCGTTGCGGCGGCCAGCAACGGCCGGCAAAACGAGGACCACACGTCCAGCAGTGTCCAGAACGGAGCACTGAAATTTTTACGCTTGTATTCGGGGATGGCTTTGGTAGTAAAGCTTATGTTTTTGAAAATATTTGAAAATAAAATATATATTTTCTGAAAAAAGTATTGACCCTAAAATTGGCGGATGGTATAATAAGTTTACTATGAAAGCTATCAAGTGGGCAGGCGCAGGGGCAAGCTCGCTTGTCCGGATGCGCAGACATTTGCCGGCAAGAAGGTACGAGTGCGGGGGGCTAAGCGCCAGTGTTGCTGCGTGCCGGTGTTGCTGCGTGCCGGTGTTGCTGCGTGCCGGTGGCACGCGTCCAGCAACGACCGGAACGGAGTGTAGACC
>JAGZDD010000102.1 GCA_018369015.1 Clostridiales bacterium | reverse complement strand
CGGTATAAACTCTTGCTGCCAGCTCATTGTCCAGCATGTAGAGGCTCTTTGGATCAGCGCCAAATAAATCCATTTTCTTAATCAAATCTGTAGCATTTGTTTCTTCCTCGCCCTGTTCTTTTACAAACCAGTCAAGGAACTGCATTGTGCGGAAATCCTTTTCCTGATACGCCGCGTCATAAATCGTATTAATCAGGCTTGTCACATAGCGCTCATGCTCTAAGGCCGCCGCAAGAGGCTCTTTATTCTCAGTAAATACCTTATCCGGCTTTTCAATAGCTTCAAGAGTAACCTTTAAATCATTGTTCTGCATATACTGCATAAACAGCATTGCATGGTCTCTTTCCTCCTGGGCCTGAACCTTATACCAGTTTGCAAAGCCATTTAAGCCCTGATCCACATAAAAATTAGAAAAATCCAGGTAAAGATACGCTGAATAAAATTCCTTGTTAATCTGCTCGTTTAATAATTTAGCAACTTTTTCACTAATCATTGTAAAGTACCTCCATTGTATCATTTAATTTATAGTAAAGCTTCAATTACTGTCCACGGCCAGCCGCAAATACGTAACTATTCAGCCGTACATCTCGGATTTGCGCAGCTAACGCTGCTAACGCCGCCAACAAGGCTAAATACTCGCAATTTACGGCGTAACACCATGACACAGACATGAGCTTTTCATCATTCAAGCTCCTCCATTACCTTTTCTACCGCATTGGCAATGTTGTGGTAGCCTGTACAGCGGCAAAGGTTCCCGGCCATATGGGCCTTTATTTCTTCCCGGGTAAGCTTCTTCCCCTTTTCAAGCAAAACAACTGCGGACAAAATAAAGCCCGGCGTACAAAAGCCGCACTGTACGGCGCCTTCATCAATAAATGCCTGCTGGATTTTGGAAAGCTCCCCGTTCTCCCCGGTAATGCCTTCTAACGTCCGGATATTTTTGCCATTGGCCCATACTGCCAGGTAAATACATGAGTCATAGGTTTCCCCGTCAATAATTACCGTACAGGCGCCGCATTCACCAACCTCGCAGCCTTTTTTTACGGATGTAAGGCCCAGACGGCTGCGCAGCATTTCCAGTAAAGATTCTCTCACATCAACATACAGCTCTACGTTCTTGCCATTGACGACACATTGTACAAAACACAGCTCTTTACTCATAGCTTAAATCCCCCATCCTCTAAAGCCCGGCCAAGCGCCCGCGCAGCAATTTCCCCGCCGATTTGAAGCCGGAAGGCTCTTGAGGCCCTCCAGGAATCCCTGGGGCTTATCTCCTCCCGGACGCCTGATGAAATTTCCTGTAAAAGCTCCGGCCCAATGGCACGGCCCACAAGACGGGCCTCTGTTTTTTTACAGCGGAAAGGCACCGGCGCAGCCACGCCAAACGTAATCCTTATATCCTTGATCCAGGAAAGCCGGGTCTTAGCTCCAGGCTCACCAGAGGCTTCTCCGCCAGGACAGACGGCAGAGCCGTTCACTCCCGCATTTCCGCCTCCCGCGCTTTCTGTCCGTACAACAACGCAGCAGCCAAGGGTAGCTATATCCATGGCATTTCGCATGGAATATTTAATATAATGCCCGGTGCGGCCTTCATAATGGCTTTTAGGTATAACGATATGGGTCACAAGCTCTCCCGGGGCCAGTCTTACCTTTCCGGGGCCTTCATAAAATTCTTCCACAGGAACGAGCCGTTCGCCGTTTGCGTCAACAATCCGCAGCAGCGCCTCAAGGGAAAACACGGCGGGCGCACTGTCCGCGCTGACAGCCCCGTTGCATATATTGCCGCCAATCGTTCCAATATTGCGCACCTGCGGCCCGCCGACCTGATTCACGGCATTGCCTAAAACAGGAATATATTTTTGAATCACAGGGTCGGCCGTAATCCTGGAAAAGGTTGTCGCCGCCCCGATATAAATATCCCCGTCCGGCTGGCGGACAATACCTTGGATTTCCTTCACATCCCTGATACCAATAAGCTCACAGCCGGCAAGCCTGCCCTCCCGTATTCTTATAAGGACATCGCTTCCCCCGGCAATCAGCCGTGCCAAAGGATGTTCCTTCATAAGCCTCAGCGCCTCCCCGACCGAAGACGCATTGTAATAATTCTCAATATCATACATGACTTCCCCCACCTTCCTTACATACCACGGGTTCTGGCCGCAGATTCCTTTAGATACAGGATCAGACAGTCCAAAGCCCATAACCGTTCAGCTTGTCTGGACGGTTACAAAAGCCCCGCAGCCTTAAAGGCCTCAAAGCAGCGCTGCGGCGATAACGGCAGCTCATTCACGGCAACGCCTGTCGCATGGAGCACCGCGTTGCGGATTGCCGGAGCCACAGGAATGGCCGGCGGTTCTCCCAACGCTTTGTTGCCGTAAGGGCCTGTAGGGTCGTCAAGCTCCACAAAATCCACAGCCAAATCCGGGGCGTCCATCATCGTAGGAAGCTTATAATCCAGCAGCGTTCCATTAAGTACCCGTCCGTTTTTGCTGTCCACAAGAAGCTGTTCGCTTAAGCCATAACCAATCCCCATAGACATGCCGCCATGGACCTGCATTTTGGCAAGCATGGGGTTGATCAGTATTCCGCTGTCGTGGACATTAATCATGTCCAGAATACGCACTCTTCCAAGATTTATGTCAACCTCAACCTCTGCAAAGCAACAGCCAAAGGCAATCGTATTATTTTTCACCTGCCTGGAAACCTCAGCCGACAACACGGAGGCGTCCGTAAGACTATAATAACATTCCATTGCCAGAGATTCAAGATTCATCACCGGCTCATTATTCATGTAAATTTCTCCATCCTCCAGGGAAAGCACTTCCGCCTTGGTGCCATCGCCCAGAAGGGCAGCCGCCTTTTCAAGAATTTTTTCTCTTAATGCCAGCGCACAGTCCTTAATTGCCGTTCCTGTAATATATGTCTGCCGGGAAGCATAAGCTCCGGTGTCAAAAGGCGCCTGGTCGGTGTCCTGAACGGTTTCAATATGGACATTTTCCACAGAAATTCCAAGGGTTTTCGCCGCCATCTGGCCAAAAACCGTATCCGCCCCCTGACCGATTTCTGTGGCGCCAAGGCAAAGCATAATACTGCCGTCCTGGTTCAGCGTCATCCTTGCCCCGGCAATCTCCAGGGAAATGGGATAAACGCCGGTCTTGTAAGAAAACAGAGCCATCCCCACGCCCTTTCGGAGGTTTCCCGTCTGATTTTCATAGGCTTTTCGCTTCTCATCCCAGTGTATATAGGCGCGGCCTTTTTCCATACATTCCACGGCCCCGTTCGTATTTGCAGCGATTTCTTTTAAAAACGGATCTGCAAAATAACCTCTGTGGACATTTTTCTCACGCAACTGTAACGGGTCCATAGAGAGCTTACGGGCAATGTCATCCATCATACATTCCTGGGCAAAGCAAAATTGGGGGATTCCGTAGCCCCGCATAGCGCCGCCCACCGGGGTATTGGTATACACGGTAAACGCCGAGGCCCGCACATTTTCAATGTCATAAAGATGGCGGAAGGCCGTCGCGCCATTGGCAACAATAGAGTGTCCGTGGGACGCATAGCCGCCCTGGTTTGAAATGGCTTCCATCGCTTTTCCAAGAATATGGCCGTCACTTTTTACTCCGGCGGTCAGGTCATATTCAATGGCATGTCTTGTCCGTGTACTCACAAAGGTTTCCTCTCTGGAAATTTCCAGCAGTACCGGGCGTCCCCCGACCTGGGTCGTCAAAAAAGCGTTTAAAGGCTCATACAAAACATCCTGTTTGTTTCCAAAGCCGCCGCCGATATAAGGCTTGATCACCCGGATTTTTCCCCATGGAATACCAAGCGCCTGCCCACATACCCGGCGCACAATGTGGGGAATCTGCGTGGAGGTGACAATAACAATCCTCCCTTTCTCCATATAGGCATAGGACACCGGCGGTTCTAAGTGGCAATGCTGCACCATATTTGTCTTATAAACGCCATGGAAAACCACGTCCGCAGCGCTCATTGCTTCGTCAACGCTGCCGATTTCATAGCTGCTAGACGCCAGAATATTATCCGGGTACTCCTCATGGACCGGCACAACCGTTCCCTTCATAGACACCCTCGGATCTGTGACGACCGGATATTCTTCATATTCCACATCAATAAGCTTCAATGCCCGCGAAGCGGCCACTTCATCCTCCGCAATGACCGCCGCAATATCATCCCCATAATAGCGCACACGGTCCGTCAATATCCTCCGGTCGGCAACATCCTGGTGAGCCTTCTCCACAGACCACGGATGCCCCGGCGTGGGATATTGGCACTTAGGTACATCTTCATAGGTGACAATTTTTACAACGCCGGGAACTTTCAGCGCCCGCGTCAGATCCATACGGATAACGCGGCCATTTCCAATCGCTGCGTGGAGCACTTTAGCCACAAGGCACTGCCCAGGAATCAAATCCTGCGTAAACATCGCCCTTCCCGTGACCTTATCATAGCCGTCCACCCGGGAAATACTTTGACCAACTGACATACAATTACCCCCTTTTTGCGCCAGTTCAGCCTGATAAACTGACGCCCTTCTATATTTAATTGTATTTTATTTACCATTAAAAATCAATCCTTAGCTGGCATTTAAAAGTCCTTAACCGGCATTTATAAGTCGCTGCTCACGGTCAGCCGCAGACACTTGCCATTTGCGGCATAAGCACGTGGTACAGGGGTTAGCGGACGCCTTTTGCGCGAAGCAACGAGCCAAACTGTTACGCGCCATTGCCCTATATGTCAGAAGGGATTAAACCCTCATGCACACATAAGAATTTAATCCCTTCGTTTTCCGCTTTCTATTTTTATTTTCTATTTCCTATTTTCTTTTTTCTTCTTCCCTTTTTGTCAAATGCCGATATAATTAACATAGAAATAATTGCAAATGCGGATATTCCAAACACAACAAACCAGGCAGCAACACGGGTTTCATCTCCAGTCTTTGGCGAGTCCGTTCCAGGCGCTGACGGCTTTGCCGTATCGTTTGTATTGCCCGAAGCCCCATGCGTTTCTTCTGATTCACTATCCGATGTCTGAACAGTCTCCGTTGTTTCCGATTGCTCTGTTTCCGAAGTGTCCGGAATCACCGGTGCTTCTGTGTCTGATGTGTCCGGGGTATCACTTTCTTCTGTTTCCGATGTGTCCGGAGTATCACTTTCTTCTGTTTCCGATGTGTCCGGCATATCACTTTCTTCTGTTTCCGACGTGTCCGGCATAGCGCTTTCTTCTGTTTCCGATGTGTCCGGCATATCTGTTTCTTCCGGCTCCCTTTCTTCCCAAACTACAGCAAAGGGTGAAAAGCTCCCTCCGGCCTTGTTTCCTTTCAACTCAAAAATGATATTGCCGTCTTCTACATGGGCGGAGAGCTCTTCAAGCTCCCCATTTTGAACCTGATTTTCCAGATCGCCTCTATATTCACGGTGCAGCCCTTTAAAGTGAAGTACCTTCACAGAATACTCGGCGTTATCTGCCATATTTTCCGGGCAGGGCCAGTAAATTGTAATCGTGCTGTTATCATCTGTGCTAACCCATGCGTTTCCGTCATTCTCATTAATAAGATCCAGATATTTAAACTGGGAATTTTCATCTGTTAGCGTATACCCGCTTTGGTCCGCGCGGTCAATCAAAAGCTGTTTTGTATCTTCTCCATTTTCACCAGGAAGAAGCTCATCAAATAACAGGGCAATCTGTGGTTCTAAAGAGTCGTTATCTCCCAGTACCCCAAGCTCCTCTTTACCATTGGTATAGTAGCCGGTTCCCTCGGGGATTACCGCAATGCCAATGCCGTCGTCCGTGTTCACCTGATCCTTTAGCGATACGACTGGCTGCGCAACATCCACCGCCTCACTGAGTACCCCGTCGGGATCAGATACATACCGCACGGTCAACGTTCCAGAAGCACAATTCAACTTTACAGCAGCTCCGTTCTCCGAAGAAGCGGTAATATTTTCTGTATCTACGCTGATTTCATACACGCCTGCAGCAATGTCATTGACCGCTTCCTCGTCAGCACTTAATGCCGAAAGCCCCATAGAGGCATCCTCCTGCAAGATAAACATTTCATCCAGCCATGGAAGCAGTACAATATCTCCGGATTTTGTTCCTTCCGGAAGTGTTTTTTCATCGCCATTTACAGTAAATGTAATTGCGGACAAATCCACACTGGTATCAGCCTCCACCTTATAGCGGGCTGTAGGGAAAGAGTCGCCGTTCATCGAATCGCCGCCAGTATATGCAGTCATATCCTGTGGGGTAATCGTAATATGAATATCCTCCAATTTTTCCCATGTCCATGTTCCTGTAAAAATGATATATCGCTTTTCATCCGAGGGATCCTTCCCGGATTCTAAATTATCCTCATTCACAACCTTTGAATCTGAATCATAGCCTGTAAATTTCCAGACACCTATGGGCGACCCGGCAGAATTATTTTTCGGGCCAATAAGCTCCATCTCCTCCGGCCAGATAGCTGTCACCGTTTCTCCCATAGCATAGCTGTCGCTATCCAACGGAAGCTGGTCTGTCACTGCATCCGGCAGGCTGGCGCCTCTCGTTCCGCACTTAAATTCATAGAGTACAGAATATCTTGTTTCCTTTGCAATCACCCAGGCATATCGGTTTACACTGTCCACAGTATCATCGATTCGCTTCACATAAAGCCCTTCATCTTCATTTTTCAGTATAAACGGATCACCTGAGCCATTTTTGGCCGCCCGGACGTAAAGCTCGTCTACAATCGGCGTGCTGGCCTTTACCTGATTATCCTCAGTATAATCATCCAGCCACTTATCCGTTTCTATTGTATAAAGGCTGCCTTCGCCGTTCGCTGTTCCTCCAATATCCAGCACTACCGGAACCTCCGGTACGCCAACGCCTATATCTTCCCGTTTTACCCGATTCAGCGCCAATACAGAGCCTTTTTCAATATAAAAATCTTTATTAATGTGGCAGACGCCGTCCAAAGCAAGGGTACTGCCGCCCTCAATCGTAAGGTAATTTACATTTTTGAAAAATGGAACTGCACTGCCAAAGTCCAAATACACGCCGCTGACCAAAGCTCCATTTGTGAGGATCACCTTATCAATATTCACAAGCTGGGTCCACTCCAGGTAAGTGTCCATATCTGGCGAAGCTCCCTTCTGGCCGCAGCCATCGAAAATCACCCGTACAGAGCCGCCCTCTGTCAGATACTCGTTAATATTTTCTGCGCCTGGCGAGCCTTCCCTTCCATAAATTCCCGGAACCCCTGAAAGAGCGCCGCCGGTAATCCTAAGCGTACTGTTTCCATGAATCCGGCTTGGAACTCTTGTCATACGTATTTTATGTTCTACCAATCCGCCATTTAGCTCAATAAGCGCATTACCATAAATGTGTTCCCACTGCGCCTCCGGCAAATCTGCCGGATCAAGGGAACCGCCATTCACAACATATTGTCCTGTGGCCCAAATATAACCGACAGTTCCTCCATTGACCGTTACATGGACCGCATTTTCGTTTTTGGACTCATTCATAACATACGTCTGCATACCTTTGCTTTCGTTGATACGCATTGTCCATATTTCATTGCCGCCCCAAATAGTATCTATGTATCCGCCATTCATAGTTATCTTGATGGCGCCATTTACCCGCCCTGTTTCAGAACCGCCGAAAAGGTCATGCGCGCCTACCAGATAAGCACCATTTTCAATGACAACTTCAATATCCTGGCAGGCAGAGGAGGCGCCGCCTCCATAAAATGTCGTGGCTGTTACAGTAGCGCCTTTAATATCCTTTCCCGGGCCAAACTTACTCTGGTCGCCAATTTTTACCCGGATTGTACCGCTTACCTTTGCCGCGGTTTCAATATTCGCACTGTCTCCGCTTCCGCCGCCATGAATGGAGCCTGCGCTTCCAGAGTTGAAATTCAGCGTAATATTTCCTCCTACGCAGCCTTTATTCACGCTCTTTCCGGCATAGCCGCCGCCAAAAACTGAGCCAAAGGTATAACCTGTGGCTGTATCGCCGTTCAGCTCCATATAAACATTTCCGGCAACATTACCCTCGCTGCCGCCGCCATAAACCATGCTGGCAGACATCGAGGCCCCGAGAGTAACTTTTGTGTCACCGCTAACATCTTGTTTGTTTCCGCCTCCGTAAATATAATTAAATGCGCCGCCGTTGATAATCAGCTCTGTAGAGGCCACGCTTTGCGTTTTTGAGCCTCCGTAAATATATGTGTTATTATTATAAGAAACATTATAGTCACGCCCCGTAGTGAAATCCTGTGTTGTTTCAAATCGGTGTCCATTTGCATAAATAGTACCGTAAACCTTTACGTTATCCAGCGTCACATCTCCAACTAAACCGTCAGAATGGATTTTAATTTCATAGTGCAGGGAATCATCTGGTACCGTCTGCCTTCCATCACTATCGGTTATCTTTCCGCTTTCCAAGGTTATATGGCGTCCTTCTGCGCCTTTAAAGCCTTCAGGCAAACCGCTTGTAGTAATGTCCTCAGTAAGGCGCAGCACAATTGGCGCAGCTTCCGCAGAGTCCTGAGCAATTTCCGCCATAACATCAGCAATATTTTTATTATTTACAGCATAAACAATCGACTGTCCTTCTTTTTCTCCCAGCAAGGAAGCTTCCCGCTGTGTTACGGTAACAACAATGGAAGGCAGCTTCGTACCATTCCCAAGCACATAGCCTTCTGGAAGTATCGGAGTAAATACATATTGCCCGGCGCTTTCACCGTCATATTCCGGTTCAGGCTCCCAAAGGACACCCGTCAGCACCACCGCTTCTTTGTTAGTGCCAACAGCGTTTAACTCCTCCGGCAGAATCAGTGTGTCAAGCGCAGTACCTGCTAAAACCTCCTGATTTAAAATATCCTCACTCAGTGCTTCAAAATGAACCAGCTCTATTGCGTCCATATCTATTTCTGTTGGAACATTTTGTGCCGTATCTGATGTTTCAGTCTCCGGCTTCGTTTCGCCGGTTTCTACGTCAGCTTCTTTGCTGTCTGAAATGGTATTTCCTTCATCGGGTCCGCTGCCGCTCTGCTCTATGTTTCCGCTGTCAGGGCTGCCGCTCTGCGCTTTAATGTCGCCAGGCTTTGCACTTTCGGCCTTATTCGGCGCCTGTACTGCGCCATTATCACAAATTTCACATACAAAATCGCAGGGATGTCCAAAAATCCCGGCCGTGTAGCCGCAGCCTTCATGTTCTGTGTGATGGGAACAAAGCCCGGAGGCAGGCTCCAGGGCCGAAGCCTGGGCTGATATGGTGTCTGCCGGCAGTACCAGGGCCCCAGCAAGAACCAATGTAAGTATTTTCCCTAGCCTTTTCTTCATTTTCATTTTACTCTCCTTGGTATTCCTTTCCTTTAGCTACATAAGTAACCAGGTATCTGGCCGCCTTCTCAGGACTGTCAAAATTCATCTCATTCCCTGTAATATAATGTACCGCGTCATTCCATTCCCTCAAGCAAAAAAACATACAGTCTGTCTGCCGCAATATTCTTTGAATTTTCGGCAAATATTTAGGCTCATGTAAATCCGATAAATACATACATCCTACTTTGAATGATAAATAATCCAACAGCCCTAAGTCAGGAAGTTTATCTTTTGTCAAATGATGTTCCCCCTTTCCAAAAGAATAACCGGATACTTATGGCAAAATCCTATGACTGATAAAGCAGACTTTTTCGTTCTGGTATTATATAATAAATGAAAGTGTGCCAACATATTTTATCGTCTGGTTTCACAGACAAAAATGCTGGAAAACACACGCAAATATGTATTGAGGAAGCGACCGGATTTTCCTACATTTTCCTGTTTTAGCAGAACGGAATTTCCTATATTTTCCTGTCAAAATAAGCTGATTTTTTGTTCTGTGCGCTTACTTTCCCCGGCACCAGCGCAAAAAAGTATCTTGGGCAATGCCAAGCTTTTTAGCGGCCTCTCTTGAAGTCAGCTCTTTATTGTACCACTGTTCTTTTACAACGTTAAAATTGCCTGGAACTGCCTTTCTTGGCCGTCCAAACCGGACACCTCTTTGTCTTGCAGCGGCAATGCCCTCCTTTTGGCGCTGACGTATATTTTCTCTCTCAGTCTGGGCAACATAGGAAAGAATTTGCAGCACTAAATCCGCCACAAAGGTTCCCGTCAGATCCTTACCGGTTTGCCGGGTATCGAGAAGGGGCATATCCAGAACAACCATATTCACCCGCTTCTCTTTAGTAATGACCCTCCATTGATACAGTATCTCGTCATAATTGCGGCCCAGACGGTCAATTGATTTTATAACGAGAATATCCCCCGGCTTTAATTTTTTTATCAAACGCCGGTACTGCGGACGATTAAAATCCTTTCCACTAAGTTTGTCCATAAAAATGTTATGTCTTTGGACAGAAAATTCCTCAAGGGCCATAAGCTGGCGGTCCTCACACTGTTCTTTTGTTGATACACGGACGTATCCGTACATGACTGGTTCCATAGATCATTTCCTCCTTTTACAGTTATTAAAATGGCACATTTCATTTAACCAAGATCTGAACAGCTCAGGCTGCTAAACTGTTACCAAGATCTGGCTGTCTTAGTGTACGCTTAAAGTACTGTTTTAATAAGGAAAGTCCGAAAATTTCAACATGCGATGTTTCTGTAAGCGCAAATTTTTATCCGGCACCTTCACTTCACAGCAAGCATAACCTGATTATTGCCCCTGAGAGGATTCTGTGATAAAATGTTTCCATAATTATAAGAACGCCGCCCCCGGCAGCATACCTATATGCCGTGGGAAACACGGCAAAAACAAGGAAACCCCGCAAGGGGATACCTGGATGCTGTGGAAAGCACGGCAAGAACAAGGAACCCCCACAAGGGGATACCTGGATGCCGTGGAAAGCACGGCAAGAACAAGGAAACCCCGCAAGGGGATACCTGGATGCCGTGGAAAGCACGGCAAGAACAAGGAAAGGAAGAAGCAGGCATGACAAACAATGAACAAGCACTTAAGCTCCATGAACAATGGCAGGGGAAAATTTCCACAACTCCAAAGTGTCCGGTAAACAGCCGGGAGGCTCTGGCGCTGGCCTACACGCCTGGCGTAGCGCAGCCATGTCAGGTCATCGCAAAAAATCCCGAGGCCGCATACAAATATACATTAAAATCCAATACAGTCGCTGTCGTTTCCGACGGAAGCGCTGTGTTAGGCTTAGGGAACATCGGCGCCCTGGCAGCAATGCCGGTCATGGAAGGGAAGGCGGCCCTTTTTAAAGAGTTCGGCGGGGTCAATGCATTCCCAATCTGCCTGGACACTCAGGACACCGAAGAAATTATCAAAACTGTTGTCAATATTGCCCCCGCGTTTGGCGGCATTAATCTTGAAGATATTTCAGCCCCCAGGTGCTTTGAAATCGAAGAACGGCTAAAAGAGCTTTTAAACATTCCTGTTTTCCACGACGACCAGCACGGAACTGCCATCGTCGTCCTGGCCGGGGTCATTAACGGCCTGCGCGTCACAGGCAAGAAAAAAGAGGACTGTCAGGTTGTTGTCAACGGTGCCGGCTCCGCAGGCATCGCCATTACAAAGCTGCTCCTCACCTATGGCTTTAGGCATGTCACGATGTGCGACCGCTTTGGCATTATTTCAAAAGCTTATGAAGGGCTTAACTGGATGCAGGAAAAAATGTGTGAAGTCACAAATCTTGAAAATAAAACAGGAACTCTGGCAGATGCCCTTAAGGGCGCCGATATTTTCATCGGTGTTTCTGCCCCCAATATTGTCACGCCGGAAATGGTTGCTTCCATGAACAAGGATTCCATTTTGTTTGCCATGGCAAATCCTGTGCCGGAGATCATGCCGGATCTTGCAAAGGCTGCCGGCGCCCGGGTCGTTGGAACCGGCCGTTCCGATTTCCCTAACCAGGTCAATAATGTCGTCGCATTTCCTGGTATTTTTAAAGGTGCCCTTGAAGGCCGGGCAAAACAGATCACAGAGGAAATGAAGCTGGCAGCCGCTGCTGCCCTGGCAAATCTCGTATCTGACGAAGAATTATCCGAGGACAACATTATGCCTTATGCGTTTGACCCAAGGGCTGTTGAAGCCGTCAGTCAGGCAGTCAAGGACCATATCCATGAGCACAACTATCTGGACGCCTGAAAGCTATCCAGAGGCGCTTAATTGCTGGAATGGAAAGCCTTATTATTCCCTTTCTCAATATCTTTTGCGCATATTTGGAGAAAAGGTTTACAAGCTGGCAGTAGACGGTGGTTTTACATGCCCAAACAGGGATGGAACACTAGGAAGCCGGGGATGTATTTTTTGCAGCGCCGGGGGCTCCGGCGATTTCGCCGCCGCAAGAACATTGTCCTTCAACGCACAAATACAGGCTGGTAAAGAGCTTTTAAAAAATAAAAAGACCGGCCGGAAATATATCGCTTATTTCCAGGCCTATACAAATACTTACGGGCCGCTTGAAAAGCTTCGTAAAATTTATACCGAAGCGGTCCTCCACCCCGAGGTGGCCGCTCTGTCCATAGCCACCCGGCCGGACTGTATAGACGAGCCCACTGCGGCTTTTCTTTCAGAGCTTGCCCATATAAAACCTATATGGATCGAGCTGGGGCTTCAAACGGTTCACGAGCCTACGGCCCGCTATATACGGCGCGGCTATTCCCTGAGCTGTTTTGAAGACACGCTCAGTCTGCTTCATACGTATCAGCTTGAGGTCATCGTTCATACGATTTTAGGGCTTCCCGGTGAAAGCTCAGAAGATATGATTGCTACCGCCCGCTATCTTTCCCGAAAAAAAATTCAGGGAATCAAGCCCCAGCTTCTTCATGTCCTTAAAGGAACCGATTTGGCAGACGACTATCAGAAAAATAAATTTCATATTCTGTCTCTTGAAGAATATACGGATATTTTAATCCGGTGTATTGAAGTATCAAGCCCTCAGACGGTCATTCACCGGATTACCGGCGACGGCCCGAAAAGCCTCCTCATTGAACCGCTCTGGAGCGGACACAAAAAGCAGGTTATGAATTTTATACACAGCGAATTTAAACGCCGCCAGACATGGCAGGGGCGCCGCTTTACAGTTCTGGCATAATAAGCCCGAAAGATATGGCAAAGTTACTATTCACAGTCAGCCGCAAACACTTGCTGTTTGCGGCGTAAGAACATGATACAGGTGTGAGCAGGCTCTTTTTGCGCGAAGCAACGAGCCAAACTGG
>JAGZDD010000101.1 GCA_018369015.1 Clostridiales bacterium | reverse complement strand
GGGCATGGATTCCCCGGTCATAACTGCCTGATTAATGGACGTACTTCCCGACCGTATCACACCATCCACAGGCACAGTTTCTCCCGGATTTACCCGAAGAATATCTCCGATATTCACCTTATCCGCCCCAATAATCTCTTCATCTGTGCCGACAATGCGGCGGGCGGACCTCGGCGTTAAATGTACAAGCTTTTCAATTCCTGCCCTGGCACGCGCTACGGTCATATCCTCAAGCAGAGCGCCAAGCTGCATGATAAAGGCCACCTCTCCGGCTGCAAAGTCCTGTCCAATAATAATCGATGCAACCAGAGCAATGGAGACAAGCACATCTGCTTTAATATCAAAGGCCGTAACAAGTCCGGTCACAGCTTCAAGAATAATGGGAACACCGCACAGTACAATAGCTATCCAGGCCATATCCACAGGCCCGGCCGTAATGCCTGCAATACTCAAAATCAAAGCGATACCGGAAATTACAAGGCAAACAAGATCTTTGCGCACATCGCCCCACTCAAGCAATTTTTCTAAACGTTTCATAAAAACCTCCATTCCCTCAAATGCCATGTACTCTTACGGCATTTTTTTCTACTAAAAAACTGCGTTTGTTTATACCTATAGGTGTATATGTATTATACCCATATAGGTATACTCTGTCAACGCTGTTTTTCAACGTGTGGAATGAAAGAAACACCTGCCTTTACACGGTATACGTATCAAAAGAGGATACGTTTTTTATTCTGTCGAAAACAAAATTTCCTATTAAATAAAAAACTCCCCCGCTGTTCACAGGCGCAAAAAAACTCTGCGCTGCTCCAAACGGGGGATATAGTCGCTCGTCAAACGCATGCTCATACAAGCAGGCATACGCTTTCCTTGTTATTTCATATTTGCAAATCGCTCTACGGCTTTGGTGAAGTTCTCGATTGTCTTATCAGCATCTCCGTGTTCAATTCCGTCACGGACACAATGCTTAATATGGCCTTCTAAAACGACCTGGCCTGCCTTGTGGAGCGCTGACTTTGCTGCATTAATCTGGGACAAAATATCCTCACAAGGTACATCCTCATCAATCATACGGTCAATCGCCTGTACCTGCCCAATGATCTTTCTTAATCTCCTGTGGAGATTTTCAGAATCCATACACTGCTTCAAAACAAATACCTCCTCCTGACACCATCGGTAAATCGGCATTTAAGCTTTAACATTCTCCGAGAAGCTTTTTTACACTAACAAGCTTTACGCATACAGTAAACAGCTTGGCAGCCATCTTAAGCTCGTCTAATGTCGGAAAGGACGGGGCAATACGGATATTGCTGTCATGGGGGTCCTTACCATAAGGGTAGGTCGCACCCGCATTGGTCATCACTACGCCAGCCTCCTTCGCCTTAGCCACGATCGCCTTAGCACAGCCGTCCATGGCGTCAAAGGAGATAAAATAGCCGCCCTTTGGCTTGATCCAGGAACCAATCTCTAAGCCGCCAAGCTCTTTTTCCAGCGTATCAATTACCGCCTCAAATTTTGGACGCATGATCGCCGCATGCTTTCTCATATGCGCATGAATGCCGTCAATATCCTTAAAGAAACGCACATGCCTGAGCTGGTTCAGCTTATCATGTCCAATCGTCTGGATAAAAAGCTGCTTTTTAATATCTTCAAGGTTATTTTGGGAGGTTGCAATTGCCGCAATCCCTGAACCCGGAAAGCTGATTTTTGAGGTTGACGTAAACTTATATGCAAGATCCGGATTTCCTGCCTTTTCACATTCTTCAAGTATTTCAAGGACCACATCCTGATCATCGTCATACAAATGATGGACAGAGTAGGCATTATCCCAGAACAGGCGGAAATCCTTCGCCGCCGGCTTGAGTCTTGCAAAACGGCGGACCGTTTCATCTGAATAAGAAATGCCCTGGGGATTGGAATATTTGGGCACACACCAGATTCCTTTGATCGCCTCATCTTCAGATACGTATTTTTCTACCAAATCCATATCCGGACCAGCGGGAGTCATAGGAATATTAATCATTTCTATGCCAAAATATTCTGTTATGGCAAAATGACGGTCATAACCAGGTACCGGACAGAGGAACTTCACAACCGGAAGCTTGCTCCACGGTGTAGAACCCATAATTCCATGGGTCATAGCGCGGGCTACAGTATCATACATGACGTTAAGGCTGGAATTTCCATAAATAATCATTTTATCGGCATCCACCTCGCACATAGCGCCAAGAAGCTCTTTAGCCTCCTGAATACCATCCAAAACACCGTAATTACGGCAGTCAACACCTGCAGCGCACCTCAAATCTGACCCGCTGTGCAAAATATCCATCATTTCCATAGACAGATCCAACTGCTCCATACTTGGCTTTCCTCTGGACATATCCAGCTTCAGCCCCTGCTCCTTAAAACCATTGTACTCTTTTTCTAATTCAGCCTTCAATGCTTCAAGTTCTTCCCTGCTCATGGACTTATAAGCTTTTGTCATGTATAAATACCGCCCTTTCATATATTTGCCGTATCTGTTACGGCATTCATTTTCCCCTTATGGGATTTCTTGTATTTCCTATAATTGTAATAAATCGTAACAGTTCAGCTCCATCGATATGCTGACCATTTTAAACTGCTAGGGAATAGTAACTATTCAGCCATACCATCTCGGATTTGCGCAGCTAACGCTGCTAACCGCCGCATACGCGGCTAAATCCTCGATTCGGGCTAAGCGCCCTATGTCTGAGGATGAGAAAAAACCTCTGCAAGCCAGCTTGCGCCGAGTTTTTCTCATCCTCAGCCGCACGGCTGAATAGTTACCAGGAATATTATACACTATAATTTTCCTGGTGACAATGAGCAACTTGCACTTTTTTTGCAATTATTTACAGATAAACTGTCATTTATAACTATATAAATCTTATATTTACATTCAAACGCCTTCAATTTTGCAAGTCATTTTTATACATAATGCTTTTCTTTACAACCGTACAGCCATGGACGGTTACATATATTTACATCTGCGGCAGCAGACAACTAACAGAGCGAAGCAGCCAACAGCAGTAGAGGCGGCAGACGCTTGCACGGCTTATCGCTCATAAAAAGGCTCTGCCAGCATATTCATGCTAACAGAGCCTTTAAAATATCCAAATCAACCGAACATTATAGGTATATAACGTTTCGTAACTATTCAGCCATGCATCTCGGCTTTATGCTTGACTATATTTCCGTCTGTTCCGTTGTCAGCAGATCGCCTTTACAGGGCAAACCTCTGCGCATTTTCCACAGTTCGTACACTTACTGTAGTCAATGGTTGCATTGTTAGCCGTCACTGTGATTGCACCAAATTCACAGGTTTTCTGGCACTTCATACAGCCGATGCAGCCCGTCTTACAAACCTTGCGCGTTTCGGCGCCCTTGTCCTTATTCACGCAAAGTACATGATGCTTAAATTTTGCCGGAACAATAGCAATAACGCCTTTAGGACATGTCTTTGCACAAATACCACAACCGACACACAAAGCCTCGTTCACTGTAGCCAAACCATTACAAATGGTAATCGCATTTTCCGGGCAGGCCGCCGCGCAGTCTCCGTAGCCAAGGCAGCCGTAAGCGCACGCACTGTCACCGGAATACATAAGGCTTACAGCCTGGCAGGTGCCAACGCCCTCATACTCCATTTTTGTAGATACATTATCACAATGGCCGGCACACTGGACAAGCGCCACTTTTTTCTCAACCGAACCTGCATTTTTGCCAAGAATTGCAGCGCACTCCTCGGCAACATCCGGGCCTCCGGGCGAGCAAAGGCCAATCTCTGCCGTTCCCTGCGCGAGTGCCTTTGCATAGCCGTCACAGCCGGAAAATCCGCAGGCTCCGCAGTTGGCGCCGGGAAGGCAGGCACGGACAGCTTCCTGCTTCTCATCGACCGGAACAGCAAATACAATAGATGCGATGGATAAGATCAGGCCCGCAATAAGACCGACCAGAACAACGATTATAACACCAGTTATCATTTCGGACCCTCCTTATTTAAACAAGCCATCAACTAATCCCTGGAAGCCAAGGAATGAACAGGCAACTAAGGACGCAGATACAAGTGTAATCGGAAGCCCCTGAAGGGATTTTGGAATATCACTATGTTCAATACGTCCGCGCACACCAGCAAACAGCACCATGGCAAGCATAAAGCCAAGGCCGCTGCCGAAACTGTTGACCAGAGATTCTACAAAGCCATAGCCCTCATCAATATTTAAAATAGTTACGCCCAAAACCGCACAGTTTGTCGTGATGAGCGGTAAATAAACACCCAGGGCATTATAGAGGCTGACCATATATTTTTTCAGAACGATCTCAACAAACTGCACAAGGGCGGCAATAACAAGAATAAATACAATCGTCTGAAGATACCCCAGATCATTGGGCGTCAGCAAAAATGTCTGTATAGGCCATGTCACTGCTGTTGCAATGAGCATAACAAAAATAACTGCGGCGCTCATGCCTACTGCCGTATCCAGCTTTTTGGACACGCCGAGAAACGGGCAGATCCCAAGGAACCTGGAAAGGACATAGTTGTTTGTAAGTATGGCGGCCAAAAGAATAGAAACTAAATTCGTTACTGACATTATTCACAACCTCCTTCTGATGCTTTAGAGCAGCTTGCAGATGCCGGGCAGGAGGCGCAGCCAAGCTTCGCGGGCTCCTTGCCTTTCTTTACAGCCAGCTTATTTGCCAGCGCTACAAGCATACCGAATACAAAGAAGCCTCCCGGAGGCAGAATGAAGATAAGCATTGGCTGAATGATGGAACCGTTATTAATAACCATGCCAAACCATGTTCCATTGCCAATAATCTCACGAATACTTCCCATAAGCAGGAGTGCTACCGTAAAGCCGATCCCCATGCCAAGTCCGTCCAGAATGGAAGGAAGCACTTTATTTTTACTTGCAAAACTTTCAGCGCGCCCAAGAATAATGCAGTTTACAACAATCAGCGGCAAATAGATTCCGAGCGCCTTATCAATATCCGGAGCAAAGGCTTTTACAAGCATCTGCACCAGGGTTACGAAAGTGGCAATAATCGTAATAAATGCGGGAATACGCACCTTGTCAGGAATCACCTTTCTGAGCATGGAAATCACCGCGTTAGAGCAGACAAGCACCAGCGTAGCGGCAACACCCATACCGATGGCATTGGAGGCCATCGTCGTAATGGCCAGCGTAGGGCAGGTTCCGAGGACAAGACGCAAAACAGGGTTTTCTTTGACAAAGCCAGCAGTAAATACCTGGCCTAAAGTCTTTTCTTTTTTAGCCATCAGTTTGCACCTCCTGTCAGTGTATGATAAATTTCAATTGCCTGGTTCACGGAATTGGTCACTGCATTAGAGGTAATTGTAGCGCCGCCTATGGCGTCGATCTGGTTATCGGCAGTTGCTCCGTTTTTAGTCACCTCAAAACCATTTTCCGGAATCGCCTTTAAATACTGGTCAGTAAAAGATGCATCCAGAGCCTTCTGCCCAAGGCCAGGCGTTTCATTCTGTTCAGTGATTTTTACACCGGCAACATTTCCATCCGCAGTAATCCCTGTCATCACAACAACAGCGCCGCCATAGCCTTTATATTGTGTTGAAAAAACATAACCGGCACCATTAGCTGCTGTCCAGTAGGTATATGTTGTTCCGTCAACATCAATGCTCTGACCTTCATCAAAGCTGTCAGCATCAGGAAGTACCTCCTGGCGGGAAGCATTATCAGCTTCCACCTGGAGCTGGGCAATTTTATCCTTTGTTCCCGCATTGGTCAGAACAAGCAGGACACTCGTCACAAGGGCAATAATTACAAGCGTCAGTGTGGGCATAATAATTGCTTTTGCTTTCATTACTTAGACGCCTCCTTTCTCACGCCAAAGGCTTTCGGCGTTGTAAGCTTCTCAATATGAGGCGTTAAAATATTCATAAGAATAATAGAGAAGGAAACACCTTCCGGCAGCGACGCATATGTACGGATCAACACAGTTAATATACCGCAGCCAATGGCATAAATGACTTTCCCCTTATTCGTCAGAGGACTTGTCACATAGTCCGTGGCCATAAAAATAGCGCCAAGGAAAAGGCCGCCGGTTAAAATCATCGTCAGAGGATCCTGGCCGAGAATTGCTGAAAGCGCAGCGACAACAGCAATATAAACAACTGGGATAATCGGTGAAATAACTTTGCGTATAACAAGATAAACGCCGCCAATTAAAAGGGCAAGGATACATGTTTCACCTAAGCAGCCGCCCCGGATTCCGAGAAACAGCTCCAGATAACCGGGAACCTGGTCGCCGTTACCGGAGGCTATGAGCGCCAGCGGCGTTGCGGTAGAAACGGCGTCCGCCCCCGAAGCCATTGGCGCCGGCCATGTGGTCATTGCCGTCGGGAAGGATGTCATTAAAATAATACGTGCGGCTAACGCCGGGTTTACAAAATTCTGTCCAAGACCGCCAAACATCTGTTTTACAACAACAATGGCAATGATCCCTCCAAGCACCGCCATCCAGATCGGAATCCCCGACGGGAGGTTAAATGCCAGAAGCAGGCCGGTCACAATGGCGCTCAAGTCGCCGACAGTATTGCTGCGTTTCATTACCTTACGGCAAATATATTCTGCCAGAACACAGGATGCTACAGTCGCACATATAACGACGAGCGTTCTTGGCCCAAAAATAATGACTGATGCGATTAAAGCAGGAATTAATGCAATAATAACATCAAGCATAATATTTCTTGTCTTTGTCTTTGCTCCGATATGCGGAGACGAAGATACGATTAATTTATTATTCATTGCTGCACCTACTTTCCACTATTCCTGAGAACGACCTTGCCGACACGAATCGACTGTACAAGCTTTCGGTTCGCCGGACATACATAAGAACAGCAGCCGCACTCCATACAGGTCATTACATTGTATGTTTTTAACGCCTCCACATCCTTATGGATGCTGGCCTGCTCAAGCTTTGTAGGCATCAGGCTCATTGGACAGGCATTGACACAGCGTCCGCAACGGATACATGCTGTAGGCTCCATCCCCTGGGCCTCTGCCCGGTTAAAGGCAAGAATTGCATTATTCTGCTTCATTACCGGCATTTCATCACTGGCCAGGGCTGTTCCCATCATCGGGCCGCCGTACAACAGCTTTGCCGGTTCTTCTTTATATCCCCCGCAAAACTCCACAACATCCTTAACAAGAGCGCCAATGGGAACCCGCACGTTTTTTGGAGCCTTAATGGCAGATCCGTCCACAGTCAGGCGCTTTGTCGTCAGAGGCATCCCGGTCTTTAAAAAGCGGGCCAGAGTCGCAATAGAAGCCACGTTCATCACAACAACGCCCACATCTGCTGGAAGCTTTCCTGGCGGCACCTGCCGGCCTGTACATTGGTCAATAAGCACTTTTTCAGCACCCTGAGGGTATCTTGAGGGCAGAACCTTGACCTTGACAATATCCCCGTGAGAATCATCCTTTGACGCAATATTTTGCATAATCTCAATAGCCTCCGGCTTATTGTCCTCAATAGCAATCAACGCCTGCTTTACTTCAAGAAGCTCGCTGACTGTATAGACACCAGACAAAATATCCCATGAATTTTCGATAATCTCGCGGACATCAGCCGTAATATACGGTTCACATTCTGCCGCATTAATAATCAACGTATCAATTTTTGCTTTCGCCTCAGGCGATGGATTTAACTTTACATGCGTTGGGAATCCTGCGCCTCCAAGACCTACAAGGCCGGACGCACGCACCGCTTTAATAAGATCTTCAGAAGTGTTTACCACTGGCGGCTGAATCGTTGGATCCACCGTCTGCTTTCCATCCGTTTCAATAATAATCGTCTGGGCCTTTGCTCCGTTAGGCATTAACAAGGTATCAATCTTTTTAACCTTTCCTGAAACACTGGAGTGAATTGGCGCCGATATAAACTTATCGCTGTCTCCAATAATCTGGCCGACAAATACTTCCTGGCCTGCTTTCACTGTAGGTACACAGGGCGCACCGATGTGCTGCTGCATACAGATACTGACCGTAGCCGGAATTGGCATCTCCACAGTTTCACAGCCTGCCGTATGTTTTCTGTGAGGCACAGGCGCTCCCGGGCTTCTTACAATGCCAAGCTTCCCGAGAAATCCGTTTGCATTACTAGCCATTTGAATCCTCCTCTAATATGATATATTCTTATATAATTTTACTCTGTTCCCGCTGGCATTTCAAGCAAGAAAACAAAGTATTTTAGAACTCGTTGTTCTTATGTATAAAACACAAAAATCTGCCCATAATACACATAAGAGGCCGCCGCAATAACACATCATTATTGCAGTGACTTCTTTCAAATAGAAAAGGATGCCGGCATTGTCAAATATCGGCGTCCTTAACTTTGGCGCAGCTCTTTAAAACTGTAACTATTCAGCCATACATCTCGGATTTACGCAGCTAACGCTGCTCACCGCTGCATGGCTGAATCGTTACTTAAAACTGGTTATTTTCTACAAAATTCATATATTTTACAACCATCAGCGCAATTTCAAAGGTAATAGCGTCTTCAAAAACTCTCAGATCCAGCCCCGTCGCCTTGTGTACTTTATCCAGACGGTAAACAAGGGTATTTCTGTGAATATAAAGTTGTCTGGCAGTTTCGGAAACATTAAGGCTATTCTCAAAAAACTTATTGATTGTCAGCAATGTTTCTTCATCAAACTGGTCAGGTGTTGTGTCAGGGAAAATTTCCTCAATAAACATCCGGCACAGCGGAACCGGGAGCTGATAAATCAAACGGCCAATTCCCAGTCGGTTATACGCAATGATATGGCGCTCGCTATAAAAAATCTTTCCTACATCCAGAGCCATTTTTGCCTCTTTATAAGAGCGGGATACATCTTTAATCTTGTCAATAATCGTTCCATACGCAATATAGGCGTTGGTCATTGCCTCAGAATTAAGCATGTCCAAAATCATACGGGCCGTTCCCCGAAGATCGTCATATTCTTCATTGTCTTTCAGTTCCTTGACAAGAATAATACTATGCTCATCCACTGCTGTAATAAAATCCTTGTTTCGTCCTGCAAAAAGGCTTTTTACAATTTCAAGCGTATTGTTATCCTTCTCGTGAGGCGTTTCAATCACATACACAACACGGCGCGCCTCAATATCAATGTGAAGCTTTTTGGCCTTATTATAAACATCCACAAGAAGCATATTATCCAGCAATACATTTTTGATAAAATTCTCTTTATCAAATTTCTCTTTATAGGCAGACATCAGATTCTGGATCTGAAAAGCCACCAGTTTTCCGATTGTATAAATACCGTCGTTGTCGCCGCGGATCAGCATAATATATTCTAACTGACCGCCATCAAAAATCTTAAAATACTGATACCCCTGAACAACCTGTATCTCGGCAGGGGATTCTACAAAGGTAAGCACACTTGCTTTATACTCTTCAACAGTATTTGTGGTAGATGCAATAATATTGGCCTCAGTGTCCATCACACACAAATCTGTCCGGGTTATTGCTTTCACTCCATCAATTGTACTTTGAAGCATTTGATTGTACGCCATCTTACCACTCCATTCCTATCATCGTCACTCATTATTATCCAGCCGCCCCTTCCGATTTTACCACATAATCGCCAGACGGGCAAGAAAAAAGGGAAATACATATTTATGTATTTCCCTTAATATTCAAGGATTATACAACATCTTTCCTGAATGGGAAATTAGTTGCAAAGTGTAACCTGTGTTTCTTTATCAAAAATGTGGATCTTATCAACATCGAAGCAAATATCTACATCATCACCAGGTTTAACGACAGTTCCCGGAGCTTCACGGACAGTAACGTCAACGCCTTCAACAGTTACATATACGAATACTTCGGCACCAAGCATTTCAAATACACGGACAGTGGAATGTACGGTATTGTTTGCATTAGCCTTTGCATATGTTGCAGCGGCATGGATACTCTCAGGACGAATACCAAATGTAACTTCTTTGCCGATATAATCTTTAACCTTTGCTGCTTTTTCAGGAGTTACTGTAATCTTGTTCGGTCCGAATACAAGATATGTATTATTGCCTTCCTTCTGAAGTGTAGCATCGATAAAGTTCATCTGCGGAGAACCGATGAATCCGGCAACGAATAAGTTGCCTGGTCTGTCGTACAGGTTCTGAGGAGAATCTACCTGCTGGATAACGCCGTCTTTTAATACGACGATACGTGTACCAAGCGTCATAGCCTCTGTCTGGTCATGGGTTACATAGATAATTGTTGTCTGTAATCTCTGATGTAATTTAGAAATTTCCAAACGCATCTGCACACGGAGTTTTGCATCCAAGTTTGATAATGGCTCGTCCATAAGGAATACCTTAGGTTCACGCACAATCGCACGGCCCATGGCAACACGCTGTCTCTGACCACCGGAAAGTAACTTCGGTTTTCTGTCAAGCAGATGTTCGATATCAAGAATACGGGCAGCTTCTTTTACGCGCTTGTCAATCTCATCCTTAGGAGTTTTTCTCAGCTTAAGACCAAATGCCATATTATCATAGATGGACATATGCGGATAAAGAGCATAGCTCTGGAATACCATCGCAATATCTCTGTCCTTAGGTTCTACATCATTCATAAGCTTGCCGTCGATATAAAGCTCACCCTTGCTGATCTCTTCAAGGCCGGCAATCATACGAAGTGTTGTGGATTTACCACATCCAGATGGCCCTACGAAAATGATAAATTCTTTATCTGCAATTTCAAGATTGAAATCTTTAACTGCATTAAAGCCGTTTGGATAAATTTTGTAGATGTTCTTTAATGATAAACTTGCCATTATCAAATATCCCCCTTGTGGTTTAATTGTGAAGTAGGTTCTTCTGTTTTCGATAGGTATATATTACACTATTTGCCCTTCTTTAGCCATAGCGCATTTAGACAAATAATTTTTTGTGATTTTGTCTACTTTGCTGATTCGTGTATTTCTTGAACAGGTTGCCCAAACATTTTTTTTAAGTGCAAAACCTTTTACAGCAAATTGTCACCGTTTTTCAAAAAACTCGTACAAACTTCCTCTGCACCTAAACTAATAGCCTATTTTCATAAGAAATAAGGCATAAACACAGAAAATTTTTACTTGACAAGCCCTACCACAAAGGACTGTGTCAGATCCATAACCTGGCCTTCATCCATATCCGGGTCGATCGTCAGCACAGCGCTGACCTGGCACCGGCGGCGGCCCTGCTCCGTAAAACAGCCGTCAATGGCCGTCATCGCCGTATCATAAATATCTGTCTTGCGCCGTCCAAGTATTGTTCCCTGGATCGCAGTCACCGTCAGGCACCCATTGACAATACTTTCCACAAAGCTTAAAAGCTCCAGTTTCTTTTTTTCATTAAGATAGGTATATTTGCGTTCATATACCTGGGATATTTCTATAAAAGCCGCCTTCTTTTCTTTACGAAAATCCGGGTAACTCCCCTCAAAACCGCAGTCATGCATGATCTTATCAATACATGTACAAATAATTCTGTGATTTCCTGCATAAACAGGGAGCACCTGCTTAAGCCGGGGATATTCTGAAGTCGCCGCTGAAAGATTACTTTTAAGCCATGTATACAGTGTCTTGCCCTCCTTCTGAGTAAGCTGGCGGACAAAGCTTTTAAAAAATCCATCCTTGTCTTCATCAATATGTAAGAAACTCTGCTTAGACTCCAGCCAGCCAAAATGTTCCATCAGGGTAATTCCCGCCTTTTTCTGGCTCTCACTAAATACCATAGCGTCCAGCACTTCTTTATCATAATAGATATTCGATCTTCCATAGGCAATCTTCGTATCCTCATGGAGAAAAACACTAAAAATCACATCCAGGAACTGAACAGCCGGCAATATCTTCTTCTCATATTCATTAAGGAAATCACCGCCAAGATATGTAGCCTTGCCAAGCAGCGCCCGCATAGGCTCATCTAAAAGACACCATGGAATTTTCTGTGACCCGGGTAAAAGCTCCTGCGTATAGAAATTATAATTCCACAGCAAGGTTGCGGATTCCAAACTATCAAACACAAAAGAGCTTACCTTTGGAGGCTCCTCCTGTTTCAATATATTATTAAATTTTAACCTGAAAATGCCGTCTCCCCGCTCAATACGGATATTATCCATCATAATCTCCGCAGGATGGCGCCCGTCCTCAATCAGCACATTATGAAACACAAGATTCAGAGTGAAGGCCGTTGTAGACGCCACCTCAATTGAAAAATCTTTATTGCGGATCTTATAAGGAATGACCTGACGGCTTTCTACCAGCTTTCCGAACAGCAAAATCGCCTGACGGTTTGAACCTGTATAAAAACGGGCGAAATCTTTCAGAGTAAATTCCATGTTCATACATCCTCACATTGTCCAATCATATGCCAAACCCTTGCGATAGGCAGGCCAACAACATTATTATAATCCCCCTCAATGCCGCGGATCAAAACCGCACCGATACCCTGGATTCCATATGCCCCTGCCTTGTCCATAGGCTCCCCAGTACCTACGTACCAGCGTGCGCAAGCATCAGAAATTGGATACATGTCCACCTTCGTACATTCAAAAAAGGCTTCACTGCTGACTTCACCGCCACGGTACTGTTTCATAAAGACACCTGTATATACCTCGTGGCGCCGTCCACTAAGAAGTTTAAGCATGGAAAACGCATCATCCTCGTTGACCGGCTTGCCAAGCCGTCTGCCGTCACAGACAACAATCGTATCTGCTCCCAGGACAATAAAATCCCCACAGCCTCTTTCCGGCACTTTCTGTGAATAAATTTTTTGAAAAACATCTTCTGCTTTCTGCCTCGCCAGGAACATAACCACATCGGAAGGCTTTTCTCCCTCCATCTTTTCCTCAACCTGGCTTGGGATAACTTCAAATTCCAGCCCGGCCTGGCGAAGCAGCTCGCTGCGCCTTGGCGAGGCTGATGCAAGTATAATCTTCACCCGTCAAAACTCCTTTTATCATCGTTTGTTACTGTTCACGGTTCCCCAAAACAGTAACCATCATCTTCGCTATTGTAGCATGGCCGCCCGCGCCCATGCTATGGCTTCGCCTCAATGCGTATTTTCGCGCAAAGGAAGGCGCGCTTCGTACGCCGCGCGAAAAACGCGGTACAATAGCCACTTTGTGGCTATTGTAGCATGGCCGCTTACGCCCATGCTATGGCTTCGCCTCAATGCGTATTTTCGCGCAAAGGAAGGCGCGCTTCGCACGCCGCGCGAAAAACGCGGTACAATAGCCGCTTTGTGGC
>JAGZDD010000100.1 GCA_018369015.1 Clostridiales bacterium | reverse complement strand
CTAAGCGCCAGGTGCGCCTTACGGATGCAGGAATGGCACTTCTAAATCATTATCCCCTGGTTCAGAAGGCAGAGCATGAGCTTTATGAAAAGGTGCGCAATGCCTCGAGAGGGCTTCATATGCGGCTGTCTGTCGGTGTGCAGGAGGGGCATCTTATAACCCCTTCCCTGAGAAATTTTATTGACAGCTTTTGCAGGGAAAATAAAGATATTCAGATGGATGTGATCGGCAGTCCATATATACGGCTTTTTGAACAGCTTAACAGCCGGGAGCTTGATTTGGCCTTTGCCCTGGAATTTCCCGGAAATATTTATCCGAATATTTGCTGTAAGGTGCTTGAAACAAAGGAAAGCTATGCCCTTGTGGGGAAAAATCATCCGGCAGCTTTGACATTTATGGGATCGGACTGCGTTTCCGGTATAGCAGAGGACGGTATTATAACCCCGGGTCTCCAATTACTTCAGGGGGCGGATCTTCTTCTTGTAAAATGGTCCATTGTTCCAAATGCTACAAGCTATATTTTAAATCAGTGCCATGCCAACGGTATTGTGCCCGCAAATGTCCATTATGCTCCCGACTATCTGACCTTATATAATTGGCTGATTATGGGGAAGGGCTTTGCTATTATGGATAAAGGCAGCATTTTTAGTGAGGAGCATATTGCTTATCTGCCGCTGCAAAAAGAGAAGAATATCCATTGGTGCGCATACTGGTCAGAGGAGGCGGAAAATGTTGCAATGACGAGGTTTCTGCGGGCGATTGGTGCGCAGAAATAACGGATTTTTCATAAGAAAATGTCTGGCGGCCATATAGAGTTTCCAATTTTTTTGACTAGATATATGGATGAACCGCTGCAATCTTATAGTAACAGTATGACAGAATAGTCGTTACTGTTCACAGTTACTCTGTAAACAGTAACGAATTGCTGCATTTTATGGGATTTCAGTCCGTTTATAAATTGACGCTCCCGCCATTCAATGGTAAAATGTTGCATTAGGCAGGGAGGAAAATTGTATGAAAATATTATTGGTAATTGACCAGTTTGACAATGACAATAACGGTACGACCATGACTGCCAGGCGTCTGGCGGATACGCTCACAAAACATGGGCACGAGGTTTTTGTCGTGAGTACAGGAAAACCGGGAAAAAATAAGTATGTTGTCAAAGAAATTTTTATGACGCCGGTGGTGCGCCATATCGTCCATTCTCAGGGAATGGTGATTGCACGGGCGAATAAAAAGGTACTCCGGGAAGCGATGCAGGAAGTGGATATTGTCCATTTTATTATGCCGTTTCATCTATCAAGCGTTGGCCTTCGCATTGCCAGGGAGCTTTCAGTGCCTTGTACCGCGGCCTTTCATGTGCAGCCAGAAAATATAACCTATACACTGCATATGGGGCGTATGAAGCAGGTGAACCGGGGCCTTTATTATATGTTCCGGGAAAACTTTTTTAATAAATTTTCCCATATTCACTGTCCAAGTGAATTTATTGCAGGGCAGCTTCGGGAAAATGGCTATACGGCCAAGCTACATGTGATTTCTAATGGTGTGGATGAGGATTTTGTCTATCGGAAAAAAGAAAAGACGCCCGAGCTTTTGGGGAAATTTGTGATTTTGATGATTGGACGGCTCTCCAATGAAAAACGTCAGGATGTACTTATCGATGCTGTAAAGAAGTCAAAATACAGCGATAACATACAACTGCTGCTTGCCGGACAGGGGCCAAAATACCGGGCGCTGCGCAGGCGGGGGCGAAGGCTTAAAAATCCGCCGAGAATCCGGTTCTACACCCATAACGAGCTTTTAAATGTTATTGCCATGAGTGACTTGTATGTCCACGCCGCAGATGCAGAGATTGAAGCGATTTCCTGCATTGAAGCATTTTCAAGCGGTCTTGTGCCAGTAATTGCCAACAGCCCGAAATCAGCGACGCCTCAATTTGCCCTGTGCGAGCAGAGCCTTTTTGAGGCCGGGAACAGCGACGATCTGGCCCGCCGGATTGATTACTGGATTGAAAACGAGCAGGAGCGCAGGCGTATGGAGTTTGCATACAGTGAGCACGGGAAAAAGTATTCTCTCGATTATTGCGTCCGGCAAATGGAGACTATGTTTGAAGATGCAATTATAGAAAGTCGTCAGGAGCAGGAAATCTGCCCTGCAAAGGAGTGCTGATGGCGGACAAAGCTTATATAAAAAATGGCAGGCATCAGAAGGCGGACGCGCAGAAATACATTCCGGGCAGCGAGAGCCATTTGGTGAACAGCGATACGGAGCACATTGTGAAAATGTGGACGCCGCTGCATTTTACGACGCCGGAAAGTTATAATTTTTTCCCGAAGGGGCCTGTTTTCCAAATTTTGAATATCACTCTGCGGTGGGTGATTTATATTTTCGGCCCGGTAATTTTTAAAATATTTTTCGGGCTTAGGGTTATTGGCAAAGAAAAGCTTAAGGCTCTCCCGAAAAGGGGTGTTACCGTGTGCAACCATGTCCATATGCTGGATTGCGGCATTGTGGCGTGTCATATGAACCGGCGAAGAATATGTATTCCCACGCTGGAATCCAATTTTTGCATGCCTGTGGTGCGGCATTTGATCCGTATTTTAGGCGGCGTTCCGCTGCCGGAGCGGGTGCGGCCTTTCAGAAAAATGCATAAGGCTTTAGCGGAGCATATAAACCGCGGAAATCTTGTCCATATTTACCCGGAAGCGGTGCTATATCCCAGGTATAATGGTATACGGGGATTTAAGCGGGGAGCCTTTTTTCTGGCTTACGACTGCGATGTGCCGGTCATCCCCTATGTGATCCGTTATGTAAAGCCTCAGGGGCTGCAGCGCTTCTTTCATCGAAAGCTTGTGATGAGGCTTTATATTCTCGACCCGGTATACCCAGATACAAAAAGGAATAAAAAGGATGAAACGACAAGGCTTTGTGAGGAAGTTCAGAAAAGAATGAAGGATGTGTTTGAGCATGATACGTTTTGAATGTGATTACAGCGAGGGAGCCTGCACCGAAATTCTAAAACGCCTGGCAGAAACAAATTTTTGCCAGACGCCAGGCTACGGCGAGGATGAATTTTGCGCCCGCGCCCGCGCCTATATCCGCCGGGAATGTGGCCGTGAGGATGTGGATGTACATTTTCTTGTGGGAGGAACCCAGGCCAATGCGGTTGTTATTGCTGCTGCGCTGCGCCCGCACCAGGGGGCTATTGCCGCAGCGACAGGACATATTAATGTCCATGAGAGCGGTGCTATTGAGGCGTTGGGCCACAAAGTGCTGGCTGTGCCGGGAAAGGGCGACGGAAAGCTTTATGCTGAGGATGTAGCGGCGGTGATTTGCGGCCATTTTAATGATGAAACCCATGAACACATGGTTCAGCCGGGGCTTGTATATATATCTTTTCCTACGGAAAACGGAACTTTGTATACAAAAGCTGAATTGACGGCGTTATGGGAGGTATGCCAAAAATATCATGTATATCTTTACATTGACGGCGCTCGTTTGGGCTATGGCCTGGCCTCACAGGAAAATGACCTGACCATGACAGATATTGCCGGGCTGTGCGATGCTTTTTATATTGGTGGAACAAAGGTCGGTGCCTTATTTGGCGAGGCTGTTATTCTTTCTAATGAAAGCCTGAAGAAGGATTTTCGCTATATTATGAAGCAGCGAGGAGCAATGCTGGCGAAGGGCCGGCTTTTAGGACTGCAATTTGAAACGTTATTTGAAAATGGCCTGTATAATGAAATTTCCAGACATGCCGTCGCTATGGCTATGGAAATCAAAGCTGCCTTTCGCAAAAAGAACATTCCGTTTTTGTTTGAATCACCGACGAACCAGCAGTTTCCCATTCTGGACCGCAGGCAGCGAGAAATCCTGGCGCAAAAATATGCCTTTTCATTTTGGTGTGATGTGGACGGGGAGAGAAGCGCGGTGCGTTTTTGCACAAGCTGGGCGACAAAGGAAGAGCATGTGCGGGCGCTTACGGCAGATATTGCAGCTTTGTAGATTTAAATTTAAAGAGCTTGGGGCCAGGCTTATGCCTGGCTCTCAAGCTCTTCCCATTTTTCCATAAGTTCTAAAAGTTCTTCATCAAGAGCGGTTTTCTCTTTGTTGATTTCCATAAGGCGGGCGACATCGGTATAAACCTCCTCTTGTGCGAGAAGGCCGTCGAGCTCTGCCATGCGGCTGTCGATCGCTTCGATCCGTTTCTCGATTTTTGCAATATCATTTTGGCGTTTGCGCTGGCGGGCAGCCTCCTCCTTTTGACGTTGGTAATCGGCCTTTCCGTCGGATACAGGAACAAAATCCTGGCTGCTTTGGCCGTCCTGTCCTGTGCCGGCTGGCTTAGCTGCCCTATCTTTGGCAAAGCTGCCCTCTGCGGAAGACGCGCCGGCATAAGAAAATGCGCCGCTAGTTCCGGCTGTGACAGGATTTTCTTTCTTTTCAAGATAATCGTCATAGTTGCCCGGATAATTTTTAATCCCGCCTTCGCTCAGATCCAAAATTCTGGTTGCGGTTGTGTTAATAAAGTAACGGTCATGGGAAACATAAAGCACAGTTCCCGTATAGCTGCGTATGGCATTTTCAAGAATTTCCTTGGATACAATATCCAGGTGGTTCGTCGGTTCGTCTAAAATAAGAAAATTGGCGTCCGAGAGCATGAGCTTGGCTAAAGAAACGCGCCCCTGCTCGCCGCCGCTTAATTCCTTAATACGTTTGAAAACGTCGTCGCCGGTAAATAAAAAGGCGGCCAGCACATTCCGGATACGGGTATTATCAAGGGTTGGATAGGCGTCGGAAATCTCCTCGAAAATCGTTTTTTCCGGGGAGAGAAGCTGGTGCTCCTGGTCATAATAACCAATATGTACCTTAGCGCCCAGCCGTATGTCGCCGCTGTCCGCCGGGATAAGCCCGTTGATAATTTTTAGGATCGTCGTCTTTCCTGTTCCGTTATTTCCAATGAGGGCCACACGCTCACCCCGCTTAATGTCCATACAGACATGGGAAAACAGACGGCGGCTGCCAAAGGCTTTGGAAAGCCCGTCGACCATGAGAACATCGCTGCCGCTGACTGTGGAGGGCGTGAGCACCAGATGCATTGAGGCATTGACCTGAGTAGGTTTATCAAGGCGTTCCACCTTGGCAAGCATTTTTTCCCTGCTTTCTGCCCGCTTAATCGACTTTTCCCGGTTAAAAGATTTTAGCTTTGCGATAACCTCCTCCTGGTGTTTGATTTCCTGCTGCTGATTCTGCCATGCCTTCCAGGCGGTTTCACGCAAGGCGGCCCGCTTAGCTGCATAATCCGAATAATTGCCTGTAAAAACCTGGCCTTTATGATTGTCGATTTCGATGATTTTTGTTACAATTTTATCAAGAAAATACCGGTCATGGGCAACGATGATAACAGCGCCCTTATAACTTTTCAGGAATGTTTCCAGCCATGCAATGGAGGTCATATCCAGGTGGTTCGTCGGTTCGTCCAAAAGGATAATATCCGGTTTGGATAACAGAAGCTTGCCAAGCGCCACGCGGGTTCTCTGGCCGCCGGAAAGGGTATCAACTTTTTTTGAAAATTCGGATTCATCAAAGCCAAGGCCAATAAGCACTCCGGTGACTTCGCTGTTAATGGCATAACCATTCGCAGATTCATAGGCGTGGGTCAGACGGGCGTAGCTGTTGAGTTTTACTTCAAGCTCATCGCCGGAAGTATTTTGGATTTCCTGCTCTAACGCCTTCATCTTGTGGTAAATGCCGATCACATCCTTTTTGGCCTCCATGACTTCATCATAAATCGTATTTCCTGAAGATACTGTAGATAGCTGGGAGAGGTACCCCATAGTTTTCCCTCTGGAAATCGTTACCTGGCCGTCGTCCGGGGGCATTTCCCCGGTAATAATTTTAAGCAGGGTCGATTTCCCTGCGCCGTTAATGCCGACAATGGCGGCCTTTTCGTGTTCCTCTATGTGAAATGAAATATTGTTTAACACCTCATCAGTGCCGAAGGATTTTGAAATGTTTTGGCATGAAAGTATCATAAAAATCCAACCTTTCTGTAATAATTCACGTATGATTTATCATATCATTTATAAAGGCATAAGTAAAGCCGGGATTGCTGTTTCTGCCCGTTTATAGTAACTATTCGTTACTGTTCACAGCCTGGCTAATCACTCGCTGATTAGCCAGGCCTGACAGTGATTCAGGAGTGAGCAGGCTCCTTTTTCGCGAAGCAAAACTCTAAATGAGCCTGCGAAGTTACTATTCTCGGCGAAGCCGTGAATAGTAACAACGATTCAGCCGTGCATCTCGGATTTACGCAGCTAACGCTGCCCACCGCCGATAACAAGGCGCATGGCTGAATAGTTACGTTCATATCAAAAGTGAATTATTGTTATGCGAATATGTAATAAATGCATAAAAAAGTAATTATCCTTATGAAAAAAATTGTCGACTTTGATATGGTTTTTCAAAAGAAAGTTTGACAATTTTACAACGATTCATTATAATAAGTATGAACTGCTATGCTCCCCTGCTTGAGGGAGAGGTTTTAGCAAATGATTGAAGTAAGGGAGTGCATATCTGTGAGCGAAAGAGAAATATCATCTGCTGTGATCCGAAGGCTGCCGAGATATTACCGATATTTGGGTGAGCTTTTGGAAAACGACGTTGTACGTATTTCTTCAAAGGAACTGAGTATCCGTATGAAAGTGACCGCATCCCAGATTCGTCAGGATTTGAATAATTTCGGTGGATTCGGGCAGCAGGGCTATGGCTATAATGTAGAGTATCTTCACGATGAGATTGGCAAGATACTTGGATTAGATACAACGCAGAATATGATTATTATTGGAGCCGGCAATCTTGGCCAGGCATTGGCGAACTACGACTTTGACCGTATAGGTTTTAAGGTCATCGGTATTTTTGATGTGAATCCCCGTTTAGAGGGCCTTGCCGTCCGCGGTGTGGAGATCAAAATGGTTGATGAGTTAGAGAGCTTTATTAAAGCCCGAGACATTCATGTAGCAACGCTGACTGTGCCGAAAAAGCAGGCGAGAAGTATTGCAAAGCAGTTAGAAGAGTGGGGGATTCGGGCTATTTGGAATTTTGCGCCCACAGATTTACATGTTTCTGATGATGTATGTGTTAAGAATGTTCATTTGGATGAAAGTCTTATGACCTTGTCTTATAATTTCCGAAACCGGGGTAAAGAAAAATACAGTTATAAATCATATATGGAAGATTAGTGATAACTATTCATCCATGCGGCTGAGAAGGGCAAAATTTGGCGCAAGACGTCCGGGCCGGGCAGATGTTACAGAAGAGTGTGTCTGCCAATATATTGGCAATGCGTACATTAAAAAGACAACGATACGAGTATAAGGAACTAAGATACCTGCATTTTTGCGGCTGGTATCACGAAAAATAAAACGAATTAGAAAAGCTCTGACACCTGAGCTTTTCTAATTCGTTATTTACTATGAAAGCTATCAAGTGGGCAGGCGCAGGGGCAAGTTTACTTGACTCTGTGTCTGCACATTTGATAACCCCAAGGTATGAGGACGGTTGCTGCGTGCCGGTGGCACGCGTCCAGCACCAACCGGAGCGGAGAGTAGCCCTGCCGCAGGCAGCGGATAAGGAGGATTGTTTATGATTCACTTGGCAAATAGCCGTGAAATGAAGTTTATTGACGGTTATTCCATTAATACTATAGGGATTCCTTCTATGGTACTCATGGAGCGGGCGGCATTTGCAACGGCGATCCATATTGCGCAGGCATTAGAGAGGGGAGCCGTACAATGTGAAATGCCGGAAAACGGCAGGATAAAAGCGCGGCCTTTTTGCCCAGAAGGCAAGAGGACACCGGGAACAAAGACTAAAAAACAGGTGATTGCCGTATGCGGCAGCGGAAATAACGGCGGTGATGGTCTGGCGGTTGTACGTATATTGTATACAATGGGATATGAAGTGTCCTGGTACATGGCCGCAGACGTCAAAAAGGCGACACCGGAAACAAAGCTGCAAATAGACATTTTAAAAAATATGGGAATTAAACCGTGCGCAGACCTTGAGACGCTGTATGAAGCGGATGCCATTGTAGACGCAGTTTTCGGCATTGGACTGACCCGGGAAGTGGGCGGCCATTTTGCGGAAGTGATCGCTGTGGTTAATCAATGTCCGGGCCTTATTTGTGCTGTGGATATTCCTTCCGGCGTCAGCGCTGATACGGGGAAGATTATGGGGTGCGCCGTCAGGGCGGATATGACCGTGACCTTTGGCGAAAATAAGCTTGGCCTTGTTCTTTATCCCGGTGCAAAGCTCGCCGGGCAGGTTTTTGTGGAAAATATTGGTTTTGCGCCGGAGGCTGTCCGGGAAGCCAAGATACATACATTTGCTTATGAAAAAGAGGATATTAGGCTTTACCGGCCCAAACGCCAGGCGTATTCTAATAAAGGCAGCTACGGAAAGGTGCTTGTTATTGCAGGCTCCCCGACGATGGCCGGCGCCTGCTATTTTTGCGCCGGGGCGGCTTATGCCTGCGGCTGCGGGCTTGTGCGGGCGTTTACAGTCCGGGAAAACCATGATGTTATCCTTGGGAAGCTGCCTGAAACGGTGCTTACCCTTTATGACCACCGCCATGTGGATTTTGGTTTGCTGGAATCTGCCCTTGACTGGGCGGACAGCATTATTTTAGGCCCAGGCCTTTCCACAGAAGCCTATGCCAGGGATATTGTCGCTTATACGCTGAAAAATTGCAGGTCGCCTCTGGTTATTGATGCCGATGCGCTCAATATTATTGCTGCAAATCCCTATCTTTGGGAATGGGTGCCCCAAAATTCGGTTTTAACGCCCCATGTTGGAGAGATGGCCCGGCTGGCTGGATGTAAACCGGAACAGGTCGCTGATGATCTTTACAATATTTGCAAAGACTTTGCAGCCAGCCATCAGATGATCTGCGTACTAAAGGATGCCCGGACGGTCATCAGTGACGGTAAAGAGGTATTTATTAATCTTTCAGGAAATGATGGTATGGCGACAGGCGGCAGCGGCGATGTTTTAGCCGGAATCATTGGCGGCCTGCTCGCTGGCGGCAGCAAGCCTTTGTGGGCGGCAGCTTTTGGCTGCTATATTCATGGCTGTGCCGGAGATGAGGCGCGCAGGGAAAAAGGTGCCTATGGACTTTTGGCATCAGATATTATACAATACATGTCAAAGGTATTAGTATAAGGAAGGCGCTTGAACTATGAGTATATACAGAGTTTGTGCGAGGATCGACCTGGATGCGTTCCGGCACAATGTTAATGAGATAAAGAAAAAAATCGGCAGTAACGCATATTTGATGGGGGTTGTAAAAACAAATGCTTATGGCCATGGGGCTGTTGTTTTATCCAGGGAGTTAGAAGCGCTGGGCGCAAAATGGCTGGCAGTAGCCTGCGCTGACGAAGGCGTAGAGCTCCGGGAAAATGGTATCCGCCTGCCGGTATTGGTACTTGGTTTTACTTCTCCGGATCAGTATGGGGATCTGTTAAAATATGATATTACTCCGACCGTATTTTCTATGGATATGGCAAGAGCACTTAATGAGGCTGCCGGGGAGGCGGGGAGGACGCTTCCCATCCATATTAAAATTGATACGGGCATGGGCCGTATCGGTTATGCCGTGACGCGGGAAAATGCCAGGGAAATTGCCGGGATCAGCCGGCTTGCGAACCTTAAGCTTGAGGGGATGTTTACCCATTTTGCCTGTGCAGACATGGCCGGAGAAGAATACAGGGAGATTACGAAGCGCCAGTATGAGCGGTATTGCCAGATGGAGCAGTGGCTGATGGAGGAGGGCGTAACGGTTCCTTTAAGGCATTGTGCCAACAGTGCTGGTATTATGGATTCACCGGGGATGTATAAGGATATGGTCCGGGCCGGAATTATTTTATATGGCTTATATCCATCGGATGAAATGGCAAGGGAGAAGCTAAAGCTTTTACCTGTCATGTCTGTGAAAAGCCATATTACATATATTAAAACAGTTGAACCTGGCGAAGGGATCAGCTATGGTTATACCTATGTGACGAAAAAGCCTACGGTCGTAGCTACGATTCCTGTAGGCTATGGCGACGGCTATCCAAGACTTTTATCGAATAAAGGCAGCGTGCTTATCCGCGGACAGCGGGCGCCGATCATTGGCCGGGTCTGCATGGATCAATTTATGGTGGATATTAGCCATATCCCTGGTGTTTGCGAAGGCGATGGGGTGACGCTGGTAGGAACCGACGGCGCTGAGACTATTTCCATGGATGAGCTGGCGGCCCTGACAGGAACAATTAGCTATGAGCTGGCCTGTGATGTCGGCCGGAGAGTTCCAAGAGTTTATATTAAGGATGGCAGGGAAATGGGAATATCCTGGTGTGAAACGAAATTTTGCGGCAGTTTAGACACCTGAACGGTTACGATATATTCAAAATGTTAAAGTCTTTTGCAAGGCACTTTTGATGACTCTTATGATTTGACTGAATATACATGTGATTCATTGGAAATAATGTGATTAGGAGTAAACGCTTATTGTTTGAGCGGTTACTATTTAAAAAGTTATCAGGAGTGAGTGTAATTGATGATCAAGCGAGGAGATATTTATTATGCGGATCTTCGCCCCGTGATTGGCTCAGAGCAGGGGGGCGTCCGTCCGGTTTTAATTATACAAAATGATACGGGAAATAAGCATAGCCCCACAGTCATTTGTGCGGCAATTACTTCCCGCATGAATAAGGCGAAGCTGCCAACACATGTGGAGCTGTCCGCCAGCCGCTATGAGCTTGTGAAGGATTCGGTCATCCTGCTGGAGCAGGTACGGACAATTGATAAAAAACGTCTAAAGGAAAAAGTATGCCATCTGGACTGTGAGATCTTAAAAAAGGTTGATAAAGCCCTGACGATCAGTCTGGAGCTGGATACATAAAGGAGTTTTAATTTATGGAAGATAGCTACCCCGCGATACGGGTTATTGTATTTTTTTTACTGCTTGTTATTGACGCCATTTTTTCTGGCAGTGAGGCTGCCCTTGGCGGTCTGAATGAAAACCGTATTGAAAAAAAGGCGGAGGAGGGAAATAAAAAAGCAAAATATATTTTAAGGCTAATGGAGCACCCGGTAACATTGCTAAACACTGTAGAGCTTGTTGTCACCTCTGCCGCAATGATTGTTGGGGCTTTTGTGGCCCATATGTTTTATACAAGTGCGGCTTTGGCCGGGATTCATCGTTTCGGAAACGTCAGCCCGCAGCTTGTTACAGTGATTATTAGCATTATTGTAACACTTTTTTTGATTTTTCTTGTTCTTGTGTTCGGCATTGTTGTTCCGAAACGTCTGGCGGCCAAAAACAGTGAGCGGTGGGCGTTTGCCACAATAAGAATTGTCCGCATATTTACCGTGCTGCTTTGGCCGCTGACAAAGCTTGTGACAGGAGTGAGCAATTTAATTGGCCGGTTTTTTGGTATTGACCCCAAGGCCATTGATGAAAGCGTAACTGAGGAAGAAATTATTATGATGGTCAGCGAAGGCCATGAGCAGGGCGTGCTTGAGGCTAATGAAGCTGAAATGATTAATAATATTTTCGAGTTTAATGATAAAGAGGTTTCTGACATTATGACCCACCGCTAGGATATTGTGGGGGTAGATGTGTCTATGGATGCCCGCGTTGCAGCGGATATGATGCTTTCGGAGCGCTTTTCAAGATTTCCTGTATATGAAGGGGACATTGAAAACATTATTGGGATTCTGCACTTAAAGGATATGATGCGCGCCCTTATGGAAAAATATGATAAGGATGTACATATCCGGGATATTATGCGGGAGCCTTATTATGTGCCGGATACCCAGAATATTGACCACCTTTTCCGGGGGATGCAGCAAAAGAAAGTACATATGGCCATTGCGATTGACGAATATGGCCAGACCGCCGGACTTGTAGCCATGGAGGATATTCTTGAGGAGATTGTCGGCAATATTTTTGATGAATACGATGTAGATGAAGCCTATATCCAGAAGCTCGGAGAAAATATGTGGATGATGCAGGGAAGCGCTCCTTTGGATGAGGTAGGGGAGGCCCTTGGCATAGAGGATTTAGACGAGGGGGAATTTGACACGTTAAATGGCTTGATTGTCGCGAAGCTTGAGCACATCCCGGCTCAGGAAGAGCATGTCTGCATAAGTATCGGAGGATATAAGTTCGAGGTGCTGTCAGTGAATAATAATATGATCGGGGAAGTGAGGGTGACGAGGTAATCGGAAGTTACCCTGTGAGCAGTAACAATCGAACAAAGGGCTTGTCAGCCTGCCCATTTGGTGATAAACTGTATAAGTTAGTGCGGTGTAAATTCAATATCCCGCAGCAAACAATGTACGTGATAATAAGGAAAGGAGTGTTATTATGTCTGGCCATTCCAAATTTGCCAACATAAAGCATAAAAAAGAAAAGAATGACGCAGCAAAGGGTAAAATTTTTACGATTATTGGTAAGGAAATTGCTGTTGCTGTAAAAGAGGGCGGCCCAAACCCGGATAATAATAATAAGCTGCGCGATGTAATTGCTAAAGCTAAGGCCAATAATATGCCTAATGATACGATTGAAAGAGGGATTAAGAAGGCTGCCGGAGATTTGAATGCAGTAAATTATGAAACAGCTACTTATGAAGGCTATGGACCGAGCGGTATTGCTATTATCGTTGAAACCCTTACGGATAACCGTAACCGTACAGCGGCGAACGTGCGCAATGCTTTTACAAAGGGCGGCGGCTCTGTAGGCGCTATGGGCTGTGTTTCTTACATGTTTGATTCTAAGGGCCTCATTATTGTAGATAAGGAAGAGTATGAAGGCGATGCCGATGAGCTGATGATGACAGCCTTAGATGCCGGTGCTGAGGACTTTTCCGAAGAAGAAGACAGCTTTGAAATTACTACAAGTCCGGAAGACTTTAGTACAGTGCGTGAAAATCTGGAAGCTGCGGGAATCCCTATGGCTTCTGCCGAGGTGACAATGATTCCCCAGACATGGAATACGTTATCCGATGAAGAGGATATTAAGAAGATGAACCGTATTTTAGATCTTCTTGATGAGGATGACGATGTACAGAATGTATATCATAATTGGGATGAATAATTGGTTTTCCCTGGACCTTTTCTCAGAAGCTGATGAGAAAGGGTCTTTTTTAGTGGCGTGTCTGGCAGGCGCATATTCTATGGGAACTTCGCTTGCTTTTGCTGTAAGCCGCCGTAATGTCCGCATTTTTCTATTCCTGGCATCATATAATATAATTATGATAGAGCGCAATACTGTTATTATTAGCAGACCATTCGTAGAAAGGAGGCGATGGCTGTGGGCAGCATGGATTGGAGAATGGATGGAGCAAGCCTGCCTTCATCTAAGGAGAGGAGAGGCC
>JAGZDD010000099.1 GCA_018369015.1 Clostridiales bacterium | reverse complement strand
TGTTGAATTGTTACAAAACCTTCTGTTTTCAAAAACAACACATAATTTCAAAGAAAATGCCACATTTTTAAATAGATATTTATGGGGTATGTTCTTTTTATTAACATTTTGCATATATTAATGTGGCATTTTATCTTTTTATTATGCATTTTTGATACTGTTATCATATCACCACATTTTCATATAGTCAATACCATTTTCAGAAAACGTTTGAAAAAACGTAACTATTTGTTATTCTTCACAGTCAGCTGCAAACACTTGCTGTTTGCGGCGTAAGAATATGATACAGCATTCTGCAAGGAGAAAGAGGGCGGCGCAGTAGTGGCTGCCCCAACGGATGACAACGCCGCAGGCGATTTTAAATGGATTTTTGCTTGTAACAGTTCAGCTGGCTGAACTGTTACAAAAAACTGCCCCAAAGCACATTTCCATCTACACAGATGTTCCTTTCGCCATCCGTGTTCTGGTAAAATACGTACACGTATTCTGGCAAATGCTTTGGAGCAGTTTTTATATATAGTACCGCAAGCAATACGGCCTTCAGTTATGAATATGCCGCTGCACAGCGCCATCTGGCTTTCATTCCTGGCGGTGCCACGCAGCATAAACTTTTACTATCACTCTGCCATTCATTTAAAATGTCATTTTACTTATTAATCAACATAAAATACCCTTCCAGGTATTTTCTCCTTTGTTTCAAGAACCATATCGGGATAGCCCACAATACAGCAGCCAATGCCCTCCAGATCGCCTTCCAGGCCCCAGGATTTCAGAAGCGCTTTTCCTTCCTCGGTTTCAAACATTTCCTTGGCACGGTTGATCCAGCGCGCCCCAAGCCCCATGGCATAGGCGGCATTAAGCATATTGCCCATAGCAAGGCTTCCGTCCTGGACACAGGTACCATTTTTCTCAACCAAAACAATAATAACATCCGGCGCTCCATAAAACGGATCGCCATCCCGCCCCATAACAGCAGCATTCATAGCGGACAATTTTTTAACTACATCAGGATTTTGAACAACAACAAAGCGCTGTGGCTGGCGGTTCATGCCAGAAGGCGCATTCAATCCGGCTTTCACAATCAGATCAATTTCCTCTTTTTTCAAATGCTCCGGCTTAAACTGATTGCAACTACTGCGTTCAACAATTGCTTTTACTGCTTCATTCATGTAAAAACTCCCCTTTCATGCGTAGTGGAGCCGCGCGCAGCGCGGCATAAAAGTTTATAATGCTGCTGCCAAACGGCAGCAGGTCTACAATCTCATTATACTTCATATTTCAAAATTTTTCCTCAAGATTCATTGGCGTTTCAAAAATAGAAATATCACACGTTACGTTTCACGGAAATGAAGCGCCATACCGCTCGGTACCCACACAGCACTGCTGCCCCATAGGCCATGCGCTTAAGTAAACGATGTACTTAACCAGACCGTGTGCTCAAGTAGTTACAATTTTTTATATTATTTATTCAATTTTAAAAATTAGGGCTTGCATTTTTTTTTAAATGTGGTATTATAGACTCATGCAGAAGTGGCGGAATGGCAGACGCGCTAGATTCAGGTTCTAGTGCTCGCAAGGGCGTGTGGGTTCAACTCCCATCTTCTGCATTATTTTTTTATTCCGCATAAATTAAGGAGTGCCGATAAACGCTAGGTTTACCGGCACTTTTCTTTTGTTTTTGAAACTGATTTTTAGTTATCCAAAAGACACATTTTCCTAACAATTACGTCACATTTTCGTCACATATTTTGTCTATGATAAAAACATAAATAAGACAACAAGTTTTTATATAGATTATCTTTTCATTTTCATAATGCCCCGTTGGCCTTTGGCTAACGGGGCCTCCCTCCTTTTTAGGAGCATTTCATCAAATTTACCAGTCAAGTACCCCGATGTTTACATCGGGGTACTTGACCCTCACAGCAGTCACCAAGGTCAAGCAGACTTGACTTTGGCTCGTTACCCGCAAAAGTAAACGGCCAGCTCTGCCGCAGACTCATAAGGCCCCCGCTCAGAAAGGAATATCCTATAGCAGCCTGGAAGAAGCTGTTTTGTTCCGTCCTCTAAAACACTTTCAAAAAGCTTCTTTACCAAAGTAAACTCATAATGGGTGTCGTCTTTGGAAGCCAGATGAAGCCGGTCAAAATGTTTCAGGCTGTACAGCGGTTTTTCAAAAGCTTCTCCTTCGTAGCGTATGTATACTTGAATGACTGTATCGCTGTCATAAGCCCCGGTATTTTTAATATCCACAGCACATTTTACCCCGTCGCTTTCAATCTGAGCTGTAAAATTTTCAAAAGCAAAGGTTGTGTAGGAAAGTCCATAGCCGAAGCTATACAGAGGCTTTTCTGTCATGTATCGGTAAGTGCGTCCTTGCATTGCATAGTCGGTAAATTCCGGCAATGTATTTTTTTCTGAATAAATTGTAATTGGGAGCCTTCCTGACGGCGAACATTTGCCGAATAAAAGATCAGCAGCGCCATGGCCCCCTTCTTCTCCGCTGTACCATGTGTACAGCACGGCAGCCGCCTGTGTATTGTAAGGGCTAATATCGATAGAGCTTCCTCCGGTAACAAGAAGAATCACCGGTGTTCCCACAGAAAAGACCGCGTCGCACAGCTCCTTTTGCGGATCTGAAAGGCCCAGGCACTGCTTATCCCCAAAGCCATCCGTCGTATCATTGCCCTCTTCTCCCTCCATTGTCGGATCAAGGCCAACGCACAAAAACACAACGTCGCTCCGGCGGGCAACTGCCTTGGCTTCTCCAAGACGCCTTTCAGATTTTGCTTCATATTCATTGGCCGGATTGTTTAAAAGGCTGCCAGGCGAATAATACACAGATACATTTTCTGCTTCGCATACCTCTCTGATCCCATCCTGCAATGTCACATAATGTGAGGATGTTCCGTTATAATTTCCCTCCAAAACCTTTCTGGAATCGGCAACCGGGCCGATGACGCCCACACGGTTCAGCTTTTTGATATCAAGAGGAAGAATCCCATTGTTTTCTAACAGCACCATGCTTTTGGCCGCCGCCTTGCGGGCCGCCTGGCGATGCTCCTTCGTATCGTTTTCCTCCATAGGAATCTGATGATATTCACAATGCTCGTCAAAAAGCCCAAGCTTATACCGGGTCGTAAACAGCCGCTCCGCCGCCTGGCGTATGTCCGCTTCGCTTACCAGCCCTTCCTCGTAGGCTTTCAAAATATATAAATAGGTAATGCCGCAGTTTAAGTCACATCCGCTCTTTAATGCAAGAGCCGCTGATTCTGTCGCGGTTTTTGTCACCATATGGTGCTCATGGAAATCTGCCAGGGCAAAGCAATCGGAAACAACATGACCGTCAAACTTCCAGCATTTCCGGAGTATATCCACAAGAAGCGTTTTGCTGCCGCAGCACGGTTCGCCGTTCGTCCGGTTATAGGCTCCCATAACAGCCTCTACGCCAGCATTTGTCACAGCCTCCTCAAATGCCGGAAGATAGGTTTCCCACAAATCTTTTTTCGATACCTTTGCGTCAAACTCATGCCTAAGACTTTCCGGGCCTGAGTGTACCGCAAAATGTTTGGCGCAGGCTGCTGCCTTCATATACTCGCCATTTCCCTGAAGTCCCCGGATAAATGCTTTTCCAAGCTCTCCTGTCAAATGCGGGTCCTCTCCATAGGTTTCGTGGCCCCGGCCCCATCTGGGGTCTCTGAATATATTAATATTGGGCGACCACATAGTCAGTCCTTTAAATATTTCCCGGTCGCCCTCGGCAGACTGGGCGTTAAATTTCGCCCTTGCCTCAGTGGAAATAATATCTGCAATCGCTTCTAACCCCTTCGTATCAAACATCGCCGCCATGGCAATCGCCTGAGGGAAAACGGTGGCAATTCCCGCACGGGCAACGCCGTGAAGTGCTTCGTTCCACCAGTTGTATGAAGGAATTTTAAGCCGCGGGATTCCCGGAGCGTCAAACCGAAGCTGCGATGCCGCTTCCTCCAAAGTCATTTGAGCAACAAGCGCCTTTGCTTTTTCTTTACATTCCTTTAGTTTTTCTCTGTCCATTCATCTTCTCCCTTTCCAAAATATGAATCATCATTCATCGATCAACAACCACAGCAATGCCGGCGGCACATCCAAAAGGACAGGCCCAGCAGCTTTGTCATTTAATAGACTACCGAATCTGAAATCCGATTTTTTTCTCCATTATAATAAGTGTACATTTCAATATGGTAATCCTCAGGATTTTCTCCAAGGACCTGTTTAAAATAAATGACAGGCTGGCCCTGAATATATTGATCGGTTCCTGTATCGATCAAAAAAATATTCTGGTCAATTTCTACTGGCGCATGGCCATTAAAATCCTGATAATACAAGACAAGCAGTTCTTCTCCTGACTCCGAAGCTTCTCTGTCAATGTAATAAAATCCGGAATCATCCGGGGCAAAAGCAAACATGTATATTCCATCGGTCACCGGGACAGCCTTAAAGTCATTCGTATTCGCATAACTCACCCTATTGGCCGCAGCGCCTTCGCTCTGGGCGTATTGAAACATAAGCAGGCCATTTCCTGAACCTGTCATATAAATAGCCTCTGTCACATGTTGAGCCAGAGCTTCTGTTTCAAAACTGTCAGATTTTTCTGAAACATCTGCCGGTATACCCCGAAACAATGTATTCTCATTATCCACAAAATAAATCCCATCCGGCTGGCATCCCACCACTGACATCACATTTTCTTTAAGCAAAGCCTTTTGCCCATCCTGGCTGATACAATACAATGACATTTTCTGAGTTTTTCCTGCAAGGCAATAAAGCTGCCATCCGTGCTCATTTTCCACAACGCCGGAAACCTGAAGTGTTCCGTCAAAAGACGCCTCCCACGGCTCGCCGCTGCCATCCTTAATGACTACTTTATTATAGGAGTTTCCATAAACCGCCGCCGATTCTCCTTCATTAAAAAACAGGACATAGCCCGGTTCGCCAAATGCTTTGTTATTTACAGAATCCAAAAGCTGGACTTCCCTGTCCTGATAGCAATAAACATTCCGCTCCTGCCCTTCAAGGACATACCACACAGCGATTTTGGAGTCCTGGGAAATTCCCATAAACTCTATAAAATCTGTATCCTTCCCCGCTTTTATTTTTTCCGGAGCAGTCATCGAATTGTCAAAGTAAAAAACATCTCCATTGCCCGCAAACAGTACAGTATCGTCCTCTACAATAAAGCTTCCCATGGAACACATCCCAAGCTCCACCTGCCTGTCCTCACTATAAATATAGCACCTCAGCTCCATATCAGAGGCCGGCTCAGCCTGCTGCAATGTCCTGTCTGACGTTTTATAATACACAACCAAATCGTCACTGACAAAGCCCTCGTCAATTGTTGTTCCATCATCCGTAAGCTTTTTCAGATAATTTCCTGAGCCGTCATAAACATGCAGGCCTCCCTTTGTATCCTGAGCAATAATATGCTGGCGGTCCGCCGTCATAATGCACTGAGAAAATTGTCCGTCCAAAGAAATTTTCTTTCCGTTTCTGTCCACAAGCAGCGCCTGATGATCCGTATCAATATGTCCAAGCATTGGCGCCCGGTTTTTAAGTTTATTATTTGCTTCTGTCATTTCACTGCCGCGAAATAATTTCATGCCTGCAATAATTACTATAACCGCAGCCACAATAATGGCTCCCGCCGCAATTCCCCCAATAACATAAGGCTGCCGTGCCGTTGTTTTCTTTTGTTTTTGTTCCATAATGTTCCCCCCTCTTCCCTATCCAAACACAAAAAATAATATGTACCTTGTGGCTATTATATCACATGGCCGCAAGCGGCCATGTTATGGCTTCGCCTTCCATGCGTACTTTCGCGCATTGGAAGGCTCGCTTCCGCTCGCTGCGCGAAAGACGCGATATAATGTCTGCTACGCAGACATTATATCATGGCCGCAAGCGGCCATGATGTGGCTTCGCCTTCCATGCGCACTTTCGCGCATTGGAAGGCTCGCTTTCGCTCGCTGCGCGAAAGACGCGATATAATGTCTGCTACGCAGACATTATATCATGGCCGCAAGCGGCCATGATGTGGCTTCGCCTTCCATGCGTACTTTCGCGCATTGGAAGGCTCGCTTTCGCTCGCTGCGCGAAAGACGCGATATAATGTCTGCTACGCAGACATTATATCATACTTCCCGCAAAAATTTGGTTCTATTTATCTTCTTTATACTACTTATTTTGACCCCATAAATTTTCTTTATAGATTCCTGAATTTATCTGGCTTTGCCAGATACCCCAAATCTATTTTGTGTCAAAATCTTCTTATTCTCATAAAAATTTTTATAGAGTTTTCTAGGGATTCCGTAGCAGGCATTGTGGAGCTTGTGAGTAAGTAAATGCTTTTCTCTCTAAATTATGTACGCTATTATGTACAAGTTCTTTATTTTCTATAGATAAAAAACCTAATCATTGATGTATAAAAACCCAGCTTAATCCCAGCCTCTATATTTTGTGAAATATCTGTAACAGTTCCAATACGCCGTAGGGCAACCCTTATAAAAATATTTTTTCTATGGTATTTATTGCTGTACAACCTATGGTTGCTTATAGAAAAAATTACCGGGGTCACAAAAAATTTTTTCTCCTCTCAACGCTGGCGGGGAGATGACTTGTCTGCCTGGAAGAAAGCATATCAAAATTACATCAAACCTTATTAGGTAAATGTATATGTTCTGATGAACAAGAACCATATGGCTCACAATCGTAGATTTCAGGAACAAATTCATCTAAGCCAAATTCTAAACAGCCCATTTTAGGAAATAAATTAGCATCATTGTTTGTCAAAGAAGTACTAGTTTTCTCTATAATATCACCATTTCATCATAATGCACAGTAAAAAAACAATGTTTGTGTTTTTATTATACAAATGATATAATATTTTCACAAAAAATATTATCGTTCAAGTTAGTTTAGACGGAAGCACTGCACAATCATATGCACATCAACGAGGAAATAAAGAATCTTTTAAACAAACAATAAAAAATTAACTAATCATAATTTGAAGTCATCATAGCAATGGTATTAAATCGTAAAAACATAACATATGTTTTAATATCTATATTCCGTTACTATAAACTTTTTAATGAAAGGAAATACTATGCTCCCCCCAAAAATATTACTGGAAGCTCAAAATATATATAAAAAATATAAAGGCACTCCCACTTTTGCCAATCAAAATATATCACTTTCCGTTCATCAGAGTGAGATCGTTGGATTATTAGGGCCTAATGGTGCAGGAAAAACCACCTTCGTCAGACAGGTATGTGGTTTATTAAAGCCGGACCAGGGGCAAATTCTTTTAAACGGAAAAGATATTGTCAAAAACCCACTTTATGCAGCCAGACATATATCCTATCTGGGACAAATCGCTTATACCCACAGAGCATTAAAAGTCTTAGAATTTTTAATTTATACAGGAGTATACCGCGGACTGTCTCCCTCACATGCTCAAACACAGGCACAGGAATTTTTAGCCTATTTTGAAATGGCTGATCTAAAAAACAGGTTATTAGAACAATTAAGCGGAGGTGAAACGAGAATCATTGCTTTTATCGCCGCAATTATCGGATTACATTCATTAATTATTTTAGATGAACCTACAAATGACGTTGATCCTGAAAAAAGAATTTTATTATGGGAATTAGTTAAAAATCTACGAACAAATTGTAATATTTCTTTTTTGCTTGTAACTCACAATATCCATGAAGCACAGGATGTCGTAGATTCAGCGGCCATTATACAACAGGGAAAAATACTTAAAAAAGGGATCCCATGCCAAATTGCTGATTCACTGCAAATACCTGCTAAAATTTTATTCTCCCTGCCTTATGATATTTCAATAACACATTTATTGAATAAGGGATATGAAATAACGCAGATAGACTGCGAAAACTATCAAATGAGTTTGGCAAAAGAAAATATACAAAAAGGTTTACAATTCTTATTTGATAACACAAATGGAACGCAGCTCAGAAATATTAAAATTGTAATGCCGTCTTTAGAAGATATATATATGAATTATTCATCATAATTATTTTATAAGCAAGCAATTACGATTTTATATGATAACATTTTTAACATAGCTAGTACATCTCAAACAATCATTGTATATAGCATGAATCACGAGGTAAAAATGATCGAAAAAATATGTCAAAATAATAAGATCGAGCATACAGTAAAAAGCTCCCTGAGAAAACAATGGTACTTAATTAAAGCAGAGATATTATCGCTGCGTCTGAATTGGAAATGGTCTTTATTAATTGTGTTAGTATCTCCACTAAGTATATTATTTTTCTTATATGTTTTATCAGGTAATCGTGCAGAATTTATGCAATATGCCATTACTGGAAATATCGTTATGTCCTTAGTTACAGGCACTATGCTGACATTAGGACAGGAATTGGGTATATTAAAGCAAATACGAGGATTTGATTATTATGCAGCACTTCCCATAAGGAAAAGCAATTTGATTGTTGCATATTTAATAAGAGCTACCATAACAACAATCCCATCAATTGCAGTGCTTATGTTCATTGGAAAATATATGCTGAAAATTCCGATTTCATTTCATCCAAGTTTAATTTTTATTATTCTGTTATCCGGTATTTCTTTATCTGCACTGGGAACATTTATTGGTATATATTGTAAAAATGCGGATCAGGCCAGTATACTAACCCAAATTTTTCAACCTATAATTGTATACTGTGCACCTGTATTTATACCTATGGACAGTATGCCCATAGCAATCAAAGTAATTTCTTATTTCATACCAACAACATACGTAGCAAATGCGATCAGAGCAAGCTTTAATGCTGCATTTGACTGGATAAGTATTTCTATTTTAATCGTATTCAGTTTAATATCTGTGATACTGGTAGAATTTAAAATGGATTGGAGACAGAAATAATGCATACTATATTTAATTGTGTATTTGTAATTACAAAATGCTTGAAAAAGCAATCGTACCATTAGGACAACTCTCATTAGCAATTATAATTCAAGAAAAGGCTGCCACTGCCAACTCTAAAGTTATTGATTTAAACGATGTATATCAAACAGGGATTCTTCAGCTAAAACGACTACTGACAGAGGGGGGGATGGTACACAAATCTACAAATATACTTTATATTTATTTAAAACTTATTTTTCTCGAAATATCACTGAAACATTCGATACATACGCAGCAGATCTGCGAGGTATTTGGTCTACGCTTCGGTCGGTGCTAAACAAGCGCCACTGGCGCTTAGCACCCCTCGCGGCAGGTCTGCATTTCGTTTCGGTCGGTGCTAACCGTGTGTCACCGGCACACAGCACCGCCAAATGGACATACAAGCATGTCCGCTTGGCTCGTTGCCCGCGGGAATAAAACTGCCATGGAATCCTTTGCTGCTTGTAACAATTGTTACGCTATCCAGCTATAGAGCTGGATAGCTGCAATCGCTTTAAGGTTCCCATGGCGGGTTTGTGACTATATATAGTAACAGTTAGTTCAGTCCGCGCCATTGGCAAAGCCTCGCTAACGCGCTTTCCGCCGCTTCGCAGCTGGCTGAACTGCTACTATATTAAAATTAGAGCGTTAAAAAGTATAGATCTTAAACAGTGCCGGAGTAAATTTTTGCACCGTATTTCTCTACTTCATCGTTAAAAATATCCCTCACTGCGGCGCTGGAATAAATGTACGCCGGGATATACCGGCCCCCCGGTGCATAGGCATCCATAGCTGCGCGGGCTTCCGCGCGGATTTCCGACTCAGGGCAGCCCGGTGCATCAATTTTTTGATTATTAATGCCTCCCTTTAAGGTTATCCGTTGGCCGTACTCCCGTTTAATCATTCCCATGTCGTTGCAAATATTCAGCGGGTTAATGCAGTCTACGCCGATTTCCACAAGATCCGGGATAATTTGGGTAATATATCCACAAGAATGATGTTCATAAATCATCCCCAGCTCGTGAATTTTTTTTGCATACCTGGCTTCAATGGGCTTTATAAATTCCCGCCAAAGCTCCGGGGAGAAAAACATATTTGTATTTGTTCCCCAGTCGTCATGCATATGAATAATATCTGGATGAACCGCATCATAAGCAAGCTGAATACATTTTAACTTATAATCACACATGGCGTTAAAAAAATCAGCGACTGCTTCAGGACATTCATAAAATGCACAAAGGGCGTTTTCCATGCCGACCATTTCATTCATCCGCTCAAAGGCGCCGGAGAGCATGAGTACATGAGTCACATTATTTTCCCTGTCCATACCTGAGGCCATCCCTTGTAAAATCTGCTTAACCGGCAGCTTATCCAAATCCGGGAAATGCACCTTTTCCTCCCACGCTTCCATATCCTCAAAAAGCATAAACCCTTTGGACACCATGCTGCCGTCCAGGCCAGGATCAGGCCCCAGTCTTGTCCAGTTTACGCCCCACCAATCATCGCCGGTTTCATTTTCACCAAAATATCTGTCGCCGGGAAATACAACGCCAGCGGTACATTTTGTTTCCGCCGGAATAAATTCCGGCATTTCTCCCCGGTAAATCGCTAAAAGAGCCTCCTTTTTGCTTTGCATACAAATCCCCTTTCCTCTGTCAGCTGTATTATATACGGGCGATACTCTGTTCACCGTATCATATACAGATTATAAATTTTCATCTTATATTTCTATTTTACAATAAATTTTTCCAAAATACTTTTTTCTGCGTGCGTCCTTATTATTGTTTTATTCTTTGTTTTGCCATTAAGCTATGACCAGGCCGCACTTTTGAAATTAAAAATAATTTATTTTATATTTTCTTTCAGATTGCAAAAATGATATAATATCTCCATAAGTGGTTATTATACTGCGGCTTTCGCGTACAATTTAAGGAGAAAACAATGAATGATCCAATTTTCGATCTACCGGATTTTCAAAGGCATTTTCAAATCCAGGTTACAACTCTAAATTACATAGACATCAAAAATGCAGAATCTTTAACTTTTGTTTATTTTTGTAATAATGTTCCTAAAATTTTGACTGCTAATCACACATCCGTTTTAAACTGTGGACGCCTGTGTATTATTTTGCCTGACACTGCCTGCCAGCTTTGTTTTTCTGCTTTGGATTCCAGCGAAAATATATTGTGTATCATCCAGATATCAACGACTCTGGCAGGCCGTCTATTTTCACTATCCAACATACATCTGCAGCCTGCGGCAGATAACAGCGGCCATAGCCACCTTCACCTTAAAGCACTCGAAGGGATATGCCGCTCCATAGTCTCCGACGTTATGAGAAATGGAGCTTCCCAGAATATTTTCTGTTCTATAAAAGACGAGGCTTCCTATAGAATAAAAAACTATATGTATCTTTTCAGGCTTGCGGACGCCTTATATCCGCTGATTCTTTTTCCAGAACACACTCTTCCCCAAAAAGCGCCTGCGCCTCTGGCTAACATTTTGTCATACATCCGCCAAAACTGGGGAACAAATATAAGCCTTCACGAGCTGGCAAAACATGCTGGAATGTCGGATGCCTCGCTTTCCAGGGCAATCAAAAAATATACCGGGGATAACTTTGAGGTTTATTTGAAGAAAATACGGCTGCATGCTGCCGCCAGGGATCTGATCCTAACCTCCCGTCTGGTCACAGATATTGCCATTGACCATGGTTTTTCCAGCGCCCCTGCTTTAAATAAGGCGTTCAGGGAATTTTATAAGCTCACTCCCGGACAGTACCGCAGACAATTCAAAGAAAGCGCAGCAAATGCAGGAAATGTGCCGGAAAGCCTGCCAAATCCCTGTTTAAATTCTGTCACACATACAGCTTTGTCTAAGCAGCCTATAGCATATCCGGCCTATGAAGGCTTTACAGCAGAGCTAACGCTTATTGCAAACGCAAAACCGGAGCGGCTTGCTCGTAATTCCCGTATTTTTACCCGTTCCGGCGCCTCCGGCGTTTCTTCATCGCCGCACGCCCCATGGCTTATGGCTGTAAATATGGGAATGGCTTCCGACTTCAAACACGGCAGGTTTCAGAAGCTTTTTTCAAGTCTGGCCCGGCACAGCCATTTTCGTTATGCCCGAATTTATAATATTTTTTCTCCTGAAATGGACTTTCGCAGCGGCCATGACTGCAATACGCTAAATTTTTCTCAGCTTGACGAGATTTTTGACCTGATCCTTGAACACGGTATGCTGCCTATGATAGAGCTGGCCACTAAGCCAAGAATTGTCAAAAAAAATATTTATGAAACCGTTCTTTTTGAGGATATAGACCCTGTTTTTCTCAGTGATAAGGAAGAAATAGCGGTTATGGAGCATTTTTTTACACACTTAAAAAGTAAATACGCAGCGGCAGCACAACAATGGCTTTTTGAATATTGGTATGATTATACTCACACCTCCGACCCGGATGGAGAAATTTATCCGTTCATAAAAAAGTTTGAAAAAATTGCCAGTCTTTTAAAAAAGCTGTTGCCTTGTGCAAACATTGGCGGCTTCGGCCTGCCTCTGATTAATTTTGATATGGAGCAGATTATCAAGACATTGGCCAATCAGCCAACGCCGCCTGACTTTTTAAGCTTTTCCTATTTTCCATACAGTGGACGGGATCTGGGGTATTCTCCGCATTGGATGACCTCCTGGATTACCGGCACTTCACATATTAACAACGAATGCTCCCGGATGAAGGAGCTGTGCCGGAAATATTTTTCCCATGAGCTTCCTGTCTATATTACAGAATGGAATATGAGCCTTTCCAACCGCAATTATTTTAATGACTCCTGTGAGAAAGCCGCGCTGCTCGTCCATTATATGCTTTCTCTTTCTAAGCAGGTGGACATGATCGCCTATTACATGGGCTGCGATTTTACGGTCCGAACCTATGATACCTCGCTTGCCTTGTCGGGAGCCAGCGGACTTATGACCCGTGATGGAATTTTCAAGCCCGTCCACTATGCCCTTAATTTTCTTGTTCCCCAGCAAGGAAGCCGGCAATTACTGCGGCAGGACGGCTTTTTAATTCTTGCCAGCGGCCAGGATTTCACAATTACTGGAAGCCATCCCGGACGTTTTATTTCCACAGGATATTTAACACCTGATATTTCTGGAGATTCAGAACATGAAATTACAGAAAATACATTAGAAGAAATTTTTGAGCCTGCCGCCGGACAAAATGTTTCCATTACTATCAAAAATGTTTCCCCAGGCTCTTATCTCTTAACGCGCCATTCCCTTAGCCGGGAACACGGGAATCTTCCCGGAGAATGGAAGCAGCTCAAGTTGCTGGAACCCTTGGAGGAAAAGCTGGTAGCTTATCTGAAAGACATTTGTCAGCCCCATATAACAACAAAAATTATACATTCCAACCATACAGAGCTTCAGCTTAACGAATATGTTGACGTCCATGAAACACTTTATTTAGAATTAAAATATTTACTATGAAAGCCCCGACCGGAGCGGCAGCGGAGACCGCCATAGGCGGAACGTAAAGCACGAATACCACCGGCGATTGCGGGAGCGCAAAGCGCGGAGCAATCGGCTTTCAT
>JAGZDD010000003.1 GCA_018369015.1 Clostridiales bacterium | reverse complement strand
GCAGTCTACGCTGCCGCTCCGGTCGGTGCTTAACAAGCGGTCTACGTTCCACTTCGGTCGGCGCTAAACGCGTGGTCTACGCTCCGCTTCGGTCGTTGCTGGACAAGCGGTCTACGCTCCGCTTCGGTCGTTGCTGGACGCGTGCCACTGGCACGCAGCAACACCGGCGCTTAGCAACACAGGCACGCAGCGCCGCACTTTCCGCTGCCTGACGGCAACTCGTGCTCATACCTTGGGGTTATCAAATGTGCAGACACAGGGTCAAGTAAACTTGTTCCTGCGCCTGCCCACTTGATAGCTTTTATAGTAAACTTTCATGCCGCGCTGCGCGCGGCGCCACTACGCATGAAAGCCAGATGGCTCCGTGCCTGCCGGTGGTATTCGTGCTTTACGTTCTGCCTCATAGCCGCCGTCCGGGGCTTTCATAGTAAATAAATAAGGAGTGGTCAAATGCCAGTTTTTGATTTCAGCAGTACACCTAAAGAAAGTAATACAGGAATGTGTACATATACAACATTTCTTTCAAGCGAAAGCCAAGCCAGCGCTGACAAGCCGATGCTTGTGCTGGATAACCGAAAAAAAGCCTGGAGCCATCATTCTAATGGAATGTTTACAAATCCGGTGAAGCGGACGGCTTTTGAGTTTGACGAGGAAGGGCAAAAGGAATCCGCGGATATTTTAAAAATTGACGCCCGTTTCGTCCATTTACTAAAATGGCTGGGGGAAAATCATATTCATGTGCGATTATCCGGCCAAAACAGAGAGGACGGCTATGCGGTTTACCGTATCCGTGAAATTGCCTTTGGGGGAGGCACAAAGCTTTCTGCGGAGGATGGCTTTTTACAGTTTATGATTGAGCGGCTTTTGGCAAGCAACGCGCCGGCGGATGAATGTGAGGATGAGGATGAAATTGAGGCGGGAGATCAGATGAAGCTGACAAGCCTTCAAAGCATTACGGATTTTATGACCTGCGCCGGCCGGACATTACCGGATAATATCCGCTTGTGGGCAAGGCGGAATCTTTCTGTCGCCCGTTCCCACGAGGTATCTCCCGAAGAACGCCGCCACGCTCAGCGCGCGCTGTCCATGATGATGAATATTCAATGGAAAAGCAATTATTTTGAAGCGATAGATCCAAAGGAAGCCCGCAGGATATTGGATGAGGAGCTTTACGGCATGGAAAGGGTTAAGCAGCGGATCATTGAAACGATTATCCAGATTAACCGAACCCATACGCTCCCGACCTATGGTATACTTCTCGTAGGGCCGGCGGGAACCGGGAAATCCCAGATTGCCTATGCGGTGGCGCGGATTTTAAAGTTGCCGTGGACAACCCTGGATATGAGTTCGATTAACGATCCGGAACAGCTTACCGGAAGCTCACGCATTTATGCCAATGCCAAGCCGGGGATTATTTTGGAGGCTTACGCGGCGGCGGGCGCGTCGAACCTTGTGTTTATTATTAATGAGCTGGATAAGGCGGCTTCTGGGAAAGGCAATGGAAATCCGGCGGATGTTTTGCTGACACTTTTGGATAATCTGGGCTTTACCGATAATTATATTGAATGTACAGTGCCTACAGTCGGTGTTTATCCTATCGCCACAGCGAATGATAAAAGTAAAATCAGCGCGCCTCTTATGTCCCGGTTTGCGGTGATTGATATTCCTGATTATACATCCGAAGAAAAGAAAATTATTTTTTCAAGGTTTGCCCTGCCCCGCGTACTGAAACGTATGAGCTTAAAGCCTGAGGAATGTGTCGTGACGGAGGACGCCCTGGATGTGATTGTGGACCGTTATAAAGAAACTTCCGGTATACGAGATCTTGAGCAAGTGGCGGAGCATATTGCGGCTAATGCCCTGTACCAGATTGAAGTTGATAAGGTGTCTGGCGTTGTTTTTGACCGCGAGGCAGTACTGCGGCTGTAAGAGTGCCGTCGGGTCCGCGCCTTTTCGGGGATAAACTGTACCCTGAGGCTTAGGAACGACTGTCAGGCCGTCCGGCTGTGCTGGCTTCAGATATTTGGCATGGTTTTTGCGAAAATATTAAGACGGGAAGGAAACTGAAAAGAAACCCCGTAAGGGGATAAACGGATGTCGTGGGAGGCTCGGTAAACTTTCATGCCGCGCTGCGCACGGCTCCGCCACGTATGAAAGCCAGGAAAGGAGCATATTGGATAATGATAGGGATATTTTTAGATGGGTGTGTGAGCGGTATCGATTACCGCACACAAACATGCAGCGGACAGGTCGATAGCCAGGGATATTATGAATATAAGGAAGGCGAAACGATTCTGTTTTCAATCGGAGAATTTGTCTTAGGCTCTGCGGCTGCCAAAGCCTATATGACACCTCTGGATTTTGTTGCAGAAAGCGTTGGCAGACATTTGACAGTAAGCCACTATCAGGTGGTGAATACGGCCCGTTTTCTTATAGGCCTGGGAAATATCGGTAAGAAGGAGCAGGAGACTGTTGAAAAATACCGTTATGATATAAATTTTGTCCAGGAAACAGAAAATTTTGAAAAAGATCCTGTCATTGAAGGGCTTTTTAAAGCTGTCGGAAAAAAACTGGCGCCTGTGGCCCTGGCGAAAAATATTGTGCGTCGGTGTGCCAATGGAATCCGCAAGGAGCGGGATGTAAAAATCCCTGTATCTGACGGAGGGTATGTGCTTGCAGATATTTACCGGCCTTTAAAAGAGGGCAAATATCCGGTTGTTATGTGCATGGGCGTTTTTGGCAAGGAGTTTATTAATGGTTTTGTGGACGACGAAAAGTCTGAGGAACTTCGGCAAATTGCCGAGGACAGATTTTATGACGACTATGCCAGTACAGATACAAAGCATATGCTTCAGGGGATTTTCTTTGAGCGTATGGGGCCGTGCTTTGGGTCTCTCATGCCATTGCCAAACCCTGATCCAGATGAACAGGTCAAGCCTCCCATGGGGCCTCCGCCCTGCCTTGTGCCTGTTTCCGAGGCTTTTGAGCAGCCGTGTGCAATGGACTGGGTGCCTTACGGCTACGTTGTGATTAATATAGAGGAGCGGGGAACCGGGAAAAATATGAATGTGGATCTTTTCCGGCAGTTTGGTGCCGGAAATGCAAAAGACTACTGTGATGCCATTGAGTGGGCCGCCGGGCAGCCATGGTCTTGCGGAAATGTGGGGCTTTTTGGGGCCTCCTATTATGCCATGACCCAGTATTTGGCTGCACAGAGAAAGCCGCAAGGTCTAAAAGCATTGATTCCGATTATGGGGGATTATGATTCTTACAGAGATTACGTATACAGCGGCGGCGGGCTGTTCAACCGGGCGGATAATATGGACCCGTGCCGCGCTCCTCAGGCGTACAATTTTATGAAAAAGGCCATGGATGAGCCGTTTTGGAATGAAGAAACCTATGGCCCGGAGGGGGAATACATATCAAGCTGCGATATTAAGGCGATAGATCTGCCGATTTTTCCGTGCGTGGAGCCGGATGCAAGCCTTCACGCCAAAGGCAGCTCGGAGGCATTTATTAATTGCAGCTCTAAAAATAAAAAGCTTATGGTAATTAATGGCTGCGGGATTCATTTTTGGATGTACCGCCCGGAGTACTTAGACAAGTTCAGGGCATTTTTTGATAAGTGGCTTAAAGGGGAAGAAAACGGCATTATGGACGAACCGGCGGTCGATATTCAAATGCGTACCGGAAACGGCTCCTATTATTGGCGCCATGAGGCGGACTGGCCGGTTCCGGGAACGGTCTATAAAAAATTTTACCTGGATGGCAGCAGCCTTGTGGAGTCAGCGCCGTCCAAGGAACAGCCGGTTTCTTATAATGCAGATGTTTACCATAAACAGGCCGGACGTGTGGCTGGGGCTACGTTTATCAGCGCTCCGGTGAGTGAGGATATAGAGCTGGCCGGGTATATTAAGGCAGGATTATATGTTTCATCAACGACAGAGGATATGGAAATTCATATGAAGGTCCGCGTTCTCGATGAAAATGACCGGGAAGTTATTTATCCGGCGCGCACAAGCATGGAGCCTGGCCTTCCTCTTGGCTTTGGGGCAATGAAGGTGTCCCACCGCGTGTTAGATGAAGAAAAGTCCAGGGATTACCTTCCGGTGTACAGGCATACAAAAGAGGCCTATGCCCCTCTTAGCCCCGGAGAGGTTGTGTACTGTGAAGTAGGTTCTTTCCCGACCACAGGCGTTATTAAAAAAGGCTGGAAGCTGCGCCTTGATATTGATCCGGCTGGAAGCCGCTGGGTCGACTATAATGAAGGAAGCTACCGCAAGGGCGCTGTAAATACTGTTTACAGCGGCGGTTCACGCCTGTCCTTTGTCCAGCTTCCCGTATTGCCGAAAAGATGAGCTGTGTGTTTCAGATTTTGAAATAAAGTTACTTGTTCGGAAAATCGCACATAAAGCAAGGAAAAGTACTGTAAAAATTAGTGCGAATGTGATAATATAATATTGTTAAGGGTAAAAGCCATGGGTTTCATGCTTGCGTGAACCCCATGGTTTTGTTGCATACGGCAAAATTAAGGAAACCCCGCAAGGGGATACCTGGATGCCGTTAAAGGCACGGCAAAATTAAGGAAAGGAGTAGAAAGACATGTTTGCAAGACATATGTTTAATCCGGAAGGATTTAAGAACACCGTAGTTGACGGAAAAACAGTGGGCTTTCAGTTTGACTTTAAGATTCAATATTATCGTGGAGTAACTTTATCAATTATAAGAAATATCGAGGTTTGGGTAGACGGCGAAGGCTTTAACCGTGAGGATATTCGTTTTACCCTGGAAGGAGATACCTTTACCTTAGAGGAAATGCGCACAGTTATTGATTATCGTTGGAAATTCGGCCAGTGGGCGACCGTGACTGTTTTAAAGGACGGCGGATTAGAAAAAGGCCCTCATCATATTAAATGTACACAGACAATCGCACCATCATATATGCCGCATATCCTTGTAAACTCCGGCGAATATGATTTTGTCATTGAATAAGGGTAAGGAGGATTTCACAATGGATTACAAAATTGGACGCAGTGTATCATTATACAGCTATCAGGAAGAATATTATCTTGGAAAAATGAATCTCGAAGATTGTATTCGTGAGGTTTCCAAAACAGGTGCCACAGGTATTGAGCTTCTGGCAGAACAGATGGTTGACGATTTTCCGGTAATTACACCGGAATTTAAAGAAAACTGGTTTGGCTGGATGGAAAAATACGGCACTGAGCCGACTTGCTATGATGCGTTTTTGGAAAATCATATTTATGATAACCGTACGCTTACATTAAAAGAGCAGATTAAAATGATGGAGCGGGATATTAAAATTGCCGGTGAGCTGGGATTTAAGACGCTTCGTACACTGGTATCTACTCCGATGGATGTGATTGAAGGAAGCCTTGGCTGCGCTGAAGCGAACAACGTAAAAATCTGTATTGAGGTTCATTCTCCATTCTCCTTAAATTCAGGCTGGGCTGACGGATATATGAACATGATTTTAAAGACAGGCACAAAGCACTTTGGTTTCATGCCAGACTGGGGTATTTTCGCACAGAGAATCCCGGATGTAGCCAGAGAACAGGCTCGCCGCATGGGCGCTCACGAGGAATGTATTAAGCTTGTGGATGATGAGTTTGCAAAACGCTGCGAGAGAGGCTTTGTAAAGATTAAATACGACCTGAATCTTGGAAAAGCCAACATGGAATTTATGAAAGCCAACGGCTTCTTTGACATGATGGATAAGATTGAAAAGATGAACGGCAATGCCGCTGATAAGGCATATGCCGGAGATTCCTTTACATATACATGGAATGACCCACAGGATATTATTGACAACATTAAGTATATTTACCATACTCATGCAAAATGCTATAATACCCATGAGGATTATACAGAAACCTCTATTCCTATTAAGGAAGTAATTGATGCTTACAAAAAGGCTGGCTATCATGGCTTCGTAAGTACAGAATACGAGGGCAACCGCCTGATTAACGACGCTTTTGACGTAGACAGCGTTGAACAGGTACGCAGACATCAGGAAGCCTTAAGAAGAGCGATTGAAGGCTAAACAGCAACAAAATCTAAACAGGACATCCCAAATGGTGAAAGATGATATAGCCAGAGGGATGTCCTGTTTTTCTTATTGCAATACGGAAGTTAAATGTTTTATACTATAATTACACAGGGTTTCCCGGATGGAGTACATCTGTATAGCCGGGGAAACAAAAGAGAAGGTGATAATATCATGTCAAAGGATATGACAAAAGGAAGCCCTATACGCTTAATGCTGTTTTTTGCGTTTCCGCTGCTCATCGGGAATCTTTTGCAGCAGACGTACAGTATGATTGACGCGGCGATTGTCGGGCGGTATTTAGGAACCCAGGCGTTGGCCAGCGTCGGGTCCACAAGCAGCGTCCAGTTTTTAGTGCTGGGATTTTGCATGGGGATGTGCAACGGGTTTTCGGTACCCGTGGCCAGGTTTTTCGGCGCCGGCGATTATGGGCGTATGAGAAATTGCATTGCTCATGCCGTAACGCTGACAGCCGGGGCTGCGGTCCTGCTCACGGCGGTCTGCGCCATGCTTTGCCCGTGGATTTTAAAAATTTTATCAATTACGGAAGATATTTATGACAATGCGTATCTTTATTTGATTATTATTTTTCTTGGTATGCCATTTACGCTGCTGTATAATCTTCTTTCGAGTATTTTAAGGGCCGTAGGCGACAGCCGGACGCCATTTTTGTTCCTCGCGTTTTCTACAGTGCTTAACATTGGCCTGGATCTTTTATGTATTCTCGTATTTTCCTGGGGATGTGCCGGGGCCGCCATTGCGACGATTACTGCCCAGGCGGTCAGCGGGATCGGATGTCTGATTTTTATTTCCCGACGCTTTAAAGAGCTGGTACCAACGCAAAGCGACCGGAAGCTGACAAGAAGCGGCATTGGTATGATGCTGGGAATGGGACTGCCTATGGGGCTTCAATTTTCGATTACCGCCATTGGAAGCATGGTTATGCAGTCGGCTAACAATGGCCTTGGAAGCGTCTATGTTTCCGGCTTTACGGCAGCGGCGAGGATTAAACAATTTGCTATGTCGCCTTTTGACGCCATTGCAACGTCTGTTTCAGTTTTTTGCAGCCAGAATGCGGGGGCAAAGCAGGCCGGACGTATACGCAAAGGCTTTGTCCAGGGACTTTTTGCCGGAGTTTTTTATGGCATATGTGCCGGGCTTGTCCTGATCTTTTTTGGCCGGACACTGTCGCTTATTTTCGTCAGCCCGGATGCGGCCGATGTGCTGGATGCGTCGGCAAAATATTTGCGCTATATGGGCTATTTTTATTGGAGCCTTGGATTTCTCAATGTGTGCCGGATGTGTACCCAGGGCCTTGGTTTTTCAGGGCGTGCTGTGGTGTCCGGCGTTATGGAAATGATCGCCAGAATTTTTGTCAGCTTTGTTTTTGTCGGCACCTACGGATTTACGGCGATTTGCTGTGCCGACCAGACGGCGTGGGTGATGGCATGTGTCTATATTGTACCTATGTGTCTGTACTGTATAAGAAAGGTGTGCCGGGGAATCGATACCGGGCCTTTGTCGGTTTCTGGAAACTGTGAACAGTGACATTAGATTTTATATAAAGTATGCCAAAAGCCTGTATGTGGTTTGTGTTCCAGGCTTTTGGCATATTTTTTGCTTGTATATAGGCTTAGAAGAGCCAGGGATTCGCTCAGATTCAAAAGGAGGTTACTTATGAAAATTATTGTGTGTATCAAACAGGTTCCTGGGAGCAATAAGGTGGATATTGATGAAACAACCGGAGTGTTGAAGCGGGATGGCGCTGAGGCGAAAATGAATCCATATGATCTGTATGCGATTGAAACCGCAGTACGCCTTAAGGAAATGACCGGCGGGCAGGTGACTGCGGTGACGATGGGGCCGAACCAGGCAGAGGAAATGATGAGGGAGGCCTATATGATGGGAGTGGATGACGCTTATATTTTTTCAGACCGTAAATTTGCCGGGGCCGATGTGCTGGCAACGGCTTACACATTATCCCAGGGAATCCGGGCTATTGGGGATTTTGACCTTATTGTCTGCGGCCGGCAGACAACCGACGGCGATACGGCCCAGGTTGGCCCGGCAATCGCGGAGTACCTGGATATTCCCCATACGGCGTGGGTCGGCGGTATTTCCAGTGCGGATGAGGTGGGGATTGTTGTGTCACAGGATTTGGTTGACATAACACAGGAAGCGCGCATGAACTTTCCATGCCTGATTACTGTAGAAAAAGATATATTTACCCCAAGACTCCCGTCGTATAAATTAAAGCTTCAGACAAAGGACCGCAAGGTGAATATTCTTACCTTTAAAGATTTTAAGGATCAAAATGAAAAAAATTACGGGCTGTCCGGATCGGCAACGAATGTGGAACGGATTTTTTCTCCAAAAGTCAGTGATAACCATATTTATTTTGAAGGAACATCCGGGGATAAAACGGACGCTTTATATGCAATGCTTTCAGAGAAGAAATACATTTAAGGTTTTGACGGCTGAATTGCCGATAAACCTATTGAATGGGGGAACGCCCTTGCGAGCGTACCGTGCTGGCCTTAAAGGCAGGACAAAAAGGAGGAAAAAATGGCTGCTTTATATTTTGATAAAAATAAATGTACATTGTGCGGGCAATGTGTTGAGGACTGCCCATTTAACGCCCTTACAATAGAAAACGACCATATTGAAGTGGGAGCGTCCTGTAAAATGTGTAAATTATGCATTAAAAAATGTCCGCAGGAGGCTGTAAGCATTTTAGAGGATGAAAAAAAGTATGTAGATAAAAATTTATATAAAGGAATCATGGTTTATGTGGAAATATCCGGAGGCAAAATACACCCGGTTGTCTTAGAGCTGCTTGGCAAGGCCAGGGAGCTGGGCGCTAAAATTGGACACAGGGTTTTGGCAGTTTGTCCGGGGGGAAAGAATGTAGCTGATAGCGCGAAAGCGCTTCTGGATTATGGTGTTGATGAGGTTTTTGTATACAGCGATGAGGCGCTTGAGCATTTTCGGGTTGATGCCTATGCCAATGTGGTGGCCCATTGTATTGAACATAACCGCCCTAGCGTCGTTTTAGTAGGGGCTACCTCTATCGGCCGTTCGCTGGCCCCGCGGCTGGCGACAAGATTTCGCACCGGGCTTACTGCCGACTGCACCGCGCTTGAGATGAAAGAAAATACAGATCTTGTACAAATCCGTCCGGCCTTTGGTGGAAACATTATGGCGCAGATTATTACCCCGGCGACGCGCCCCCAATTTGCAACCGTGCGCTATAAGGTGATGAATGACGCTAAAAAGGTGGAAAATCCCATAGGCCGTTTAACCATTTGCCCGGTTTCAAAGGATTTCGTTAAGAGCGGCATTGAGGTGCTTCGCACAAAGGTTTTAGAAAAGCATAAGGGGATTGAGGATGAGGATGTCCTTGTTGTTGCAGGCAAGGGGATAAAAAACCAGAAGGATTTAGAAATGCTTGAATCTCTTGCGCGCGTCCTTGGCGGCCAGCTTGCCGGCACCCGCCCTCTTGTGGAATGTGGCTGGATGCATTATACAAAACAGATCGGCCTGTCCGGACGTACCGTAAAGCCGAAGCTTATCATTACATGCGGCGTTTCCGGTGCTATCCAGTTTACTGCCGGTATGAACGGGGCGGACTGCATTATTGCCATTAATTCGGATGAAAACGCGCCCATTTTTAAAATTGCCAATTACTGTATTGTAGACGATCTTTATAATATTGTTCCCGGGCTGCTTAAAAAGCTGGCCGCAAAAGAAAGGGAGGTATGATTTATGTCATTTCCATATAAAAAAGTAGACAAAGACGATATGATATATTTTGAAGCTGTCGTCGGCAAAGACCGTGTATATGCCGGGGATGCCATCCGAGAGGAATATACCCATGATGAAATGCCGGAGCTTGGAACCTATGTACCTGAAGCTGTTTTAGAGGTATTAAGCGGGGAAGAAATATCTAAAATTATGAAGTACTGCTGGAATCAAAATATTCCTGTGACACCAAGGGGCGCAGGCACGGGGCTGTCCGGCGGCGCGGTGGCAAAGTACGGCGGCATTATCCTTTCTCTGGCAAAAATGAACCGGATTTTAGAGTGGGATTTGGATAATATGGTTGTTGTCTGTGAGCCTGGCGTCCTTTTAATGGAGCTGGCCGCTGCGGCGGTGGAAAAGGGCTTTTTATATCCGCCCGATCCGGGCGAAAAGACGGCGAGCATCGGCGGCAATGTCCTTTGCAACGCCGGAGGGATGAGGGCCGTCCGCTATGGAACGACCAGAGATTATGTGCGGGCCATTGAAGGCATATTGCCTAATGGCGACCCGGTGAAGTTCAGCAGCAATGTGGTAAAAAATACATCCGGCTATGATTTGAAGGATCTGATTATTGGCTCTGAGGGAACGCTTTGCGTGGCGACAAAATTTACGCTAAAGCTTTTGCCGCTGCCGAAATATTCATACAGCCTTGTCGTACCCTTTCCCACACTCGAGGCATGTATTGAAACCGTTCCTAAAATACTGACCTCCCATTTGAATCCTACGGCTGTGGAATTTATCCAAAGAGATGTTATCGGCGCGGCAGAAACCTACCTTGGGAAATCATTTCCGGACAAAACGTCCGACTCCTACCTGATTCTTATGTTTGACGGCAATTCCCGGAGCGAGGTTGAGTCGGACTGTGACGAGGCTGCCGGCATTTGCCTTGACGCCGGGGCTATGGACGTCTTTTTGTGCAATACAGACGAGCGCAAGGCGGCTGTATGGAACGTCCGCGGCGCCTGCCTTGAGGCGATTAAATGCTCCACAACCCAGAGCGAGGAGTGCGATGTTGTTGTTCCAAGAAGCCGGATCGCGGAATTTGTGAAATACGCCAAGCTTGTCAGCGCCCGCTATGGTATTCGTATTACAACCCTTGGACATGCCGGCGACGGAAATATCCATGTGCAGATTTGCCGGGATAATTTGGAGCAGAAAGATTGGGAAGAGGGGCTTAACAATGTGCTCCATGACCTGTATAATAAATCTAAGGAATTTGGCGGCCAGGTTTCCGGTGAGCATGGAATCGGCCACACCAAAATTAAGGCGCTGCGCGAAAGCGTCGGGGAAGTGACCTATGGCTTGTTTAAAGCAGTAAAATATGCTTTCGATGAGAAAAATATTTTAAATCCCGGAAAGGTTGTGGATTTTAACCCCACAAGGGGATAACGTGATGCCGTGAAAAGCACGGCAGACAGAGGAAAGGAGGGCAGGCGGTGGCTTATTTAGAAAAGGACGGAAATATAAAGTCAGACGAAGCGCAGGACTTACATAATCGTCAGCTTGGGGAGCTTGAGGAACGGCTGAACAGTATCGAGAGCGAGCTGTCCTATTGTGCCGGGATTAATGAAGCTCTGCAAAGCGACCAAAGCTTTCAGGAAATGATCGTGCAGTGCCGGATACTGCTTGAACAGTGCAAGGAGCGCCTCAGAGAGCATGTGATATACTAGGAAAGCCCCGGACGGCGGCTGTGAGGCAGGGCGTGCCTGCACGCAATGGCTCGCAGACATCGGACGGGCAAGGAATCATGGAGGATTTATGAAGAAAGATTTTAAGAAGCTTAGCCAGGATATTATGGCGCAATTTGAACAGGAGGAAATCCGCGAGAGATTTGGCGTTCCCACCTGTGAACCGGGGGAGGAATTTTCTGTGATGGTACCCATGCGCGACGGAATCTGCCTGAACACGACAGTAATGCTGCCGAAAGCAAGGGCTGCGGAACAGGGCGGCGAAGCAAGAAATGGCAAAGACGCGCACGGCGAAGAAGCATATAGCGAAGGGGCATACGGCAAAGCAATGGCATATCCGGTCATTCTTATCAGAAATCCTTATATTGCGTTGGCCCACAGCAGCCTTTACCGTTTTTACAATCTCTATGGCTATGGCGTTGTCTACCAGGAGGTGCGGGGCAAGGGGGGCAGCGAGGGCGATTTTGAGGCCTGGGATAATGAACGCTTTGACGGTATTGACACCGTCCGCTGGATTCAGGAGCAGCCCTTCTATAATGGCGATTTGTACCTGGCAGGCAGCAGCTATACGGCATTTGTCCATATGACGATGTTAGAGGATATTATGGATGATGTCCGGGGCGCTGTCCTTCGGGTATTTACGCCGGATTTTCGCCGGGCGCTTTATGAAAATGGCGTATGGCACCTGGATATGATAACGCCCTGGATCATTAACACTGAATATGATTTTATGGATGACCGCCAGTTTGTAGAGAAGTACACGCAAGCTTTACAAATCCGTCCTTTTGTAAAAGCTATTGATACGGTCATGGGTAAAAGCTATCCGTGGCATGAGGGCATGGTCACAAATCCTGATCGTACATCGCCTTTTTGGGAAAAAAGCCATTGGGGGCGTATGTGTTCGCTTCCTGAGAAAATTCATATCCCCATTCTTCTTGTGGACGGCTGGTATGATCCCTTTTGCCCCGGGCTTTTGAGGATGTGGGATAAAATCCCTAAAAATATCCGCAAGGATTGTGCGATGATTGTCGGCCCGTGGGTTCACGACTGTGTGATCCAGGAAGGCTGCGAATTTCCCATGCCTCACGGCGAAATTCTTGGCGTCGACGGCTCTCTTGGTTTTCTGGATTGGCTGAACCATTTGCAGTTTGGACGAAAGCCGGCCCTTAGCGTTCCCGGAAAAATCCGTTATTATGTGATGGGAAGTGATACATGGAAATGTGCCGATACATTGAATTATATAAAAATGCCCGACGGGATAAAGCCATACAGCGGAATGAAAAGCCGCCGCCTGTATCTGGATGAAAATTGCCTTGTGCCGGATATTCCAAAGCCTAAAGCCATTTCCTATGAGTACGACCCAAAGAAGCCTGCCTCTTTTTGGGGAGGGGAGTATTTTATTAACTTTATGCCCGGAGGGATGATGAAGCAGGCCAAGCCCTTCCGGAGGAAAGGGATTTTAAATTTTATCAGCGAACCCTTTTCGGAAGCTTTCGAGATGACCGGGTACGTGGACGTTTTCCTTGAGGCTGCTTCTGACCGGGAGGAAACCGTATTTATTGCCCGGCTGGATGTGGTTACGGACGATGAGACATGGAACGTCCGGGAAGGCGCGGCGCTTATGAGCAAAGGCGTTAAACTAAAAAATGCAAATATATCCCGGTTTAATGGCGGGGAGTTTCCTTTTGCGGAACATAGGGAGTTTTTTAGACATAAAGAAGCTACATGGATTCATATCCGTTTGTGGCCAAGTGCCTGGCATATAAAGGCGGGGTGGCGGCTGAGGCTGGATATTGCGTCCTCTAATTATCCTGCCTATCTGCCCTTTGCAAATACAAAAGAATTGTGGTCTTATCAGACAGAAAGCTATACGGCCCACAATACGATATGGACAGGAAGCGAAAGCTTCATTGAATTTTACAGCTATCATTCAGACAGCAGGAAGCCGCCTGTTTGAGCTTTGAGAATGGGATTTTGGGGTGACGACATGTTTAAAAGAAAAAGTATTTATGCCAAATGCTTTGAAGCTTTGGAAAATGAGCTTAAAATAAATCTGGAAAACAACTATAAAGATCTTGCCCGTGAAGCTGTGAATAACTTAAAAAGCTATGTGGATAGTCTTGAAAATTTTCAGGCTTCCGGTGGAAAAAGCGTTGTGCCGTGGATTGCCGGGCCTATAAAGCAGCCGCCGTCGGAAAAGGAGATTGAGACGTTTAAAACTTTGGTGGAAAGCTATGAGCGCCGGATGAAAGGGTATCACCATTGATGAAATGAATAGGAAAAGGAACGCGTTCAGCTATTGGGGCTGGTACATAAAAAGAAAGGGGGAGCTGTTTGTGATATGCGCCCCTTTTTTTGCACGAAGAGAAGACCGGAAATGCCGTAAGATGAGTGGGGTATCGTGGTAATCGGATAGGGGAAGAAATTCTTCCATTATCCGATTTTGAAATTATAACGATAAATATGAGAGAAAATCTCAAATATTGTTTACAAAAAAGGAAAATTAGATATAATAAAACTATAGAATGGAGGTGTAAAATATGTTATGTCAATTTACAGTGAAGAATTATAAGAGCATACGGGATGAAATAACATTTGATATGCAGGCGGCGGCTATTTCAGAGCATGAAGATAGCGTCATCAAAGATGTCGATGGAGAACTGTTTTTGCCTATTTCTGTTATTTATGGCCCAAATGGCGGAGGTAAATCCAATGTACTGGAGGCTTTGCATATTTTGGCTTCAAAGGTATTAAGACCCTTATGTGCAACCTGTGATAAAAATGATTGTGGTTATAAAGTACGGAAGATTCCGGTAGAGCCTTTTGCTTTTTCGGAAGATAGTAGAAATGAACCCACAGAATTTGAGGTGTTTTTTAGAACAGGGATTGCCGAATACAGATATGTTCTACAGATCAAGCAAGATGTTGTAATTTATGAAAGTCTGGATCGAATTAAAATGGAAACAGGACGCCGTTCGGCATTATTTATGAGAAACAGTAAAGAAGTCAATCTAAAGGGTGATTTTGGAAAATTCAAAATAAGTGATGAATTATCTGCAACATTACCGCTTTTATCTTATTTGGGAATTACCTATAAGAAAAATGCGATTGTGAATGATGTTTTAAATTGGTTTGAGGATTCTATTGACTTCTTAAATTATGGTAATCCGTATCAAGAGCTGAAAACAGCAGTAGCAAATTCGGAGAAAATAAAAGACTTAGTTTTAGATATGATTCGGGAGATGGATTTAGATATCGAAGATTTCCGAATTGAAGATAAGGATAATGACCGGATTGAAGTATATACAAAGCATATTGTGAACGGATATAGTGCGGAAATCACTTTATCTGAAGAATCCAGCGGAACAAAAAAACTATTTGGTTTACTGCCGTTTATTGCGAAAAGTCTGGTGTATGGAACAACATTGGTTATTGATGAACTCGATGCGAAAATTCATCCTATATTGCTTAAAAATATTATTGAAAGGTTTACAAATCTGAACATCAATAGAAAAGGCGGACAGTTAATTTTCACATCGCATGATTTATCTACCATGAACAGTGAGTTGTTTCGTCGGGATGAAATATGGTTTGTTGCAAAAGGAAATGCTCAAAACTCTAAATTATATTCTTTGGTAGAATTTAAAACTGAGAAGGGAGTATCGGTTCGCAAGGACGCCAAGTTTGACAAACAGTATTTGGAGGGAAGGTATGGTGCGGACCCATATCTCAGAAAAATTATAGATTGGGGGCTTGTCAATGCCTAAAAAAGCCGGAATGGAGGATTGGAAAAAGCAACGCCTCCAGGAATATTTGGAAACGAAAAAATACCGATACTACATTTTTTGTGAAGGAGAGCAGACAGAACCGCAGTATTTTGCTGGATTTAAGCGTGTGATTGAAGAAAATCCAATATACCGGGATATGGTTCTTATTGAGATTGAACCTTGTGCGGCGGAAACCATGCGGGTTATTAGAATGGCAGAAAAATATGTGGCGCAGAATAATATTCTAAAGGGGCAGATATGGTGTGTTTACGATAAGGATAGTTTTCCTGCCAGTGATTTTAACGGTGTAGTTTTCCGGGCACAGCAATTAAACAAAGAAAATCCAGAGCTGCAGTATCATGCGGCATGGAGCAACGAATGTATTGAATTTTGGTTCTTGCTTCATTTCGCTTATTATACTGCGAACAATCATCGGACCGAGTATATTTCCTTTTTGAATGAAAAATTTAAAGCGTTAGGATTAGGAAGGTATCAGAAAAATATGAAAAATATTTTTGAGATCCTTATGGAAAAAGGGAATCCAAAGCTGGCTGTTCGCTATGCGAAAAGAATTATTAAGGATGGACGAGGTAAGACACCGACAGAGATTGCACCAGGAACGAAGGTATATGAGCTGGTAGAGGAACTAGCGAAGTATTTGCCGGAAAATGTACAGAAAAAAGTAATATAAGGCGAAGTAAGTTGGGGTAGATTAAAAAGAAGGCAAGGAATATCGTTTTCCCTGCCTTCCGAAAGTAAGCGTTTCCCGCTCCTGTATCACGATTCTATTCTATTTTATTCTATTCTGGCGCAGCCCCGTATTTCTTCCAGGCTTTCTATGCCCATAGCTTCCATTAACCGGGCAAGCTCCCGGATGAGCCGGGGCATAAAATCCGGGCGGGAAAGATTGGCAGAGCCGACCTGGACAGCATATGCGCCGGCCATAATATATTCAATGACATCCTCTGCCCGGCTGATTCCGCCAATTCCGATAACGGGAATAGAAACCGCAGAAACAGCCCGGCGGCACATGAGCAGTCCAACCGGCTTAAATGCAGGCCCGGAAAATCCGCCGGAGCCTCCGCCGCCGCAGCGGTAGGTACGGGTGTAAATATTAATTTCAGAGCCATTAAGGCTGCTGTAGCTTGTAATGGCGTCTGCGCCGCCGCGCTCACAGGCTGCACAGATTTCTTCCACAGGAATATCGCCGCCGGGAACTTTGGCGATGAGCCATTTGGACGGGGCGGCTTCCCGAACACGGGCGACCAGCTCTGTGAGCGTTTCCTGGTTCTTCCAGTAGGGCGTTCCGGGGCCATAAGGGCAGTTGAGATTTATTTCAATTCCCCGTATTTCTTCCATGTCATTAATGGCAGCGGCCAACTGTGCCATTTGGAGCTTATCCGCTGCTTTCATATCAATAATCAAAGGCGTTGTCTGCCAGGGGAGGAAGGGAACCACTTCCTTTTGAAATTCATAAATACTCATATTATTTTTTGAAAGAGCGCTGATAAAGCCCTGGTTAGTTTTACATATTTTCTTGGCCGTTGTAGGTGAGCCGCTGTCAATAAACATCGAATTTGGGAGCATTGCGCCAAGCTCACCCAGGTCAAAATATTTTGCGTGCTCGATAAGATTGCCTAAAGTGGCAGCTGCGGGCATTAAAGGATTTTTAAGCTCTATATCTCCTATGGATGAAGGGATTGTTACCTTCAAATTCATTTTTTTCACTCCTTTTTGGTTTCAATGGTTATAAAAACACCTGGAAGCACTTTTTGTCTTTTTCAAAATCAATCATCGTATAAGGTATATATGGCCCGTTGCAGCATACCGGTATTCCCATGCGAAGCTTTGGGCTGTGAAGGTAGCACGCTTTACATGCCCCTATACCGCAGCCAATCTGGGTGCTGGCGAAAATAAAAAGACGCTGGCTAAGCTCTGGAAGGCTGCTGGGGACCGGTGCGTTTTCAGACAGAGGGATGATTTGTTCAAGGACCGGCAAATTTAAAGCCATGTATATATTGGCATCTGCATTTTTTAAATATTGTAAAATAGCCTGTCCGTTGTCCATAAACTCCGTATTCTCAGGCAGACAGGAAGATAAAGGCTTTAAAGGCTTCCCCCATAAAATCAGGGATGGCATTTGGGTATGGTGTACCAGGGGAAGAATTAAATGAAGCGTTGACGCTTCGGCGACAAATATTTCATTTCCTTTAAGATCACATGCCTTTCCATTGGCACCCCACAGCGCAATACTGGCCCCGGCTTTAATATTCCATAACGATGACTGGGAGCTTGCGAGGACCTTCAATCCATTGGATGTATTTTCAAACACCATATATGGATAAGACCAGGCAAAGCCCTCATCCTGCTTTTGAATCATAACAAACTGGCCGGGTTGGCTGTCAAAGCCGGGGCTGGCGATTTCGATCATTTGAAGTGTGCGCCCCTGAATGGGGAATAAATTTTGTACAGACACTATGTGGGTATCAATAACGGGAAGATAACTCATTTCCCAATACCTCCTTTCTTTTATTTGCCGTGCTTGTCACGGCTTTTGCATTTCTCTGCGGGAGTGTTTTTAATAGACGCCGTCCGCGCGCATTTCTTCCTGAAGCGGCCTGGCAAGCTGCAAATAACGATCCCAGTCCGAAGCACGGTTCTCCCCTTTGGTGTAGGGAAGCCCAACAAGGCCAAGAAGATCCTGGCTGCAAAGCACGGACTGCGCCAGAAGATCCGACAGGGTGTTAAAGCCGGCGCCGCTTGTGGAAACATAATCTGGACAGTAATATTTGGACTGTCTGTAATAGGGGGCAAGCTCAGGGTCTTTGATTTCTTCCGGAGTATCTGCAAATATTTCATCATAGAAAAAGCGGATAATCTTTTTATCTTCGATGACAAGCTGCAATCTGCCTGTAACTCCGGGTTCCAGCTCTTTTGCAAGACCATAATACAACTGCCGGGAAGGGCTATTGATACGGGCGGCAATTCTCTCTGCCAGAGGCAGCATTGAACGCCGGATACTGTTGGAAGCCCCTGCGACAAGGTCAAAATCACCGGTTAAGCGGTTTTGGCGGACCATTTGATTTTCAATACTGGAAATCCCATTAGCAAGGACAACGCCGGTTGCTGCGGTCCGTTCCTTGGAAGCCTGGAAAAATCCATAGTCTGACAGCCTTTTATCGGCATTTTGAAAGCGCCGCATATAATAGGTGGGGCTGCACTGTTCATTAAATTGAACCATTAAAAGCTTCCCGTCTTTTTCCACAACCTCAAGGACGCCCAGATGTCCGGGATCTGCGGGAAAGCATGATGAAAAGCGGGCCTCCTCCCGGAAATAATTTCCCTTAATCAGCCCTTTGGGCGGCTGCACTGTCCAGGACAGCCGGTCAAGAATCGATACTGTTTTTTCGCGTTGTTTCATTTGTAAACCCTCCTATCTAATCGTGTATTTATCATAGCTAAAAGAAATCTTTAAAATCTATAATTTTAATGACTTAATATCTGTATTAAAAGTCAAAATAGTTATAGAGTTTAGCTTTGCTTTGTTCGTATACTGAATGTACCAAGCATATCATATGAGGAGGAGAAGTTATATGAAGAAAAAATGGTTGATGAAAATGGCGGGTATGACCTTGTGCGGTACGATGGCTCTTGGCCTGTTTGGCGGATGTGGGGGCCAAAATGACAAACAGGCGCAGGCTCCGACTGGGGAAGCCCTGGAATCGGCAAAAGACAATGGGGGAAATGACAGCCATGAGGAGCCTTATGAGGTGACAATGCTGACGCAGGGGGAGCAGCAGGAGGATCTTCCAAGGATTATGGAAAAGGTGAATGAAATATTGCTTAGGGATTTGAATATGACATTGAACCTTATTGTGGCTCCTTACGGAAGCATGAGCCAGCAGCGGCAGTTAATGCTTACAAGCGGAGAGCCTTTGGATCTTGTCTTTTTGGACGTTGCCTCAGCAACAGGATTTATTAATAATCGTCAGATTATAGATCTTAATGACCTTATTGATGAATATGGAACAAATATTAAGAAGTATTGGGGAGATGAAGCAAAATCGGCCAATATCGGCGGTTTTGTTTATGGTGTTCCTAATCTGAATGAGGTAGGGAATATACCAGCCATTGGTATGCGCAAGGACATGGTAGAAAAATATAATATTGATGTGGACAGCATAAAATCATTGGAGGATTTGGAACCGGTACTTGCTATGATTAAAGAAAAGGAACCTCAGGTAACGCCGGTTTATGTTTGTGCGGACCAGCCTCCGGTATCCCGTCAGCTCAGTGTTATTGACCCTCTGACCGACGGTATTGCCGTACTAGATAACAGCGGTCTTGAAAGTACAACCGTTATTCCGGTGACGCAGAGCAAGGCTTATCGTGAAAAGTGCGAGCTGTTCCATAAATGGTACGAGGCAGGCTATATCAATCCTGACGCTGCAACAACGACCGTCCAATTTGAGTCTGCGTTTAAGGCAGGCAGCGCATTTTCGGCAATTATGGTATGGCACCCGATGTCTCCTGATAAATTTGGCGGTGTTGATATTGTTTACGCATATCTTGGGGAACACCGTGTATTATCCGGAGCCACGGGCAATGCGGATTATGCCATTGCGGCACAGTCAAAGTCGCCGGAAAAGGCCATGCAGATGTTGGATTATTTGTACGGCAGCGAGGAAGTATCTCAGCTTTTAAATTGGGGAGAGGAAGGCATTGACTGGGTGTATACAGATGAGGAAAAGAAGCTTGTCACATGGCCAGAGGGTGTCGATTCCAATAATGCGGCCTATCATGCGCAGCTTGCATGGGCGCTTCCAAACCAGTTTATGTCAAGCCCATGGGAGGGAGTTTATGATGCCGATGTTTTTGACCAAATGCTTAAATTCAATAAAGAAGGAACAAAGTCAAAGGCTTTTGGCTTTTCCTATAATACAGAGCCGGTGGCCTCAGAGCTGGCCGCGTTAAAAAATGTACAGGAAAAATACAGGACATCTTTAGAAACAGGTTCTGTGGACCCCGAGGAATATTTACCGATGTATGAGGAAGAATTAAAGCAGGCAGGCCTTGATAAGCTTATTTCGGAAAAACAAAAGCAGCTTGATGAGTGGCTTAAAAATTAGGCACTTTTAACGGGAGGAGAAGGATGAAGAATACAAAAAAGCGGCATGAAAAAAGAGGGAAAATCCGCTGGAAAAAGTGGGCGCCTGTTTTTGTAATGATGTCGCCGGGGGTTATTTATTTATTCATCAACAACTATATTCCTATCTTCGGGTTAGTTATTGCCTTTAAAAAACTGGATTTTACGGCTGGGATATGGAATAGCCCGTGGGCCGGGCTGTCAAATTTTACCTATTTATTTAAGACGCCGGATGCGTTTATAATTACAAGGAACACCCTTTTGTATAATCTGGCTTTTATTGCAATCAATACGATCTTAAGCTTGATTTTTGCCATATTTATTAATGACATGAAAAATAAGCTGTGTAAAAAAATATACCAATCGGCGGTGCTTCTTCCATATCTGATGTCTATTGTCATTATTGGCTATATTGTTTTTGCCCTGCTTAGCCCGGATAAAGGAATGGTGAATAATAGCATACTTAAACCGCTGGGCGCAGATCCGGTGTCCTGGTATATGCAGCCAAAGTATTGGCCGTGGATTTTAATTATTGTTAATGCATGGAAGGGTGTTGGCTATAATTGCCTTGTTTTTATTGCAGGGATTGCCGGGATTTCTCCGGGATATTATGAGGCCGCCCAGCTTGACGGGGCGACAAAATGGCAGCAGATCAGGTACATAACACTGCCTTGCCTGAAAACAACGGTCATCGCATTGACATTACTGAGTATCGGCAGGATTTTCTATTCGGACTTCGGGCTGTTTTATCAGATCCCAATGAATTCAGGCGCCTTATTTGACGTCACGAATACGATTGATACTTATGTGTACCGGAGCCTTTTGCAGCTTGGAAATGTAGGAATGGCGTCCGCCGCAGGCTTTTACCAGTCTCTTGTAGGCTTTGTCCTTATTATGGTGTGCAATCTTATTGTAAGAAAGGCAGACCGCGACAGCGCGCTTTTTTAGTGCTGGATCGTGAGTGCCAGGGTCAGGCGGGCCTGCCCTTGGCTCCCTGCCTGCAGAAATAAAAGTGACAAAATGCATGTTTAAAAAGGAGGAGCCTGATGAAATCAAAGGATCAGAAAATATTTAATTTTATTTCCCATACCGTAATGATTGCCGTAACCATTATAGCGATACTGCCTTTTATTCTTGTATTCGTTTCATCAATCACAGAGGAGAATACACTTGTTTTAAACGGTTACTCATTTTTCCCGGAAAAATTAAGTCTTTATGCCTACGAATATATTATTATGAATGGGGATAAAATTTTCAGGGCTTACGGCGTTACTTTATTCGTGACACTTGTGGGAACGAGTATCAATGTGATGATTTCGGCAATGCTGGCCTATGGGCTGTCGCTTCCCAAACTGCCCGGACGGCGTATTTTTACATTTTATGTTGTATTTACTTTGCTGTTTAATGGAGGGCTTGTACCGACCTACTTAATGTATACGTCGGTTTTCAATGTAAAAAATACGATTTTTGCTTTAATTGTACCGACACTGCTTATGCACACAATGAATGTGCTTTTAATGAAAACCTATTACAGCAGCAACATTCCCGGGGAGCTTTTGGAAGCTGCGGAAATTGACGGGGCGAGCCAGTTTCGTATTTTTGGAAATATTATCCTCCCCCTTGGAAAGCCCATTGCTGTGACAATGGCATTGTTTTCCGGCTTGAGCTATTGGAACGACTGGACCAATGGTTTATACTATTTAACAGGATATGACGGAGAAAAATTATATAGTATACAAAATTTTCTCAATAAAGTAGTGACCGATATTCAATACTTAAATTCGAGCCAGGTTGGCTCAAATTCTGAAATGCTGGCAAAGCTCCCGACGGTTTCTGTTCGGATGGCCATTGCTTTTGTAGCTATGATTCCGATTTTAATTTTATTTCCCCTGCTCCAGAAATACTTTTCAAAGGGAATTGCCATGGGAGCTGTTAAAGGTTAAACACTGGGAGGGATGATGATATGAGAGGTACGAAGCAAGCAAAAAATGAAGTTTCCGGCTGTTTAAAATGGCTGGTGCCTGTTCTTGTACCTCTTTTTGTCATTTATATCAGCGCCAGCGTCATCAGTACAATTTACTTTCGCAATCAGGTCGTTAATTATGCCGAAACCTTTATTGATTTTTATATGAAACAAATTGAAACAACGGTTTCTAATATTAATTACCGCATGGGTATGTTTGTACTCGGGGAAGATGATTCGGTTCCAAAACTGGATTCCTATATTCACGAAATAAAAACAACGGAAAATATGGCCTTCAGGAATTATTATGCCAATAAGCTTAGAGATGTTTTTCGTATGTATTCTATGGAGTATGGAAATGAATATCAGTTTTTTGCATATTTTCCGGGAATAGACATGCTAATTGGTTCTAATGCAAATGACCGGCTGACATTGCCGCAGTGGGAATTTTATACCTCAGATATTTGCAGACGTCTTGAAAATAACAGCCTCATACCCAATTCCGGCACTTCCTACTGGCAGCTTGTTGAAGCTGAGAATGAAATGGCTTACATATTGAAGCTGTATTCCATGGATGAAGTTTATGTCGGGTGCTTTATACGTCCGTCGGATCTTATATGGCCTTTAGAGAATGCGATTGAAGAAGGAAAGTGTACGGTTTTACTATATGACAGCCATAATAAGGTTGTTTCCGGGCAGGAAAAACCAGTTCAAAGTATTGTGGTGATGGAACGGAGTTTCCAGACGCTTCCATTTAAGGTTGAAATGTTTGTTTCAGACTATGGGCTATGGCAAAAAACATTCTTTATGCATATGACATTAGCGCTCATTGGTTTTGCTATTTTGTGTACCATATTAATTGTTATTTATCTCCTTTACAGGCGGGTACTGCGCCCGGTGATTCACGGGCTGCGCAGAGAAGTTTATGAAAGTGAGATTAAAAAACAGATGATGTATATGGACTACTTAAAGCTTCAGATCGAACCTCATTTTTATCTGAACTGCCTGAATTTTATTTATAATATGATTGACCTTCGGCAATATCCCCAGGCAGCCTCTATGGCGTCCATGACGGCGAATTATATGCGGTACCTTTTTAATGATCAGCGGGATTTTGTTTTTATCTGGGAAGAGTTAGAACATATTAAACACTATGTAGATATTCAAAAGCTGCGGTTTGGCGCTACCTTTGACTGTTATATTGAGCAGGAACATGAAACAAAGGCGGTTAAAATTCCTCCGCTTCTTATTCAGACCTTTGTGGAAAACAGCATTAAATATGCTATGGATCTGGATAAAAAGCTGCTTTTAACGGTGACTGTGTTTTCGGAAACAATGAATAACAGACCTTATATAAACATATGTGTTATGGATAATGGCCCGGGGTTTGGAAAAGAGCTTTTGGAAAAGCTTAAGGACAGCCGGGATTATATGGAGCATGAAAATGGGCATATTGGCATATCGAACGCCCTTAAACGGCTGTATTATACATATAAAGAGGACGCTTACGTTGAGTTTTATAATGGCCCGGCAAAAGGAGCTGTGATCGATATTCATATTCCGCCGCAGATCAAGGAAGGGGAGGTGGAGGAACAATGAATCTGCTCATTGTCGATGATGATTTCCATGTTATTTCGGGAATCCAGAAAAACCTTCACTGGGATAAAATTGGTGTGAAACAGGTATTTTGCGCGCTGGGGGCTGCCGCCGCCAGGGAGGTTCTGCAAAAAAATACGATAGATCTTATGATATGTGATATTGAAATGCCCAAAGAAAACGGGTTAGATTTTATCGATTGGGTCAGAACTCAAAAAATAACGGCCAGGGTTATTTTTCTGACCAGCTATGCAAAGTTTGAATATGCCCAGAGGGCGATTAAGCTTGGAAGTTTTGAGTATCTATTAAAGCCTGTGGATTATGGCCTTTTAGAAAGCTCTGTCCTAGCCGCGGCGAGGGAAGTAAAAGCAAGCCGTAAAGGTGAGAGCGGCCATTTTTGGCAGCTTATTTTATCCGGGCAGCTTTCGTCAGGCAGCGGCAGCCTTGAAAAGTATATGGTTGAAAATGGACTGTCCTATTTGAGAAAGCTAGTATTTTTGCCGGCCATTATCCAGTCGGACCAGCCTATGGCAGATATTAGCGCAAATTTGAGAACTTTGGCGCCCCGTCTGTCGGAGCGGTATTTTGGCAGAGGAGAAAAAGCCGTTGCTTCTGACAGCTATAAAAATGACCGGATAGAATGGGAGTTTTTTGAGCGCCTTTCAGATGATAGTGGGATTATCTTATTGAAATCGTCCATAAATACCCTCAGTTCTCCTGTTGATGCCCGTGTGCGCCTGTTTATGGAAGCTTTATGGGAGAATATAGGGAAGGAAGGGGCTGTATTCTTTTTGGGAGTAGGTATATGGAAAACCGTTGATGTTGTTTATGAAGAACTTCAAAAAATTTGTGAAATGCTGTACGAATCCCCCCGGGGAGCAAACCGGATTTTATATCTGGATAGCTATGAACCTGTGAAGCTTCAGGGAAGAACGCCGGATCTTAAAGCCTGGGCAGCGCTGCTAAAAAATGAGCAGATTTATGAGTTAAAAGCCAGGGTTAGGGAGTATTTGGAGCTGCTTGAAAGAAATAATGAGCTTAGCAGCTGCCAGCTTTGCCAGTTGGGAATGGATATGACCCAGCTTATATACGCTTATCTGGATTCGGTGAATATTTACGCGCATATGCTGTTTAACAATGAGGAAAACCGCCAAATGTATACCAAAGCGTCGCTATCCTCTGGACATATGCTTGCCTATATCGATGACTTATTGGAAAAATCTATAAGCTATAAAAGAAAGATTGAACAGGCGAATGATTTGCCGGATATTATTAAAAACTATATTGACGATCATTTTCAGGAAAATATTACAAGAGAAGAACTGAGCCGCCTTGTTTTTTTGAACCCGGATTATCTTTCACGGTTGTTTAAACGGAAAATGGGCGTTTCCATAAGCAGCTATTTCATACAAAAGCGTATCGATTTAGCTAAAAAGCTCCTTGTGACAACGAAAATCCCGGTCAGCGTGATTTCTTCCCAGACTGGGTATGATAATTTTGCTTATTTTACAAAAATATTCAAAGATAAAGTAGGGATGTCGCCGAATGAATACAGAAAAGCATTTGAAGAAAAACGATGAGGATAAGATATGGGCGGAGCGAAGCTTCTATGCCTATGAAACCTTTTGTACCGTGGGAATTTTAAGGAGAGCGGATGAAGCAAAAATTTTAAGAGAATGTCAAAGGCTTGCCCTTACAGTACAGCAGGTATTGAATGTTTATGATCCACAATCAGAGCTGGCCGTTTTGTGCCGGACGTATAAAGCCGGACAGAAATATAAGATATCGCCAATGTTATTTTTGTTTCTGGAAATCAATTTATGGATGGCCCACCGGTGTATGGGCGCGTTTGATCCTACCTTAGGGCCGGTCATACGTCTGTGGGAAAACTGCCAGAGGGAGGACCGTCTGCCAGGCGCAGAAGAGCTTAATACGGCGCTTGCCCGAAGCGGATATGAGCATATTCATTTATTTAAAAATACCATGGAAGTGCTTATCGACCGCCCTGGAATAGAGCTTCACCCGGGGGCCTCGGGAAAGGGCTTTGCCCTGGATATTATCGCTTCATATTTGAAGTCGGAATCCGTGGAAGGCGCGTATATGAATTTTGGCGGTAATGTGTACATTCTTGGGGAAAATGCCCTTCGGACCGCTGTCCGGCACCCAAAGCACCCTTCTCGAATGATGGCTGTGCTAAATATAAAAAATGAGGCATTATCCACATCCTCCTGGTATGAGCATTATTTTGAAAAGGAAGGAAACATTTATGCCCATATTATCGACCCGGGAACCGGACAGCCGGCGGCCTCACGGTTTTTAAGCGTTTCCTGTGTGACAAGCCTGGCAGTTGCCGGCGATATATTGTCCACAGCGTTGTACGTGCTGGGCCGGGAGAAGGGGGATGCGGTTTTAAAACAGCTTAGGACAGACGCCAGGTATTGTCCATTTATGGATTTTAGCCCGGAAATTGGGTATATAGCCATGGATACCCATGGCCGCATACATTCCAATTTTTCTAAATCGCCCGGTTCTTACTCCACCTTCCCGTTAAGTACCATATAAAGGAAATAAGGTAGTTGGACAGCCAGCCGATAGGCACAGCGTACCATACGGCGGCCACGCCGGCGACCGGGGCCAGGGTGTAGGCCACAAGGACGCGGATTCCAAGATTGACCAGATTGGCGCAGGTAAAAACAATTGTATCTCCCGAACCGCGGAGCACTCCGTCCACACTGCATTTAAAGCCAATGAGGACATAGAAAAATCCAAGAAATTTCAAATAAGCCACGCCGGTGGAAAATGCCAGGGCGCTGGAACCCGAGTCAAGAAATGCGGTGATAAGCACATTTCCAAAAAGCTCCAGGATCAGGCAGATAATAACAGCGATGGCAATGACAAGGCGGTAGCTGGCATGATAGCCCTTTTTTACCCGGTCAATCTGCCCTGCGCCCGTATTTTGGGCGGTGAAGGTAGATACCGCGTTGCCCACAGCAACCATTGGAATGACACAAATACCTTCAAAACGGCTGCCGGCGGCATAACCGGCCATGACCTGGGAGCCGAAGCTGTTGACAACGGACTGGACAAGAAGCATTCCAAGATTAACAATTGTCTGCTGGATAATTGACGGTATTGCAATTTTTATAATGCGCAGGGCAAGACGGCCTTCATAGAGCGCCAGGCCGGGCGATGTTTCGTAGCTTTTCAGGCGCCGGAGCATGAGGATAAAGGACAAAACCGCGGAAAGCCCCTGGGCGATCAGGGTGGCTATGGCGACGCCGGCGACAGCCATATGGAAAGCAATGACAAAAAGCAGGTCGAGAAACACATTTAAAACAGATGAAAAAATCAGCAGTTTTAAAGGTGTTTTGGAATCGCCAAGGGCATTAAAAATAGAAGAAAGTGCATTGTACAAAAACAAAAAGGGGAGACCCCAGAAGTAAATGCTCAGATAGGTGCGGGCATCGGAAAAAACATTGTCCGGCGTATTGAGCGCAGTGAGGATATGGTCGCAGAAAACCAGGCCGAAGGCCGCCATCACGACGGAAAGGACCACGAAATTAATGAGGGTCGTCGTGATGGCTTTTTTCATGTTGTCAAGCTGCCGCGCCCCGAGATATTGAGAAATGACGACCGAGCTTCCGATCCCTCCGCCAATGGCAATAGCGATAAATACGTTGGTGAGCGCCGTTGTGGTGCCGACGGCAGCCAGAGCGTTTTCGCCGACAAAGCGTGCGACGACGATTCCGTCCACCATATTATAAAGCTGCTGGAAAAGATTTCCCAAAATAATCGGGAGTGAGAAAAAAAACAGCGCTTTTCCCGGAGAATCCGTCAGCATATTTAAAGTCCTTTTTTGCTTTGCAGTCGAAGTCATGTTGAACTTTCCCTTCTGTCAATATATTTGCGGCGGTAGGCCATGACGACCATATCGAAGAAGAAATCCCGCTTGTAATTATCCATGATTGTCTGGCGGCCTTCAAAGTTATAAAAATAATCGCAGTACTGGCCAAGGGATGCGGGGGCGTGAGTCGCAATAAGGATCGTTGTCGCCTTGTTTTCTTTACATTCCCTCAGCGCTGATGTTAAATGCTGCGTTGCCTTAAAATATGGATATTGAAAAATGACAACGCTGCCCTGTCCAAACTGGGATGTATCGTCAAAATGGCGGCGGCTGTTATGGGGCCGCACCTTTTGGCCGGCAACAATCAGGGCGTTTTGAAGAAAGACGGTGCTGGAAGAATTTCCATAGGAATAAATTCCCACAAGTTTAGCGCTATGGATCACATCCGCAAGCTCTTCATAAATATGGCGGTCCAAAGTCCTAAGATCTGCGACAGCAGCTTCGATGGTGTCAAGAAGAATATCATTTTCATCCTTATCTGCAGTGACCATATAACTTGGAACAATGCGGTTATAATCATCATAGTGATCAAGCACATGGAGGATCTCTTCTCTGAATGTGCTGTAATTTTCGCAGCCCAGCCGCCGGCACAGGCGGCTGATCGTACTGGGGGAAACATAGCACATATCTGCCATCTGATAAATTGTCGCTCCACGTATGTGGGTGAGATTATCCATTAAATGCATGATTGCATCCCGGTAAATATCACCCTGGGGAGTAGCATTATAAAATTCAAGTAAATCATCAATAATATTCATAATCCCGGTGTGGTGCTCCTCTCGTGTTAGATATACTTTTATTGTATATATTTTGTAAGGTAAAAACAAGAGAAAAGTGGAAAATAGTATAATGGTAGTAACTATACAGAACAGTTTTATTATTTTAGCGATAGAAATGTATAAATGGAGAAAATCAGAGATAGGCTTTTTAGAGCTTTGAATTGAAACAGGAAGCTCTTCTTTTTCGATGCTTCTTATTTTAGACTATAATACTCTTTTGATTGGATTTTGAACCGACTCTATTCTTAAAGCTATTTTGCTCCCCTTTTTCCTTTTATATTTTTGAATTTGATTATTTAAAAAAGAGCGGCACGATACTGCTGTGTATTTATTAGCCGGAGGATACGGTCAATATACATTATTCCGCGTCTTATCTTTTATAAAAGAAATCAAAAAATAGAGTCAAAGGCACCGAAAAAGCAGAAATGTTATAGCGTATTGCTTTTTGAGAGTATATAACATAAAAAATAACTGCTACCAATTGATGAGTTGTAATATTTAACTTAAACGAATAAGTAAATATAAGCTTAAAATAGTATTTTATGCATAAAAATAATGGAAAATATATAAAAAGTATTGACATAATTATGTATATATAATAATATAAAACTGACAAAAGAAAAAAATAACTTAAATAATTAAGTATGTAACTATACATAAAATAGAATGGAGTGTGGTGCCTATGTCAAAACCTGGCCATAAAAGGACGACAATAAAAGATGTTGCTAAAGAAGCACAGGTATCTACGGCAACAATTTCTTATGTTTTAAATGGAAAAGAAAGTATCAGCGAAGAAACCAAAGAGAAGGTTTTTAGCGCTATAAAAAAATTGGGGTATGTTCCGAATTTAGGAGCCCGTGCTTTAGTAAGTAATGTTACGCGTTTGGTCGGAGTGCTTATCCCACAACGTGAAGATGGCAATCATGGATTTTTTAATAATTTATTTTACAGCGAGATCATTGGCAGTATAGAGTATTATTTGCGTCGTCATGGCTATGGCATTTTGATTTCTGCTACGGAGCCTAATGAAAATTTTTTTAAACAGGTGAAAGAGCGTAATTTAGATGGAGTTATTGCCGTAGGAGTGTATCCAGAATCGTTTTATGAAGAAGCAAAAAGGATTGAATTGCCGGTTGTATTGATTGACGGCAGTTATCAGAACCGAGGACTTCATGAGGTAAATATCGACGATTTCCATGGCGAATATTTAGCTACGAAATATATGATAGAGCATGGGCATAGGAATATTGCCTTTTTTTCAGGAAAAATTAAAAATAAGGTTGTTAACTACCGGTACCAAGGTTATTTAGATGCTTTAAAAGAATCAAAAATTACTTTAAAAAAAGAGTTGGTTTTTGAGGGAACAACAAATTTTGAGGGGGGATATGAATTAGCGGAAAAATTTATGTCGGTTGGAGCCGATGCAACAGCAGTAGTCTGTACAGCCGATGTTTTAGCTATTGGGGCAATCAAACGTTTTCAAGAAAGGGGGATAAAAATACCGGAGGATATTTCAATTATAGGCTTTGATGACCTGGCCTTGTGTCGGTATACAATTCCAAGTCTTACGACTGTTTGCCAAAATATACCGAAAAAGGGGGAACTGGCAGCGAAACTACTGCTTAATGCAATTAATGACCGACAGTTAGAACAACAAAAGTGTGATATAAAAGTAACAATTATTGAGCGAGATTCTGTAAAAAGGATCAAATGAGGAGGAAAAGACATGAAAAAAATGTGGAGTGTAGCAATTACAGCAGTGCTGATGGCAGGAATGTTTATGAGTGGATGTGCAAATACGTCTGAAAAAGAAAGTGTCCAGGGCCAGGATAGTAAAACAATATCCCATTCAGAGGACGGCAGTGGTCAGGCTTTAGAAGAAAATGAAAAAGTTGTGATCGATTTTCAGCAATTTTCAGCGTCTAGTGAATCTAATCTTGCGGCTCTTCAAAAAATGATAGATTTGTATACGGCTTCAAATCCTAATGTAGAAGTTAAGCTTCAAACAATCCCTTTTAATGGCTATACAGATGCGATGATGGCTAAAGTAGCTGCTGGCCAGGCTCCGGATGTGTATGAATTGCCGATTGAATATTTTTCAGGATTTTCTGGAAAAGATGTTTTGCTTAATCTTAGCGATATGATCGGCGAAGCGGGAATTGATACGAGTGTTTATAATCCGGCAGCGTTAGAAGCTTTTTCAATGAATGGAAAACAGTATGGACTTCCGAATAGCTTTTCTAATGTTATGTTGTTTTACAATAAGGACTTGTTCGACCAGGCTGGAGTGGAATATCCCACGATTGATTGGACCTGGGATGATGTTTTAGAGGCGGCTCAGGCCATACGGTCTTTGGATGAAAATATTTTTGGCTATTATAGCCCGATTGCTTATAAAGCTTTATATCGTATGACTGCACAAAATGGAGGTAGTCTGTTAAATGAAGATGCCACAGCGTTTAATATGACGGATCCAAAGGTTATAGAAACTGTTGAATATATGACGGATATGGTTACGGAATATAATGTGATGCCGACAGAAGCTCAGATGGGGGGGATCCGTGATTGGGATTTATTTGCCGCCGGAAGGCTTGGTATGCTTGTGACCGGCGTATGGGCTATACCGGATTTTGCTAAAAATTGTGATTTTAATTGGGATGTGGAAGTTGAGCCTGGAAATGTGCAGAAGGCTACAAGTTTTTTCTCTAATGCCTATGTTATTGACAAAAACTCAGAAGTTGCCGAAGCGGCTCTTGATTTTATTAATTTTATTACGTCAGATCCGGAAGTTGCTAAAATAAGGGTAGAAGCCGCCTGGGAACTTCCGCCGGTGACGACTGAGGAGGTTGTAGAAGCCTATACTTCTCAAACGCCGCCGGAAAATAGAGCTTCTGTTTTTGAAGCTCTGGATTATATGGTTGTCCAGCCGTCCTTAGAACAACAGACGTTAATTGAAGATATTGTTGCTAAGCATTTGGGTACGATCACTACCGGAGCTGCTGATGTTTCCTCAGCCATGGAGGCGTGCCAAAAAGAATTAGAGGAAAAAATTACTTTTGAATAAAGTTTTGGGAAGGCAGAGGATATTTTAATGAAGGGAAAAACAAAAAAAAGCGGTTTTTTAACTGCGCTGCCATTTTTACTTCCCGCATTGATCGGGTTTATTGGTTTTAAGATCATTCCTATTGTAACATCGGCTTTTTTGAGCTTTACAAATTGGGATGGCCTTAATGAAATGACACTTTTTTCTAAACCGTTGGAATTTATGAAGCAGTTTGGTGTGGGCATTGAAAACTTTAAAGTGATTTTAAGCTCTGATGAATTCTGGAATTCGTTGTTTAACACCGCTTATTATATTATTTTGTATATTCCTTTGGTGATTATCGCGTCACTTGGGGTTGCGTCCATTTTAAATCGTAAGCATAGAGGCGTAGGTATATATCGAGTTCTTTATTATATTCCTGTATTAACATCATGGGTTGCAGGGGCTTTGATCTGGAAAATAGTTCTTAGCCCTCAGTATGGGATCATGAATGAAATGTTGGGGCTTGTGGGGATTCCAGGGCCCGATTGGCTGCAAAGCGAGATTTTTGCAATGCCGGCAATCGTTTTAGCTAGTGTTTGGAAGGATATGGGTTACTTTGGCTTGATTTTTCTTGGCGGAATGCAGGGAATAAGTCCGACATATTATGAAGCTGCGTCGATTGACGGCGCCTCTAAAAGAGCAAAGTTTTTAAAAATTACTTTGCCGTTAATATCTCCGATGACCTTTTATGTTCTTATTATGGGGATTATCAATTCCTTCCAGTTATTTACACCGGCTGTGATTATGTCTAAAAACAGTGCTGGGATCAGCGGTGGACCTAACGGAGCGACAGAGGTTTTGGTTGAGCGTATTTATACGCATGCATTTAAGTATCAGGAAATGGGATATGCATCGGCTTTTTCATGGATATTATTTGCTTTTATTTTAGTGTTTACGTTTGTTCAAATGAAATTACAGAAAAGGTGGGTAAACTATGACAGTTAAAAAGAAAAAGCTTGTAGGAAATATCGCCTATCACTGCGTTGCTATTATTTTTGCATTTATTATCATGTTTCCATTTTTTTGGATGTTGTCTACGTCTTTAAAGGGCAACGGGGCGCTTTTAACGATTCCTATTGAAATATTACCTAAAGCGCCGACGCTGGATGCCTATGAAAAATTGTTTCGTACACCAAGCTTTGTAAAATCTATTTTTAATAGTTTATATGTAGCGATCTTTTCTACGGCAGTTCAGCTAATCACATCCAGCATGGCGGCATATGCATTGACAAAGATAAAGTTTAAGGGAAGAGAGGCGTTATTTAAGGGCTTTATAGCGACAATGATGATTCCTTTCCAGGTTATTTTCATTCCCCTGTTTATTGTAATGTCCAAAATGAACCTGACTAATAATTTAAGCGCTCTTGTTCTACTTCACCTTTTTGCTCCAGTTGCCATTTTTATGCTAAGACAAAAAATGATGACGATTGATGATGCATACATTGAAGCGGCGACGATTGACGGTGCTTCTGCGTTCCAAATTTATAGGAAGATTATTTTGCCGCTGTGTTCTGGCACTTTAGCTACGTTAGCAGTTATGGCATTTATGAGCTCCTGGAATGATTACCTTATACCTTTAGTTATGCTTTCTGATCAAGAAAAATATACATTACCTCTTGTACTTAATGGTCTGGAAGGACAGTTTTTAGGAGAATACAATTTAATGATGGCCGGAAGTCTTATTTCTATAATACCTATTTTAATTTTATATATCTGTATGCAGAAATATTTTAAAGAGGGCTTACAGGTCGGAGGCGTTAAAGGATAAATTTGCGGGGGTACAAGATGATTAAAAAGATGAATGTTCCATATAGGATTGATGGTGCAAACGGCTGTGCTGTGGTGGCGTTGGATATTGATTATAACGCTGCATGGGGGTTAGGTGAGCGATTTGACGGGCTCAACTTAAAGGGAAAAACAATCAAGGTTAAGGTTTTTGAAAAATTTTGTGAACAAGGTGAAAATTCCTATTGCCCGATACCATTTTTCTTTACAGACACGCATGTGGGTGTTTATGTGGACACATTAGCAGTGACTGAATTTGTATTTGAAGAAAAGATCAGCATCAAAATTTTTTGCGATTTGGATAATGCTTTGCCAGAGCTATATTTGTTTTTCGGAAAACCTAAGGAAATTCTGCATGATTTTTGCTCTATTTCCGGGAAAGCCAAAATTGTTCCTAAATGGAGTCTGGGTGTGTGGATGTCTGCAAATCGTTGGCATAATCAAGATGAAATCTTAGAAGAGCTCGAACAGCATAGACACTGGGAACTGCCAGCGTCTGTTGTCGTTATCGAAGCCTGGAGTGACCGTGCGACCTTTTATCGCTGGAACGAAAATGGAGAGTGGGAGGACCCGGAAGCTCTGATAAAGCTTTTACATTCTAATGGGCTGAGGGTTATTTTATGGCAGGTTCCGGTTATTAAAAAGCTGGAGCCAGGCCGGCGGCATAAGATTCACGAAATGGATTGGGATTATGTGGTAGAGCATGGTCTATGCGTGCTAAATAAGGACGGAACACCATATACAATCCCTGAGAGCAGATGGTTTTCTGGCTCACTGGTTCCAGATTTTACGAATCCAGAAACAAAAAAATGGTGGTTTGATAAACGTCAGTATTTGCTGGATATGGGAGTTGATGGGTTTAAGACCGACGGAGGAGAATTTATTTACTCTGACGATGTGATTTTTTATGATGGTTCAACAGGAAAAGAGATGAAAAATGGTTATGCGTTGTCGTATGTATCCGCATATACAGAATTTATTGGAGAGGGGAGAGTTTTATTCAGCAGAGCCGGATATGCAGGACAGCAGCAATTTCCGATTCAGTGGGCAGGAGATCAGAAATCTACCTGGGAAGAATTAAGACATGTTTTGGGAGCAGGCCTTAGCAGCGGATTGAGCGGTATATCTCTGTGGGGCTTTGATCTGGCTGGATTTGCCGGACCTATGCCGTCCATAGAGTTATATGAACGTGCAACACAAATGGCAGTTTTTTCGCCGATTATGCAATGGCATTCAGAACCTGTGGGAGGGCAATTTGCTAAACTTATGCCTTCTAAGGATCAGATTAATGATCGAAGTCCATGGAATATGGCTCAATATTATAATGATGCCAAATTGATCGATAGGCTGCGTTTTCATTATAATTTAAGGGCGAACTTAATTCCTTATCTTTATGACCTTCTCTTGAAATCTGCAGAGAACGGTCTGCCCTTGATGAAGCATCCGATTCTTGAATATCCCGAGGATAAGCATTTTTATGATGAACAAGAATGCTTTATGCTTGGAGATCTGATGATTTATCCGATTCTTAGGGAGAAACAGCAGGAAATAAATATCTACTTGCCAGAAGGTATATGGTATTGCCTATGGAACAGTCAGAGCTACTTGGGCGGACATTCTTATAAATTAGGTGTTGAACCGGAGAAAATTCCTGTATTTATCCGAGCGGGAGGCTGTGTTGCTTTGAATCTGTCTTACGACCTTTGTCTGGGGAGCTATGTGGAATATTGTACGGATACCTACTCACAGCTATGCTTTTTGGTGGCCGGGGATGAAGGCCGTTATCATTTTAGGGATGATTTTGGCAATGATATGCTGGTTCAATGGCGGGAGCAGCAGGCTGAAATTAAGATGATTTCCGGATGTGAAAAGGCGAGAGTTATTTTTATTCAAAAGGAGGAAAATATATAATATGCGTATTATAATGCTGGATCTAGATACCTTAAGACCAGATCACTTAGGATGCTATGGATATACAAGAAATACCTCTCCGGTTATTGATGAAATTGCAAAGGAAGGTGTGCGGTTTGAGAACTACCATTGCAGCGACGCTCCCTGCCTTCCCTCGCGGGCTGCTTTACTTACAGGAACTTTTGGGATTCATAATGGTGCAGTCGGTCATGGGGGAACGGCAGGTGATCTAAGAAATCTTGGCTGCGGCCGCGACTTTAAGGATGAACGCTTGGAAAAGAGCTTTTTTAATATTTTTAGAAAAGCCGGTTATCGTACGGCTTCTATAAGCCCATTTCCAGAACGGCATTCATCGTATTGGTTTACAGCAGGTTTAAATGAATGGATAAACACAGGGCAGGATGGTTTTGAGTCTGCAGAAGAAGTGATGCCATCAGTGCGTCAATGGCTTAAAAATAATATCGATAAGGATCAATGGTTTTTACATATTAATTTATGGGATGCCCATACGCCTTATAGGGTACCTCAGAAATACGGAGAACCTTTTAAAGATGAACCGATTCCGGAATGGCTTACTGAGGATGTTTTTAAACTGCATCAGCAGCATATAGGCCCCCATTCGCTTAACGAGCTTAGTATGTATGATGATTGGGAGAATCCAAAGCGGCCAAGACAGCCGGGATCTATTAAAGAATATGGAGCTCTGCACAGAATTTTTGACGGCTACGACTGCGGTGTTCGATATATGGATGATTATATAGGGGAAATTGTCAACATACTGAAATCTGCGGGGATTTATGAAGATACAGCGATGATTATTACGGCCGATCACGGGGAAAATCTTGGTGAGCTAGGGATTTATTCGGAACTTGCGACTGGTGATGTGATAACGACTCGGATTCCTATGATTATTAAATGGCCGGGAATTAATCCTAAAGTGCTTAATGGCTTATACTATAATATAGATTTACTTCCTACACTTGCCGATCTTTTGAAAGTAAAAAAGTACGATTACTGGGATGGGGTAAGCTTTTATGGATCATTGCTCCGAGCTTCTGAAGCTGGAAGGGATTATTTAGTATTATCTCAATGTGCTCATGTATGTCAAAGAAGCGTGCGTTTTGACCATTATATTTATATAAGGACATATCATGGCGGATTCCATTTATTTGATAAAGAAATGCTATTCGATCTAGCTAATGATTATTATGAGCAATCGAATATTGCCGCGCAGCATCCTGAACTATGCGATAAAGCGTACCGGATGTTGGGTGAATGGCATGATGAAATGATGTCAAAAGGAGATTCTCAAATAGATCCTTTATGGACGGTCATGAAGGAGGGCGGTCCTTTTCATACGCGAGGGTGTTTGGAAAAGTACTGTCATTGGCTGGAACGAACCGGACGCAGCGACGGAGCTAGAGAATTGAGGGAACGGTATTATGAAAAAGCTTGAAAATAAAATAATTTATCAAATTTATCCGAAAAGCTTTTTGGATACAACGGGCAGCGGCACCGGAGATATTAGAGGAATCATAAGAAAGTTGGATTATTTGAGTGAACTTGGTGTTGACTATTTATGGCTGTGCCCTATATGCCGTTCGCCCCAGAGAGATAACGGATATGATATATCCGATTATTATCAAATAGATGAGCGTTTTGGAAGTAATAAGGATTATGAGCGATTAATTGAAGAGGCTGACAAAAGAGGTATGAAGATCATGATGGATCTTGTTTTAAATCATACATCCAGCGATCATTTATGGTTTATGGAGGCTTTACAAAAAGATCCGCGTTATAAGGATTATTATATTTTTAGAAAAAAACCAAATAACCTAACTTCCTATTTTGGGGGGAGCGCATGGTCTTATCAGGCAGATCTTGACGAATACTATTTTAGACTGTTTGATGAAAGCCAGCCAGATCTGAATTGGGAAAATCCTCAGGTACGTAATGAAATTTACCAAATGATTAATTTTTGGATAAAAAAGGGTGTCGCTGGTTTTAGGCTGGATGTGATTGATCTTATAGGAAAAGAACCGGATATGGGAATTACAGCAAGAGGACCTAAATTTTATGATTACCTTAAAGAACTTCAGAAAAATACCTTTGGGGAACAACTGCTGACTGTTGGGGAATGCTGGGGAGCAACGTTAGATGACTGTGAAAGAATGTGCGGTTCCAATGGATTAACACAGGCATTTCATTTTAATCATTTAACAATTACTAACGGAAAAACGAAATGGCATAAAAAACGATTGGATTTACAGGTTTTAGCAGAAACGTTGGACCTTTGGCAGAATCATTATGATGGTATTGAAGCGTTGGTGATGAATAATCATGATCTCCCAAGGCTTATTTCAACATGGTTGGATGATAAAATTTTTCGGAAAGAATCCGCCAAGCTTTTAATAACGCTGTTTGGTTTGCTTAAAGGAAATCTATATTTGTTTCAAGGCGAAGAAATCGGAATGACCAATGCCTATATGGAAGATATACAGGATTATAACGATGTGGAAACGCTTAATAAATATAAAGAATTAATGGAGAGCGGTCTGGATCAAAAATTAACTATGGAAATGATAAAAGCTACATCAAGAGATAATGCAAGAACTCCGATGCAATGGAACGAACAAAAAAACAGTGGCTTTACAGAGGGAACGTCATGGCTGAAGGTTAATCCGAATTACAAAATGATTAATGTAGATAAAGATAGAAATTCTCCGGATTCGATTTATGAGTATTACAAGAGCATTATAGCTTTTAGAAAGGAAAACTATGATTTGATTAATGAAAAGGCTGTATTCAAAAGTGATGGAGATGTTTTTAAATTTACTAAGGGCGGATTAAAGCTATGGGCTAATTTTAGCTGTTTTATGGTTCCGCTAAAAAAAGAAAGAACAGCGCTTTTTTGCAATTATCCTAGTGAGAATCGAGAATATCTTCGCCCATATGAAGTGTGGGTTAGCCTTGATTGACTGTTTACAATAATATACTAGATAGGTTTGAAAAGATGGCTCTAACTGGCCATCTTTTTATTTGAGGGTTCGGTATAGAGGAGATGATGAACACAATTACTGGTGTTAGATTGGGAAGAAGCTGCCTGCGGTCGCCTGAAGTTATTCCATTAAGCAGTAGCAGATTTATGCCTTAAAATAAAAAAACCATTGCATTTTTATACACAAGCGATTAAAATGAATAAGACAATAAAATAATGGGAGAATTATTAGAGATTAGAGAGGTAATCCAAAATGAAAAAGAAATCGATTCTTTTAAGTTTCATGGTACTTTTAGTATCTGCTGCACTTTGCGCGTGCGGAGGCGGCAAGAAAACAGAGACTTCGCAAACAGCTAATACTTCTTCAGAAGGCACACCAACATCAGGCGGAAGCGTTGTTTTTGGAATGACGCAGGACCTGGTGAGTCTTGACCCCCATCAAATAACGGACGCAGGAACTCGGAGTGTGGTATTTAACATTTACGAGGGCTTAGTAAAGCCCACATCCACCGGTGATTTAGAGCCGGCCATTGCCAGTGATTACACAATCTCAGAAGATGCAAAAACCTATACATTTACATTAAGAGATGGCGTTACCTTCCACGATGGCAGCCCGGTGACAGCGGAGGATGTTAAATATTCCATTGAACGTTATGCGGAGATTCAGGGCGAATCCTCCGCATTTTCCAGTTTACTGGATAAAGTAGTTATTGATGATGACAAGACAGTGACGATTCAGTTGAAGGAAGGCTATTCGGAGTTTCTTGCGGATCTGACCCTGGCAGTCATCCCAGCGGCGAATGAGGACCCGGAGGGCAGCCCTATTGGCACAGGACCGTTTAAGTTTGTATCTTATACACCGGGCCAGGAGCTTGTCCTTGCTAAGAATGAAAATTACTGGCAAAGCGGTGTTCCATATCTGGACGGCGCAACCTTTAAGATTATTGCGGACACAGATACAGCCTTTACCCAGCTCCAGGCCGGAACCATTGATATACTTAACTATCTGACGACTGCCCAGGTACAGACGCTTGAACAGATGTCCGGAGGACAGTTTAGCGTTGTCGAAGGCAATATGAATCTTGTCCATGCGATGTATTTAAACAATGCTTATGAGCCGCTTTCCAATGTGCAGGTGCGCCAGGCGCTTTGCTACGCGGTCAACCGGGAGGAGATTAACCAGTTTTTATTTAACGGGAAAAGCCATCTTATCGGTTCTCATATGATCCCGGCGCTTACAACCTGGTACGAGCCGTCAACGGAAAATATGTATGAATATAATGTAGATAAAGCAAAGGAATTGCTGGCTGCGGCTGGTTACGGCGATGGCTTTGATCTGGAAATTTCCGTGCCAAGCTCCTATTCCCAGCATGTCGATACAGCCCAGATTATCGCGGACCAGCTTTCCAAGGCAGGCATTAATGCTACGATTAAAAAGGTAGAATGGGGAACATGGCTGGAGGATGTTTATACAAACCGGAACTATCAGGCAACGGTTATTGGGTTTGATGGAACCTTAGCCCCAAGTGACTGGCTGAAAAAATATGGAACTGAGGCGTCCAACAATATCGCCAATTATTCAAACGCAGATTATGATAAAACATTGGCTCAGGCATTGGCTGCCGTAGATACGGACGAGAAAGCTAAGCTTTATAAGCAGCTTCAGGTGAATCTTGCCGAAAACGCAGCTTCCGTATATATTGAAGATCCAGCGGATTTTGTGGCAGTTAATTCAAAATTCGGAGGCTATACCTCCTATCCGACAGCTGCCTGGGATATGTCCAAAATCTACATGAAAACGGCACAGTAAAATGCATACCACCTTGCCCGGACGGTGTCTGCGGGCCATTGTGTGCAGGCACGCCTGCCTCACAGCGCCGGACGGAACTTTCAAAGGAAACGCACATGCCGCGCTATGCGCGGCTCCACTACGCATGAAAGCCAGGATTGCTCCGTGCTCCGCACTTTTGCAAACCTGCCCCAAGGTATGTCTACGTTCCATTTCGGTCGTTGCTGGACGCGTGCCACTGGCACACAGCAACACCGGCGCTTAGCAACGCAGGCACGCAGCAACGTCCTCATACCTTGGGGTTATCAAATGTGCCTGCCCACTTGATAACTTTCCCAGGAAAATATTATGAAATATATTATAAAAAAATTAATCACTCTCATTATCACATTATTGTTTATATCCTTTATTACATTTACGGCATTTTCAGTGATCCCCGGCGATGCGGCGACGGCAAGGCTGGGAACCAATGCCACGCCGGAGCAGGTCGGGCAGCTTCGGGAAGAAATGGGGCTTAATGACCCTATTCCTGTACGTTATGTCAACTGGCTGGCGGATGCCATTCAGGGCGATTTTGGCGATTCCTATCAGTACAATGGCGTGACTGTCGCCTCTTTAATGTCCGACCGTCTGCCGGTAACAGCGATTCTGGCTGTTATGTCGCTGCTGATTATTCTTGTGATTTCCATACCCTTAGGCGTCATCAGCGCCCGCTATGCGGGCCGGTGGCTGGATACGATCATAAACCAGCTTAGCCAGATTACTATGGCTGTTCCGGCATTTTTCCTCGGCATTTTGCTTACCTATATTTTTGGGCTTGTGCTCCATTGGTTTTCGCCAGGGGCCTTTATAGATCCGGGCGACAGCTTTTGGGGCTGCGTTGGCTTTTTAGTTTTCCCGGCCATTGCCGTAGCCTTGCCAAAGATTGCTATGGTTGTGAAATTTTTGCGCAATTCAATTTTAAGCGAGGTACCAAAGGACTATGTGCGCACAGCATACAGCAAGGGCGGCACCAAGGGGCGGGTACTTTATGTGCATATTTTGCGCAACGCACTGATTCCTGTCATTACCTTTATTGCCATGGTCATTGCGGAAATTATGGCGGGAAGTATTATTGTGGAGCAGGTTTTTGGTATTCCTGGAATGGGCCGCCTTTTAATTACGTCCATTTCCGGGCGGGATTATCCGGTTGTCCAGGCGGTCGTTACCTATATTACGGCGATTGTTGTGACCGTGAACTTTATTGTCGATGTATTGTACCAGTTTGTAGACCCGCGGGTAAAAGCACAGTAGGAGGCCATAGTGATGGAAATTTCTGTTAAAAAGAAAAGAAATTACAATTTAATTATCGGGCTTTTTATTACTGGCTTTTTCCTTGTTCTGGCCATGGTCGGGCAGATCTGGACGCCTTATTCCACGACAGAAATGGACGCTTTAAGCGTGAATATGGCGCCGTGCCTTTCCCATCCCCTTGGAACAGATAATTTCGGGAGGGATATTTTAAGCCGGGTGATGAGCGGCAGCGGGATGACCTTTCTTGTGGCTTTGTGTACGGTTGCTATGGGCGCTGTCGTCGGCACGATTGTGGGCGCCTTTACGGGATATTTTGGCGGCTGGCTGGATGAAATTATTATGCGTGTCAACGATGTGCTGCTGTCATTTCCAAGCATTTTACTGGCCCTGATTTTTATTAGCTTTTTAGGGCCTGGAACGGTGAACGTTATATTGGCCCTGGGAATTTTATTTGTTCCCAGCTTCGCGAGAATCGTCCGCAGCGAGATGATTCGCTGCAAGGAGCTGGATTTTGTAAAAAGCGCCAAAGTCATGGGCGTAGGCCCTGTGAGAATTATATTTTCGCATATTTTGCCAAATGCCTTTGTGAGTATGCTGACAGCGGCGGCTATTGGCTTTAACAATGCGGTTTTGGCGGAAGCAAGCATGAGCTACCTTGGCCTTGGCGTACAGCCGCCGATCCCAAGCCTTGGCCGTATGCTTTCAGAAGCCCAGTCTTATTTATTTAATACGCCCTGGTATGCCATCGCGCCGGGCGTAACGATTATTTTGATTATTCTTGGATTCAGTATGATCAGCGAAGGCCTTCGCGTGGTGAAGCATTAGGAGGGAACGTCATGGGAGCATTATTTGAGGTAAGCCATTTATCTATTGGCTTCCCGGAAAATGGGAAAATGAATAAGGTTGTGGACGATCTTTCCTTTTTGGTGAATGACGGCGAGATCTTAGGTGTTGTTGGGGAGTCCGGCTCAGGAAAATCTATGACAGCGCTGGCGGCTATGGGGCTTTTGTCAAAGGAGGCGTCGGTCCTTTCGGGGAAAATGACCTTTGACGGCAAAGAATTGCTTAAGCTTTCCCGGGATGAGCGCAGCGCTATTGCCGGCAATGATATGTCCATGATTTTCCAGGAGCCTATGACCTCCTTAAATCCGGTGATGAAGATTGGACAGCAGGTCGGTGAAAGCCTGCGGCTTCACAGGAAAATGGACAAAGCGATGATCCATAAGGAAGTCGTCAAAGCGCTGGCGGATGTGGGGCTTAAGGCTCCTGAAGCGCTGTGCAAAAAATATCCCCATGAGCTTTCGGGTGGAATGAGGCAGCGGGTGATGATTGCCCAGGCGATGATCTGTTCTCCAAAGCTTTTAATTGCCGACGAGCCAACAACCGCGCTGGATGTTATTGTCCAAGAGCAGATTTTAGGGCTTCTCAAGAAGCTCCACGAAAAAAGGGGCGTTTCGATTCTCTTTATTTCCCATGACCTGAATGTGATTAAGCAGATCTGCCAAAAGGTGATCGTCATGTACAAAGGGGTTATTGTGGAGCAGGGAACCGTGGATGAAGTGCTGAACCATCCAAAGCATGAATATACAAAAACGCTTGTCGCCAGTATGCCCGGCGTCCTGCCGCCCTTAAAGGATAAAAAGCCAGTGCTTACGATGGAACACCTGAATGTTTTTTACAAGGAAAAGGCCAGCGCTTTTTTTAAGAATAAAGGAAGGGCGCAGGTAATTTGGGATTTGAACCTTACGGTCTATGACGGTGAGATTTTAGGGATTGTGGGGGAGAGTGGCTGCGGCAAATCGACGTTGGCAAAAACTGTTGTCGGGCTTAACCGGGATTTTACAGGAACGCTTTCGATGGAAGAAAATCTCCGCCCCCAGATGGTTTTTCAAGATCCCTTTAGCTCCTTAAATCCCGCGAGAAAGATTGGCTTTATATTATCCGAACCTCTGCGGCTTCGGGGAATAAGGGATAAAGCGCTTCGACGCAAAATGGCTGAGGAAATGCTTGAGCAAATCGGGCTTGATAAGTCGTATTATGGCCGTTATGCCCATGAGCTGTCCGGCGGACAGCGTCAGAGGATAAGCATTGGAACCGCCCTTTTGATGGATTCTAAGCTCCTTGTAGCCGATGAACCGGTATCCGCCCTGGATGTTACTGTTCAGTCGCAGATTTTAAAGCTTTTGTTAGATATTCATAAGAAAAAAAATCTGACGATTTTGTTTATTTCCCATGATTTGAATATTGTGCGTCATATTTGCCACCGGGTGGCAGTGATTTACCTTGGAGAAATCGTAGAAATGGCCGATGTCCGGGAGATTTATGAAAATCCCTGCCATCCATATACAAAACGGCTGTTTGCCGCGGCGCTTTCCGGCAAAGAAAGCTCCGTTTTGAAAATGGCAGAGGATAACGGTCAGGACAGTGATCCGGAGAGTGACAGGCTTAAGGGAACCGGTCCGGACACCGGGGGCTGCGCTTTTGCGCCGCGCTGCCCGGCCAGAGGGAGCCAATGCCTTAAGGAAAAGCCGGATTATGTGAATATATGTAAAGTTTCTGGAAAAGAACATTGGGTGAGATGCTTTAATGAATGAAATAAGGGGCGCTGCAAAATCGGCACTGTTTACAGGGTATCTGTGAACAGTGCCGGTTTTGCAGCGCCTATGATTTTATATTCGCACCCGGGTTAAAAACTGCTTTGTGCGTTCCTCCCGGGGATGGCTGAATATTTCATCTGGCGTACCTTCTTCACAGATGACTCCCTGGTCGAGAAAAAGCACCCGGTCTGCAATTTCTGAAACAAATCCCATTTCGTGGGAAACAATGATCATTGTATGGCCGTCATTTCGGGCCTTTCTTATAACATCTAAAACCTCGCCGACCATTTCCGGATCCAGCGCGCTTGTAGGCTCATCCAGCAGAAGGATATCCGGGTGCAGGGCCAGCGCCCTGGCGATACCGACCCGCTGCTTCTGGCCGCCGGAGAGCTGACGGGGATAATAGCTTTCCCTGTCGGAAAGCCCGACCATTGAAAGATGATCAAGAGCCAGCGCCCGGGCCTTTTGACGCGGCATTTTCTGAACCATTCTCAAACCTTCCATGACATTTTCCAGAGCTGTTTTATAGCGGAACAGATTAAATTGCTGAAAAACCATGGCGCTGTGGCGGCGCAGCCAGGCAATATCCTGGCTGCGGGCGCTGGCGGCGTCAATGACGCGCTCTTTAAAACGGATCGTACCCTGATCGGGTTTTTCGAGGAAATTAATGCAGCGCAGCAGTGTGGATTTGCCGCTGCCGGAAGGCCCGATAATCGCCAAAACCTCGCCTTCATTTATTTTAAAGCTCACGCCCTTTAAAACCGGCGTCTGGTTAAAATTTTTCCGTAAGCTGTCGATTTGCAGAATCATTCTGGCTCACCTCCTGTTCATCAGCTTTTAATTTTTTCTCCAGCCGTTTTAACAGCCAGGAAATAATGATCGTCATTGCCCAATAAATCAGCGCGATAGAAAGATAGCTTTCAAAATAGCGGAGATTGCCCGCGGCCATAATTTGAGCGGAGGCGGTAATATCAATGACCGCACACGTAAAGGCCAGGGAGGTTCCCTTGATAAGGCCGATCAGGGAATTTCCAAGGGCTGGCAGGGCGGTGACAAGGGCTTCCGGCAAGGTGATCCGCCAGAAGGTCAGCAGCGGCGACATTCCCATAGACAGGGCGGCCTCCTGTTCTCCCTTATCTACAGCCTCCAGCCCGGCGCGGATGCTTTCAGAACTGTACGCGGCTTCATTAAGCGTGAAGGCCAGAATAACAAAAACAATGGAAGAAGCGGAGCTTGCCGGCAGGTGGGTTCCCCAATAATAATTGATATACTTAAATAGCAGGGGAACTCCGTAAAATGTCAGGTAAAGCTGGACAATCATAGGCGTTCCCCGCATGAAGGAAACATAAAAGGTACATAGCTGAGAAAGTACCGGAAGTTTTTTTCGTTTAATCAGCGCGATGATAAAGCCGAGAATAAAACTTCCAACAGCCGCGCAAATGGTAATGATGAGGGTTGTCGGCAGATAGGCCAGTATTTTGGGGATCTGTGTAAACACAAGCTTAATGTCAAAAAGCTCTCCAATGCCCTGGATTTCGCTGTCCGCCTGCGGGCTAAGGCCGTCTTCCCGGGGACTAAGGCCATCGTCCTGTGAACTGCCGCTGTATTCTCCCCCGCTGTCCTCCCCGGCGGCCGTGTTTTCCTGGTCATTGGCGTCTTCTGCGCCTTCACCGCCTGGCGTAGGCTTATTAAGAGAGGTAATATTAGACACATAATCCCGGCCAAGATACTGCTTGGAGATTTCTGAAAGCGTTCCATTGTCGATCAGCGTCTTAAGAGCCTGGTCGAAATCATCCCGGATCTGCTGTCCCTGGGCTGTTTTTGGGAAAATAAAATAGCCTTCGGGATTCATAATCTGCTTTGTTTCTTCATCGGAAAGCTTAATAACATCCAAATCCATATGATACTCGTCAATTAAGGCGTTGAGGACAATTTCCTCGTTGAGCATAAAATCCACAGTTCCGTCAAGAATCTCCTGATAGGTTTTTAAATTATCCTGCTTAGAGTAGAAAAAATCAATGGGAGCGTCAGGGTGTTCCTCGTTATAGGTTTCCAAAAAGGTTTGAATAAACGTTCCCACAGGGTTTACCGGCGTGCGTTTACCTGCCAGGTCGGCAAGGGAATGAATATCATCCCGCCCGGACTTGACGGCAATGACCGCATGGTTATAAAGATAGCATTGCTTACCAAATAGATATTTTGCCTCGCGTTCCGGGTTTTTTGAGATGTTATTGGCTCCGGCCTGATAGCGGCCAGAATCAATACCCGCAAAAATACTTTGAAATTCAGTAACCTCAAATTCAACCTCATATTGGGGAAGAAGCTCGTCGATGGCCTTAATAACCTCAATATCATAGCCGGTAAGCTGGTTATTTTCGTCGTAATAGGTGTATGGCCGCGTACTGCCGTCGGTCGCTATCAGAAGCTTTTGTATATCCTGTGTTTCACCTGCAAAGTTTTTTTGTGGGAACAGGGAAAGCAGCAGGGCTGTAAGCAGCCCTAATGCGGCCAGCTGTTTAGAGAAAATTGTTTTCATATCTCCCTCCTTTGTGTGTTTTTATAACAATTCAGCCATGCGGCTGAATCGTTACGGATGTCTTGGTACTGGTACCGCGGCAATTAGGAAATGCCGGATATATTGATTAACTCTATATTATCCTAAAAAGGTATTTTTTGTAAAGCAGGCACTTTTAGGTAACAGTTCAGCCATCCGGGAGCGCCAGGTTATGGGCAAAGGCAGCAGCGAAGCTGCGGAAAGCGCGTTAGCGCGGCCTTACTGCACATAAAAGCGTTATGTCACAGCGGAAATAAAAGTGTTGACATAAATACATATATTGTATATAATGCATATATACAATATATTGTTTATAGCTGCGCAGCTATTGAATGGAGAAATTTTTATGAATATTATTATTAGTAATTCCAGCGGCAGGCCAATTTATGAGCAGATTGCAGAGCAGATTAAAAATATGGTGATGTCTGGGGCGCTTAAGGCCGGGGATTCGCTGCCATCGATGAGGCTTTTGGCCAAGGAGCTTAGGATCAGCGTGATTACGACAAAGCGCGCCTATGAGGAGCTGGAACGAGAGGGCTTTATTGTTTCCTACACCGGTAAAGGAAGCTTTGTAGCTGAGCAAAATATGGAAATAATCCGGGAACAGCAGCAGCGGGAGATTGAAGGGCTTTTAAGCAGGGCTGCAAGGCTGGCGCGGGGAACGGGCGTTTCTTTGGAGGAACTTAAAGCGGTTCTGGAGCTTTTATATCAGGCAGGAGAAGAAGAAACGCCATAAACGGATATGCCGCCGTCCGGCGGCATTACTATAAGTGACAGACGATTGCTTTGCGCAATCGACGGTATGATAAAATGAGGTGGAATGAATGGAAAGGAATAAATATGAATGTGTATCTGATGATAATTGTGCGCTTAAGCTTTCCGATGTAACAAAGCGCTATAAAAATTTTACTTTGGATCATGTGAACCTGACATTGCCTAAAGGATGTATTATGGGCTTTATCGGGGAAAACGGGGCGGGCAAAAGCACAACGATTAAACTGATTCTTAATCTGATCCATAAGGATTTAGGAGAAATCAAGGTGCTTGGCTGCGACCATACAAAACTTGGCAGGGATATTAAGGAGCATATTGGGGTTGTTTTAGATGAATGTCATTTCCCGGATGAGCTTAATGTGAGAAATATTCAGTCGGTCATGGCGCGTTTTTACAAAACCTGGGATGCATCAAAATTTTGGAAATTTATTAAAAAATACAAAATTCCCGAAGACCGAAAAGTGAAAGAATTGTCAAGGGGAATGAAGATGAAGCTTGCTATGGGGGTGGCTGTCTGCCATGACACATGGCTGCTGATTCTTGATGAGGCTACAAGCGGTATGGACCCTGTTGTGCGGGAGGATATGCTTGATTTGATGCTGGATTTTATTCAGGATGAAACGCACAGCATTTTTATATCCTCCCACATTCTCAGCGATTTGGAAAAAATATGCGATTATATTGCATTTATCCATAAAGGGCAGATTCTTTTGTGCGATGATAAGGAAAGTCTTTTAGAATCTTATGGTATGCTAAAGTGCAGTAGGGAGGCGCTTGAAACCCTGGAAAAGAAAGCGGTGGTTGGCGTCAGGACCTATGCCTATGGCGTAGAGGCGCTTGTCAAAAGGGCGCTTATCCCCAAAGGCTTTGCTGTGGACGACGCGTCGCTGGAGGACATTATGTTATTTTACACAGCCAAAGATACGGCTGCGTTAGCTGTGCAAATTTGAGATGGCATGGCTGAATAGTTACTTATAAAATTTAGCAAAAGCTTGTATGGCTTGGCGGAGCTTAATTGATGGAGGTTATCGTATGGGAGGAATTATTTTAACGGATTTTTATACATTGAAAAAACAGCTTTCTCTGTGTGGCATTTTAGGGCTGGTTTATCTTGGCATTGGCGTTGCAAACCATACAGCATGGTCAATGATGGCCTTCATGGTATTATTTGCGACGATTCTTCCGGTCAACTCTTTTTCAAGCAATGACTCGTGCCGGTGGGATGTTTATGCGAACACGCTGCCTGTAGGGCGGAAGGATTTTGTTAATGCAAAATTTTTACTTATTTTTATTTTGGCCGGCTGTGCTTTTTTGTGCGGTGTGATTGCTGTTATGGCAGATAATATGATCCACAAAGCGCCTTTGTTTGAAGCGATTATTGTTCCTTTTATTGCAGGTGCGTGCGGATTGATTTATGCAAGTATTTTTGTGACATTAATTTTTAAATTTGGGATGGAGAGGGCGCGGGTGTTTTTAGTGGCCGCTTTCCTTATTCCGGCGCTCTTTATGTTTTCTCTTCCTAAAATGGGCTTTGACCTGCAAAGTTTTTGGGGGGTGCTTGATAAACAATTGCTTTTTTCCGTACTTTTTACGGCTACAATTGTCGTCCTCGGGATTACCTATGGGCTTTGCCGGATATTTTACCGGGCAAAAGAGCTTTAGACTGTTGCAATTTAGGGCCGGAAAGAATTATAATAAATGTAACAGTTTGGCCCGCGCCATTCGCAAAGCTGCGCTAACGTGCTTTTCGCCGCTTAGCGGCTGTCTTTGCTTATAACCTGGCGCTCCCTCAGCCGGGAGCCATAGGCCCAAAATCGTGTAAACACGATTTTTAGCCGATCACTCCCGGCTGGCTGAACTATTACTAATAAATAAAGCCGATGGCTGCCGTATAAATGCTGATTTACGGCAGCATTATTTTTGGGGAGGCAAGGCAATGGCATATTTGGGAGATATTGTATCGCGGTTAAAGCGCCAGCTTGGAACTGATGTTGTGGGAAGCTATGATGAAACATTGAAAATTGATTACATACAGCTTAGGGCAAAGCGTCAGAATAAGGACGCAAACTGTAAGGAGGATGGGCAGAGGGGGATTATTTATATTGGCGGGTGGAACCTTCACGAAACGCCGGCAAAGGGCTGCTGTGTCCTCGTATGCAAAAGCCAGGCGAGGAGCCTTGAGGCTGCCGGGGCGCTTCCAGAGAATATCCTGTGTCTTACGGAAGTCTTTGAGGTGCTGGATATTTACGAGGCTGTGCAGGATGAGCTTCTTTCTTATGTACAATTTAACGAACATAAGGAGCAGATGTTTGCTGCTTTAAAGGAAAACAGCGGTATCCGGGGAATCCTCCAGAAAGCTTATACTTTCCTGGAAAATCCAATATGCGTCTGCGATACAAGCTTTTCGATTATTGAAAATTACCCGGACCACGAAAATGTCCTGGACTTTGAGCCAAGGGGCGGCCGGCAGTATATGAAGCCGGAGTCGGTAATGTCAATGAACCGGGAGGGGCTTATTGAGAGGATTTTTAATGACAGGAACGCTTTTTGTGTTTTCCGGAAGGAGCTTAATACTTATATTATGTATTGCAGTATTCGGATCCATAAAAATGTGGCCGGCTATGTATGTATTTTAGAAAAGCGGCGTCCATTTACCGACAGAGATAAGGAATTTGCCGAGGTACTTTCGGGAATGCTCTCGGTGGAAATGCAGAAAAACAGCTTTTTTACTGAAAAGACGGGGCTTAAATATGAGTATTTTCTTACGGATATGGTTGAAGGAAATTATGAAAATCCTGATGAAATAAAACAGCGTATGGAGCAGCTTGGGTATAAGGGCGGGCAATATCACTGGCTCATGGAGCTTGCTTTTGAGGATATTTATGACGGCCATATCCAAAATGAATACTATATCCGCCAGATCGCTACAATTCTTAGCAATGCCTTGGCAACCTTTTACCGTGGGAACATTCTTGTCTTTATTTCCTCAGACAACGGGCGTGCCATGGAAGATGGGGAGCTTATAAAAATGCAGGAATTTGCCGCTTTAAACCGTATGGTTATGGCGGTAAGCTACGGCTTTGTAAAGCTTAACGAAATGCCGGTCTATTATGAGCAGGCGCAGGAGCTTTTATTATACGGAAAGAACATGGGGCTTTTTGGGAAGCTTTTAAAGATGGAGGACTATTGTCTGGAAACTGTTGTATACAGCCATTACCGGCCGGCGCAGCGTTTGGCAATGGTTCATCCGGATCTGCGTTTTTTAAGGGATTATGATGAAAAAAATCATACAGAATATTTAAAGACATTATATACTTATTTAAAATGTAACCGGAATGCCGCCGCTGCGGCGAATCGGCTTCATATTCACAAGAGCAGCTTTTTTTACCGCTTTAATAAAATCGGTGAGCTATTAAATTTAGACGCAGGGGAATGTCAGCGGCTATTTATGTATGAGCTGTCCATGAAAATCGAAGCTATTGAGGGAAGGATAAGGAGCGGTAAAATTGAGATTTAGAAAAAAATCTGCGGATGTATCAATTGTACATATGTTTAGCAATATTGACTTAAGAAAACTGCTGATTCCTGTCGTCATTGAGCAGGTATTGAACTCCCTTATGGGAACCGCGGACACGATGATGGTAAGCAATGTAGGGTCAGCAGCCATTTCCGCTGTGTCCTTAGTAGATTCAATTAATGTACTCGTTATTCAGGTATTTGTGGCGCTGTCTGCCGGAGGCACGATTGTCTGTTCCTACTATGTGGGCCATAAAAACCTTGACCGGGCAAGAGATGGGGCAAAGCAGCTTATTTTTGTTGTTACATTCATATCTGTCACCCTGGCTGCGGTTTGCCTGATTTTTTGTTATCCTTTGCTAAGTCTTATATTTGGCAAGGTGGAAGCAGCGGTTATGGAGGCATCTCAGACATATTTCTTTATTACAGCCCTTTCCTTTCCATTTATAGCGCTGTATGATGCCGGAGCGTCTATTTTCAGAGCGCAGGGAAATACCCGGGGCCCGATGACGGTTTCTGTTATTTCTAATGTATTGAATATTGCCGGAAATGCAGTGCTTATATGGGTCTTTCACATGGGAGTTGCCGGGGCGGCCCTGGCGACACTGTTTTCTAGGGCGTTTTGCGCGGTTGTGGTGCTTTACCAGCTCAGAAATAAAAAGCATGAGATATTCGTGAGGGATTATTTTAAAATCCGCCCTAACGGCGCGGTCATCGGGCGTATTCTGGCCCTGGGGATCCCATCAGGCATTGAAAACGGGATGTTCCAGTTTGGAAAGCTGGCGATTCAGTCAACCGTTTCTACATTAGGAACTGCGGCAATCGCCGCTCAGGCCATGACAAATATTCTTGAAAATCTGAATGGCATTGCAGGGATTGGTATTGGCATTGGCCTTATGACGATTGTCGGACAATGCCTGGGCGCCGGACGGGAGGATGAGGCTGTATATTATATAAAGAAGCTGACGCTGATCGGTGAAGTCGTTGTTGCGGTAAGCTGCCTCTTGGTCTTTGCGCTTGCACGGCCGGTAACATGGCTTGGCGGTATGGAAGCGGAAAGCGCCCGGATGTGTATTTATATGGTTACGTGGATTACAATTGTCAAGCCCATCGTGTGGTCTCTGGCATTTATTCCCGCCTATGGTATGCGCGCTGCGGGAGATGTGAAGTTTTCCATGATTTTGTCCTGCATTTCCATGTGGGCTTTTCGGGTAAGCCTTTGTACCTTTTTGTGCCGGTATATGGGTGTCGGCCCGATGGGCGTATGGATCGGGATGTTTACAGACTGGACGGTACGGGGCCTTGTCTTTTTGTGGCGGTTCCATAGCCGCAAGTGGCTGACAAAAAGAGTGGTATAGACCCATTGCCAGCCGGGGTTACGCGCGGGCAAGGCGCCTTTGCCAGCAATTTTTGCCCTGGCTGTGAAAAGCAGCTGCGTGCTGAAAATTGCTTTAGGATGCGGGCGGCATAAAAAGGCCGATTTTTGGGGGATAAAATGTAAAAATAAAAAATAAGGCGGTCCATATAATAAGCAGGAGGATTGCCAGTCCTGTGTGCGCCGGAAAATTCCGGCGCCATTTTTGTATGGCAATCGTTAATAAAAAGGTTGTAATAATTCCGGCCATAAAAAGAGTAATATCTGCTATAAAATAATTTTTTCCAAGGATCCCGCTGTACGTGTAAAAGCCTGAAACAATAAGCGCCATCCCTGTCATAAGAGAAAGCGTCCTGGCCCATAAAAAGCCGGGAACCCGGCGGACAAAAAGCATGCTTTCAAGCAGGGTGTATAAAAGGGCCGGGAAAAATAAAAGCTTTAAATGCTCCCATGTAGATTCATTGACCGCTCCGATGAGCGCCGCAGCCGGGCGGCAGGCGCTCCATTGGTATAAAAAGTGGAGAAATGTACCGGCTGCGGCAGTAAAAATAATTCCAACAATTGTCTGGAATTTGGAAATTGGCATATTTCGGGATATATAACGCATGGCATAATAACCTTCTTTCGGGAATGGAGCTTTTTTTTATTGTGTGTCAAAAAAGGATTTTTATGCCTGAGAAAATTCGGAACGTGTCTGCACATTTGATAGCTTTCATAGTGTTTTATAGACTGTATGGCAGGAAGGATGAAGACAATGAATATCTACGGATATGTTCGGGTGTCATGTACCGATCAGAATGAAGGGCGTCAGATTATCGCGCTGAGAAAACTGGCTGTTCCTGAAGAAAATATTTTTATGGATAAGCAGTCAGGAAAGGATTTTGAACGGCCGAATTATAAAAGGCTTATAAGAAAAATGAAACCCGGAGATCTTTTGTATCTTTCAAGTATTGACCGCTTGGGCCGGAATTATGAGGAAATCCAGTATCAATGGCGTATGCTGACAAAAGACGTTGGTATTGATATTTGCGTTTTGGATATGCCGCTTTTAGATACAAGAAGCGGAAAAGATTTGCTGGGAACTTTTATTGCAGATCTCGTTTTGCAAATATTATCATTTGTTGCCCAAAATGAACGTGAAAGTATACGAAAGCGCCAGGCTGAGGGAATTGCCGCTGCAAAAGCGCGGGGGATAAAATTTGGAAGGCCCGGAAAAACTCTGCCGGATAATTTTGAAATGCTTGTAAACGCCTGGGAACAAAAAGAACTTCCGATAGGGGAAGTGTTAAAACGCTGCGGCATAAGTGAGGCGACCTTTTACCGGAAGCTGAGGAAATACCGGAGAATGTAAGGCTGCGGCGCATCAGTTTTTCTAATACCGCTATCATAATGTGTACTTTTTGACTGCTTCTAATACATACCTATGATACCTCAAATGTTTTGACTTTTCAATAGATATACTAAAAAAACTTCACTGATAAAAGCTGACGACATCGGCTGTGAGATAGGAAATTTATGTGTAATGATTCGCAAACATTAGGCGTATAGGATCTAAATTTTCATATGTAACAGCATTGCAGGATGATATGTAATTTGCAAATCAAAAAGTACACCTTTTGATTTGCGGATAGAAAGGAGAATTTTTTTATGAAGCAACATGGAAACCGAAAAAAGCGTTTCGCTACATTGTGTTTGGCTGCCGTACTTTTTCTGAGCCTTGTCTTACCTGGCGTATCCTATGCGCAGGAGCCATTGGAAACTGACATTTTGGAAGAAAGTACGTCTGAAACACAAGCACAGACGGACGCGGAAACGTTTGCGGAAAGTATGCCAGAAATGCAGACGGCGGAGAACTTTACAGAGGCGGAGACAGGAATGGATGACAGCCAGATCCCAGCGGATTCTGATACGCTTGAAGAAAGTACGGATGAAATTCAGGTACAGACGGACGCTCAAGGACAGACAGAGGAAACTGGTAAAGTTGCCGAAACTGATGGAACAGAAGAGAACGATAAGGCGGAAGAAACGGATCAAATATCTGTAGATTTGAATACGCAGCCTGTATCCGAAAACTATGATACTGAAAAGCCTGTGATCGAGAATGTGCAGCTTGTACAAAACGGACAGACGCTCAAAGAGGGAGAGACCGTTGAACTGAGAGTAAAGGCCTATGATGCAAAATCCGGCATAAGCTCTGTGACGGCTGATTTTTATGGAAAAGACGGAGGTTTTGCCCATACAATGTCCTTAGCCTATGATGACGCAAGCGGCGAATATGTAGGTACATGGACACTTGAAAATATGGCCAGCGTACAGATTCAGCTCAGAGAGCTTCAGGTGACGGATAACTCTCACAATTATATTCAGGCAGAAGTGCGCGATGAAAATTGGAACTATAAATATTGGTTCAATGCTATTTCAGAAACTGTCATAAAGATTGCGGACTTTCAGTTTGCTGCCAATGGACAGACACTTAAGGAAGACCAGATTGGGAGTGACCTTGGATTTTCGCTGACCTTAGATCAGCCCATAAATCCTTATGAGAATGTCTATATTTGTTTTAAATCATCGGATGGATATTACTATACATTTGGTATGTCTGCCGACAACACCGGTATGAATCTTAATTATAGTTACCGCACGGCAATGGAACCTTATGGTGATGTGTCCAAAACATATACTCTGGACAGGATTTATTTAAGCAGAACCGGCGGTAATGTTGAACTGGATATTGCGGAAATTGGTACATATAGTTTTACTGTGGATCATACAAAAGGCGAAGACAGTACTGAGGATACGGATCCTGAGGATGAAGTTAAAATTACGGGCATTGAAATCAGCCATAATGGAGAAACGGTAAACGTGGGCGATACGGTACAGCTTAAGATTTACGTTGAAAGCCAGGAAAAATTAAATTCATCCGGCAAAGCAATCTTTTATGCCGCTTCAGATATTACGGACGATACAAGATATATAGAATTACTTTATAATGAAGAAAAAGGTATGTACACAGGCACCTTTGAAATCAGAGAAGAACTTTATCCCTGTGAATGGTATTTAAACAGCCTGGAACTTTGGACAACCAGCAAGCATAGTTTTTATTTTAGCTCGGAAAATTATCCGTACTATATAAATGTATTTAATGAAGATACATTTACGGAAGCTACAAGGACAGCATATGTTTCTTTTGTTACCAAGGATGTGTCGGGAGTATATCAGTATTCAGAATCAATTGCTGTGGAAAATGCCGGAAGACGTCCGACACTGGGCGACCTGGGAATTACACTGCCGGAAATGAGTTCGGCTATTACCGGGGTAAATCAGACGGGCTGGGAAGATGAGAACGGAAACCCGGTGACTATGGATACTAAATTATATAATGACGGAAGTATTTATATTTATGCCACATATGATAAGCTTGCTGTACCTGTGTATTATAGCTACGCTGTGAATAACGGAGCCTGGGGCGGTTCCGTGCGGCTGTATATTTTAGAACCAGGCTCGACTTACGGCATGTTAATAGAAAAAGCAAGTGAATTTCAGCCAGACGACGCCATGGCGGGGCATCCGATTGTGGAATGGAAAGGTTTTTCTATGGGTGGCTATAGCGAGGATGAGGTAATTGACCCAAGAATAGATGAGTTTTCCATGTCAGCTCAGTATGATGATGTCCTTCTGCTGCTTAAAAAAGGATATTTTAATGCAAATGGCGGGTATACTCAGGGAGACTTTTATTTAGACGGCGCATATCAGGGTTCGCTGGCATTTTTTGTGCCAAAAGGAACAACCTATAAAGAACTTAAAGATATACTAAATGCGCAGGAGCTTCCGGAAATGTATGAAGGGCTTCGCTTTACCGGTTGGACGTATCCAGGGATTACCGAGGATATGGACAACCAGGAAGTTACTGAAACATCAGTAGAGATGAAGGCGGAATATGAAAATTTTATTATCCGCTATGTTATTTGGAACGAAACAGGTGAAACCAACCGCGTGTTTTGCCAGACGGCGGAAGCCGGGGAAACCGTCACGATCCCAGATACCTTTGACGGGATTGACGGAAAAGTAAGCTGGTTCGATCCCATAGAAGGCTCGACCTTTGTTGTGGACGGCGAATATCGTGAGGAGTATGGAAAATGCTATACCTTTGCCGGATCTGGTAAGCTGTCAGATACTTCCGCACAGCCGGAAGAACCGGGAGAAACGGAAGAACCGGAAACACCGGATCAGCCTCAAACACCGGAAACCGGGCTGCCGTCCGAAATGGTAGATACTATTATAGAAAACATTCAAAATACTGCCGACGGACAGACCGTAACTGTACCGATGAACGGCGCGACTGTCATTTCAAAGGATATTTTACAGGCAGCCAAGGGCCGCGATGTAACGATTGTATTAGATATGGGAGGATACACATGGACGATTAACGGCATGAATATTCTGGCTTCGGATTTAAAAGATATTAACCTGGAGGTCAAATTTGACACAAATGCTGTTCCAAGCAGTATTGTGAAGGAACTGGCCGGCAATCAGCCTGTAAGGCAGATTTCTCTGACCCATAATGGGGATTTCGGTTTTAAAGCGACATTGACAATGAATGCCGGAGCGGAGTATGCCGGACAGTATGGAAATCTATACTATTATGACAGCGACGGCAAGCTGGTATTTATGAATGCCGGGGCAATCGGGGCGGACGGAAATGTAAGCCTTGATTTCAGCCATGCGTCGGATTATGTGCTTGTGATTTCTGAACAGGTAATGAATCCGGGGAATGGCTCCGGCGGTCAGGAAACGTCCGGAGGCAACGGACAAAATTTAAACACCCAAAGCCAGGAAACTCCTAAAACCGGAGACACGACGCCTTTGGCAATGATAATTGTCATTATGGCAGTCTGCGCTGGGATTGGTGTTATTGCTGTGAAAAAACGTTTCTTTACAAAAGAAAGTTAAAATAATTGACGGATATTAAAACGGCAGGCCGTATCACCTGCCGGGCAATGGACAGCAATGCTGTGAGCTGACTGTGATAGTGCTGCGGCGCGGGAAAGATGTTCTTCCCCGCGCCGCAGCACTATCCGTTTTAACTTATAAAGTTTTTTTACTAGCAAACGCCCTGTGCCATCATAGCATCGGCAACCTTCTTGAAGCCCGCAATATTTGCGCCGGCAACATAATTATTTTCAACGCCGTATTCTCTGGCTGCGTCATCGATATTGTGGAAAATATTAACCATAATATCTTTAAGCTTTGCGTCAACCTCGTCAAAGCTCCAGCTATAGCGCATACTGTTCTGTGACATTTCCAATGCGGAAGTGGCCACACCGCCGGCATTGGCAGCCTTGCCCGGGGCAAAGTAAACGCCGTTTGCCTGTAAATATTCTGTGGCATCCATCGTTGTCGGCATATTAGCGCCTTCAGCAACAACGATACAGCCATTGGCTACAAGCTGTTTTGCATCTTCAAGGAACAACTCATTCTGAGTTGCACATGGAAGCGCAATGTCACACTTCACGGACCATACGCCGCGGCCTTCATGGTATTCGGCATTTGGACGATATTTTGTATATTCTGTAAGACGGGCGCGTTTAACCTCTTTAATTTCTTTAAGGGCTTTAAGATCAATGCCGTCCTTATCGTAAACCCAGCCAGTAGAGTCGGAGCATGTAACAACCTTAGCTCCGAGCTGCTGTGCTTTTTCTGTAGCGTAAATAGCCACATTGCCAGCACCTGAAACAGCAACCGTTTTGCCTTCAAGGGTATTTCCCTTTGTCTTTAATAATTCGTCTACAAGATAGACAAGGCCATAGCCCGTAGCCTGTGTACGTGCCAGGGAACCGCCGTAGGATAAGCCTTTGCCTGTAAGGACGCCCTCAGATACATTGCGGATTCTCTTATACTGTCCGTACATGTAGCCGATCTCTCTTGCGCCTGTGCCAATATCACCGGCAGGAACGTCAGTGTCGGCGCCGATATGACGGCACAGCTCTGTCATAAAGCTCTGGCAGAAAGCCATAATTTCACGGTCTGATTTTCCCTTGGGATCAAAGTCAGAACCACCCTTGCCGCCGCCGATAGGAAGCCCTGTCAAAGAGTTCTTAAAAATCTGCTCGAAGCCAAGGAACTTGATGATGCTTAAATTTACGGACGGATGAAGACGAAGGCCGCCCTTGTATGGTCCGATGGCACTATTAAACTGTACACGATAACCCTTGTTCACATGAACCTGTCCGGCGTCGTCTACCCATGGTACGCGGAACATAACAATACGCTCCGGCTCAACGATTCTTTCAAGAAGCGCTGCCTTCTGGTATTTTTCATCATTATCAACGACAAGGCGCAGAGAATTTAATACTTCTGTCACTGCCTGGATAAATTCAGGTTCGTTAGGATTTTTCTTAACTACACTTTCGATGACGCTATCAACGTATGACATTGTAAATTCCTCCTTAAAAAATAGAAAATCTCCGGTAAGAGTTCAGCCAGGTCTGCACACTTGCTTCTTTGTACGCTTTCTCACCAGGCTCGAAAATACCTCGCCAAGTGTTCAATGTGTGCGCTGACTGTCAGAAAGCGAAACAGGAGTGCAAAAATCCCATCGCCGCAGGCGATTTTTTATGGATTTTTGCAGGTAACAGTTCAGCATAGCTGAACTGTTACAATCTCCGGCTGCAAAAAACCACGGCAATTTTCTATCACTCAATTATGCAAGTTATTATACTATATTGATTCAGTAAATTCAATAGATTAAAGTAAGAAAAAATAAATATATATTGGAAATAACTTGTTATAATTCAACATAAAACGTTATAAACAAGAAAAAAATCAAATGAGAAAAATGAAAGAAAACTATAATAAACTTTCATATTTCTGCGAAAATGACAAAATTCGATGTGAATGTCGAAAAAAGTCTGTAAAAAAATCTTTCCTTTTTGCAAGTAAATGTGTATAATAAAAACAGATGATCCAGTATTATTATTCTATTATCGTAGGTTTCCTAAAAAATCCAGCCTTGAATTGAAAAAGGAATATATTCTATACATTCATAGATATTCAAATTTGGATATTTATAGCAATTCATCCCGATGAGTAATAATTACATGTTTAACATATATAAAATTGGCATCTAAAGACATATCTGTTTGAGCAAGTTTTCCTTATTGATCGATTAGACGTTTGAGCGGCTTTCATGTGCGGCCAAGCCGCGCGCAGCACGGCATGAAAGTTTTTATGTGAAGCCATGGAATATTGGCGCTGTTTGGTATTTGCCTGTATGAAACGCAGATTTGGTTTCTTCAGTACATTGACATGACCGGCAGTAAGCTTTTACATAGTCTTTAGGTGATGGATTCGACTAAAAAAGAACGGAGGTTCTATATGATTGAAAAATATAATACCTTATCCTTAGTGGAGCTGAAAGCTATTGTGAAGGCCCAGGGGATAAAGAACACCTCGGCCATGAGAAAGGCCCAGTTGGTGCAGATTTTGAGTGATCTGGAAGAACAGAAAAATGCCCTGCCGGATGACGATAAGACATCTTTGGAAAAAGTATCCCAGCCAGAGGCGGCTTCGGGCGGCAGCGCTGCCATCGGGAATCATCAGGAAACGAAGGATTCCCCAGTAGAAAAAGAAAGCTCTGCTGTCAATAAAAGAGAGCGGGCCACAACAGCAAAGGCCAATGCCTCTTTTTCATCAGGCTCCCAAAATCAGGGAGGAAATAACGAAAATGCCGGGAGTTTTGAAGGAACGGGCAGCAGCTATGCTAGAAATGGAAAAGGCGGCCGCACATCGACCCGCAATATGAGGAATAATATGGCTCAGTCGGGAAGCCGGTGGAACCGGAATGACGGCACAAACGGCCGGAGTGACGGCCGGAGTGACAGCAGCGCCGGCGGAAGCGGAAGGAATGATAGCCGCAGCGATAGCTATGGAGGCACAAATAGCCGTGGTGACAGCCGCACAGAGAATAACGGAAGCAGCCGGAATGATAATCGGGCCGAAAGCTACACGAACGGAAGCAGCCGCAGTGACTGCTATGTACGCAATGCGGATGAGCGCAGCGACAGCCGCAATGACAACGTTGACATAAACCGCAGCGATAATGATTACCACATTGAACCTTCTTTAGAGGAACTAGACAGCGGCAATATGGCCCATGGGATTCTTGAGGTTATGCCGGATGGCTTTGGTTTTATCCGCTGTGAAAACTATCTTCCGGGAGATAATGATATTTATGTTTCTCCGGCACAGATTCGCCGGTTTAATTTAAAAACCGGAGATATTATTGAAGGAAATATCAAGATTAAACTGCCGACGGAAAAATTCAGCGCCCTGTTGTTTGTTAAAGCCGTGAATGGCTTCCATCCGTCAGAGGCAAGCCGGCGGAAAAATTTTGAGGATATGACGCCGATCTTCCCCAATAGCCGGATCCGCTTAGAAACCGAGCGGGCCAGTGTGCCTATGCGTATTGTGGACCTTGTGTCGCCCATTGGCAAAGGCCAGAGAGGTATGATCGTGGCGCCTCCCAAAACAGGAAAAACGACCCTTTTAAAACAGGTGGCAAAATCTGTCCATTCTAATCATCCGGATATGAATATGATTATTCTTTTGATCGATGAACGCCCGGAGGAGGTTACGGACATTAAGGAATATATTGAGGGTGAAAATGTGGAAGTCATCTATTCAACTTTTGACGAGCTTCCAGAACATCATAAAAGAGTTTCTGAGATGGTTTTAGAGAGGGCGAAAAGGCTTGTGGAGCATAAGAAGGATGTGGTTATTTTGCTGGACAGCATTACCCGGCTTGCCAGAGCATATAACCTCACGGTTCCGCCCAGCGGCCGCACGCTTTCGGGCGGTCTTGACCCCGCAGCCCTTCATATGCCGAAAAAGTTTTTTGGTGCGGCAAGAAATATGCGCGAGGGCGGAAGCCTTACAGTTCTGGCTACAGCGCTTGTAGAAACCGGAAGTAAAATGGATGATGTTGTTTTCGAGGAATTTAAAGGAACTGGGAATATGGAGCTTGTTTTGGACCGGAAGCTTTCGGAAAAGCGTATATTCCCGGCGATTGATATTGCCCGTTCAGGAACACGGCGCGAAGAACTTCTTTTAAGCCGTGAAGAATTAGAGGCTACATATCTGATGCGTAAAGCATTGGGGGGTCTTAAATCGGACGAGGCGTTAGAGCGCATTTTAGAAATGTTTATGCGTACCCGTTCTAATAAGGATTTTATTGCTGCCATTAAGAGGACGAAGTTTCTTTAATACAGTATTCCAGAGGAAAGGAATAGGCCGCTGGATTCTCCAGCGGCCTAAATTTCCATAATAGAAATCGCGATTAACATTAAAAAGCTTTAAACGATAATCATTTCTCTTGTGTTGGAAGGATCTTCAGGGTCGTCTTCCTGCTTCATACGCAGATCATCCAGAAACGGCGGAATATATGAGGCGATTTCCCAGAAGATGACTTGTACCTTATGATTGCCCGAGGACAGGCCGCCGGGCTTTTGCACATGGATGTAGCAAACATCCTGCAAATTCCATTTAACACGCCAGTCGGACAGCATTTCCTCATAAGTATATTCTACGCCGTGCAGAAAAAATGTGCATACATCCGGACCGAATTTTTCTCCGTCTACCTTTACGTATTTAAAACGGAACTGTGACATCCAAGGGCCTCTGTAAGCTACAAAGCGGATGCCCACCTGGAATCCTGTGATTTCACCATTTTTTTTGATGTTTCTAAAACCTTTATATTGCAGGGCTTCCATTTCTAACATAGAAAGAATCCTCCTTTCAATTATGCTCCAAGAATATTTTTCATAAATAACTGATGTCTGCGTACCTGAGTGATACAGTGGTTAATATCGGTTTTTTTCGGCCCTTCGTATTCTGATAAAAGATAGCCGTTCCAGCCGTGGGCAATCATAATGTCAATGACTTCCCGGTAAGGAATCGTTGTTTCTTCAAAATCTTCGCTCATATTGTAATATTTCGCATGACAGCAGTGGACATAGGGAAGAAATGGAATAATATCCTCCGGTTTGCTTGGATTGAATTTGAAGTGTCCGGGCCTTTCCCTTTCCATTCCTTCGGGATCTCTGTACTGGAATATACCGAAATCTACATTAAAGCCAAAGTGTTTTGTTTTTTCTTTATCAATAAATTCGGCGTAAGCCTGAACCATTGGATCGGTAAGACGGGTAGGCGCATGAAGCTCCGGCTGCATAACTACATTATATTTTTCGGCATAAGGTAATGCGCGGAGGATGATTTCTCTCCAGTTTGTAACAGGATTTAAAACATCGTCAATGACGCCAAGCTTTGTACGCATGTACGGAAAACCGAGGAATGAGGCAAGTTTAATATCCCGGATCAACTGCTCAAGCGATTCCTCAAGGGTGGCTTCTCGCCCGGGAACAAGCCTGGACTCTATCCAGTGACCGTATTCTACTGGAACAATATGGTATTTTTCGATCAGAGCGAACCATCTGTCAAGCCATTTATTAGATGGCCACGGATAGCCTTCAATAATGCCGTCCGCAAGAATTTCAAGACCATAGGCCTCCATATCTTCCATGTGCATGAAAATATCCTCTAAATCCATGTTGACATCCAACTGCGGATAAAAACAATAGGTTGAGATGCCGCGTTTCGGCATTTTTTTACTTTCACTCATTGCTAGTACCTCCTTAACTTTATAGGTTTCTTTTTATAGTTTTATTATTTCATAGCGTTGACTTTTTCTTTTGCCCGGGTTGCAATATCTTCACGCATTTCGATGACGCGTTTGTTTGACAGGTTCAGCATAATATAAAAGCAACCGCTGGCCAGCAACGCAATACCGGGAATTGTTAAAAACATATGCTGGATCGCTGACACGGCGCTGGCCGGAATGATGTCCGATCCTCCCTGGTATCCGACGGCTGTCAGGACAATACCAAGGATAGCGGTTGCGGCAGCCGACATAATTTTTTGCATAACGGAAGAACCAGAAAAGGCCAGGCCGTCAATGCGATAGCCAAAGCGCCATTCGCCGTAATCAATGACTCTGGCCGTCATATCATTGGCAATAGCTATAACAAAGCCTGTACCAATCTGCCGGATAAATAAACCGGCATAAAACAAGGTGACATTGTGCAAAACAAGGATAGATATAGCTGAAATCCCCATGCCTGCCGCCCCTATAAAACTGCCTAATACGCCGACCATGCGGGAATCAAGCTTGACGATCGTTGGAGCGGCGATGAAAATACCTGCCATCATACCGATGGACATAGTGCCATAAATACCGGACAAAAGAGCCATATCGCCGAGAACATATTTAGCAAAGTAGGTGGCAACACCAAACATAAAACCAATACCTACACCATTAGCTAAAGCTGCAAGCATATTAATAATCCAGTATTTGTTGCTGAAAAGCATGATAAAATCTTTAATGACATTTCTGTCCTTTTGCTTACCGTTAGGCTGTTCGCCTTCACTTTTCATAATTGCATCAATAACCTGGGCAGCTTCCTCGCCCTCTGTTTCGCGGACATTTTTTAATGCGGCTTTAGAGCCTACAACTTCCTTCGTGAAATACCAGGCTGCTAAAATAAGAAGGATACCGGCACCAACGCTGATAATGGATGTCTGCGTATAAGCGGCGGCAGTGGAGCCGAGCGCAACCAGTAATAATGGAATACCTGCAGTTAGCAGCGTTTGGGAGATCTGTCCGATGAATCCGGAAACTACGTTGGCCTGCTGCCTGGCCTCGGTATCATTAAAGCACAGAGATATTGACGTTGTTTTAGCCATACGCAAGGCTGTCAGGAATGTACAATAGAGATTATATACAATAAACAGCCACACCAGCTTTGCAGTGTTGGAAAAAGACTGAGGGCAGAAAAAGATAGCTACGACTGCGAGAGATGTTGGAATAACCGCCCACAAATACCAGTGTTTAATACGGCCCTGCTTTGTCTGGAAATGGTCAATAATAATACCCATCAGAATATCAGAACCACCGTCGATCAGCATACCGATACTCAGGATAACGCTTACGCTGGCCGCAGAAACAAGAAGAAATTCTGTGTAGTAAAACTGCAGGTAGGTGGTGACGATTTCTTCAAAGAAGGTGTAGCCTATACCGCCTAATGCAAATGCAATAAGATTTCTGAGATTCCTTTTTGAAAGCTTATCATGGCCTAAATACAGACGCTTTATTTTGGCCCATGCGCCTTCTGTTCCCTGTTGTTTTCCCATAAAGTAAACCCTCCTCATATAAAAGTTTTATTTTTGAACTGCTCCGGGATTTTTTCGGGTCAGCGCAAAACGTTCCCATTTTCCAAACTTGTAGTATGTCAGCATACATAATGCAAACAATGTATTAAAAATACTCGTAGCCCAGTAAAGCCCCTGGTACATGCCGGTGCCTATGGAAAGCCCGCGTGTCAGCGGTATACGGATGAGAACGCATATAATCGCGATAACCATCACAGGCGATGTGGCTCCGGCTCCCCGAAGAATAGAACCGCAGCTCATTTGCACAGCGACAATCCAGTAGAAAAACACAAGTATGTGGATACTGTTCTTGCCAAACTGTATGATTTGTTCATATCCGGCATCCCCAGGATTGATAAAAAGCCTATATAAAGGTTCGACACAAAAGTAAAGAATAACTCCGACGACAATGCCGATGATAATGTTAAAGATCAGCATTTTACGGTTGCCTTCTTTGAGACGGTCTTTTCTGCCCGCACCAAGGTTCTGGGCGTTAAACATAGTGATTGTCTGGCCCAGAGCCATAATCGGCAGTTGGGTAAAGCTGTCAAGCTTTTGGATAATGCCATCGGAAGCCATCAGGTTGGTTCCGAAGGAATTGGCGCAGCTTTGGACGAATAAAAGACCAACGGAGCTGACCAGAGATTGAATGGCGCTTGGAACACCGACTTTTAAAATTTTTCCAAGCATATGAAGATCTATGCGGAAGATTTTTCTTGATAGCCGGATACCATAGCTCCCTCTGAGAAGCTTTGTGACAACAACAATGGCGGAAATGGCCTGGGAGATGACAGTGGCAATAGCTACGCCCGCACAACCCATATTCAGGATAATGACGAAAAATAAATCCAGTAAAATATTTATGACTGCACATATAATAATGGCAGCCATCGGCGTTTTGCTGTCTCCAAGCCCGCGCATCATACCTGATGTCATATAGTAAAAAAGCTGTGTGGTACAACCGCAAAAATAAATTTTGAGATAAATTTGGGCATCTGCGATAATTTCTGAGGGTGTATTAATGAGTGCTAAAAGCGGCCTGGCGATGATAAAGCCAAGTATGGACATAGTAATACCGACAAAGAAAGCGCCGATATAAGCTGTTGCCGTTGCCTTATTCAAATCCTCGAAGCTTTTTGCCCCGAAGAGCTGCCCGATAATAACAGAAGCGCCTACGCCAAAGCCCGAATAAATAGCAACACAGACCATGGTAATCGCGAAGCTGGAATTGACGGCAGCCAGTGCGTGGGAACCTACAAATTGTCCGACAACGACCGAATCCACCACATTGTAAAGTGCTGAAAAAATATCGCCAAACAGTACGGGAAGCGAAAAGAAAATAATTGGTTTTAAAATTCCTCCTTGCGTAAAATCATGTTGTCGTAATCCTTTTTTGATGTTCGTTTTACTCATGCTCATTCCACCATTTCTGTAACTTTTGAACGCTGTATGCTAATATGTTTTGCGGCCGGCGTTTGCGGCAACGCGGGAGTTTTTTAAAAAACTTTTTATTATAAAATTATTTTACATGAATATAATAGGGCAGTCTTTATATAAAATTGACACTTAAATAATAATTTTTGTTCAATAATTGGATGAAAATATTGAAATGTTAAAAAAATAATATAGATTTTTAATAGGATAATTTTGACAAATAAAAATAGATTTGTTACGATAAAATAGAAAGTAAAGGCGGTATGGGAAAAACGATAAGACCGCGTGGCACAGGGGATTTATAGGGAACATAGAGGTATGTATGAGGGTAGCATTATCAGAAATATGGGAATTAACAGATTGTGTGGAAGTATCGGATAAGACGGCATCCGGTCTGGCGGGCTGCGGGGAAATTTATGAAATTGTTTTAATGCTGGTTCTTAAAGGCCGGGGGAGGCTTCAGACGGCTGAAGGAGACTGCTGGCTAGAGCCGGGGGATGTGGCGGTGCGGAGCCGTTTCCTTGAAACGGGATGCGTATTAGATTTAACAGCAGATCCTCTGCAGGCAAAGCCTTGGGAACAGAAAAATACTGCAAAAAGCAGCGACGGGTATATTGCTGCGGTTCTTCACTTTCCCGCTGCAAAGTTGTCAGGAATGAGCGCCAGAGATATTGTTTATATAGAAGATAAGGTATTTGAGAGAAAAAGCGGGAGGAGTGATGAACTTAAAGGGCTTTTGGGTCGGTCTCTTAAAAATGCGCTGTGTCTGGAAATATGCCGGGAGCATGAGACACAAATATTGCCGCAGATTTTTGCGTGGCTGGCCGGTCACTGCCTGTTTAAGGAACAGCTAAATCCCGCAAGCCGTGAAGAAAGGGCGGAAGTTATACGCAGATATATGCACAGTAGGTATAACCGCAGGCTTAGCCTTAAAGAACTGGCAGAAAGAATGGAATTATCTGTGCCATATTTGTCAAAATTTATTAAAGAAAATTTAGGGTGGAGTTTTCACAATTATTTGGATCATATACGGCTTTCTTATACAATGTCAGAACTGAAAAATAATGATATTTTTCTTGCGTCAGCAGCCCTTTTAGGCGGCTTTCCTAATATTATGGCGTTTAACCGGGCTTTTGAGCGGGAGTATCATACTACCCTGGCCGATTATAAAAAACAAAAACGGCATGAGCCTGACACTGCGCGGACGGATTTAGAGCTGCGTACCAGCGTACAGGAACTCTTGGAAAATATACAGGATAAAATGGACCGTGCGCTCACTTCACATACGTTTTGCGTGAAGGCACGAGCCGGGAGCGGACAGCCTTATGCGAAAAACTGGATGAAGGTTTTGAATCTTGGATATGCTGAAGATTTACAAAAAGGGAGTATTCGGGAACATATACTGCAGTTAAAAAAAGAACTGGGTTTTTTATATGGGCGGGTAGAAAATATATTTAGCCAGCGTTTGCTGGTAGATATACATTCGCCGGAACGGTTTAATTTCTCTCGCGTGGATATGATTTTGGACTTCCTTATAGAAAATGGCATAATTCCTTTTCTGAATATGAGTTTTAGCGATAAAATTATTAGAAAGGACATCAATCGCCTGTTTATGAAGGAAGATATTGTCAAAGGCTTTGCTAACGATGATCAATACCGGCGGCTTATCGCAGAATTTTTTAGTCACTGTGTCCGCAGGTATGGTGTGTCAGCAGTAGAAAAATGGCGGATTGAACTAAGATGGATCCATAAAATAGGAGATGCGATGGATGCAAGATGGCTGGATATTTTTGAGATTCTTTACCGGACTGTAAAAAAATATTCACCAGGCGCACAGGTAGGAGGTTTCTGCTTTAATATTAATGATAATAATGAAATGCTTAAATTTTATCTGAAACGAAAAAAATATGTGCGGCCGGATTTTATATCTGTTGTGTGTTATCCTTATCATATGCCGGGAACGGGCGGCGGTTCTCCTTTAGTAAAAGATATGGATTATATGGAAAGAAAACTTGACGAGCTGAATTTTTTGATGCTTCAAAACGGTTATGATAATGGCTCTCTTTATATTACAGAATGGAATATCTCCATATCTAATAATAATTATTTCCATGATAGCTGCTGGAAGGGAGCCTATATTCTCCGGACGGCTGCCGCAGGTCTTGAAAAGGCATGGTGTATGGCTCATTGGGGAAGCAGTGATAGAACGACAGAATATTTTGATTCCGTACAACTGCTTAATGGCAGAAATGGATTGATTAGCAGAAACAGCATACGAAAACCTTCATTTTATGCTTATGATTTTCTGAATAGGATGGGAAGCCGGCTGATTAAAAAAGATAAACGCTACATTTTAACAGAGAATGGCTCCGGCAGTTATTTTATTGTTTGTAACTACCTTAACCCTATACGGGAGAGCTATTACCGCCAGGCTGATGAATGTGTAGGCTGCACTCAGATTACAGATTTATTTGAAAAATCGGAAATGAAGCTTCGCCTGGAGCTGATGTCTGTGGATTGTGGGAAATACCAGGTGGAAAAATTTTCAGTTTCACCGGATTTTGGGAGTGTTATGGATGAGTGGCTTAGGCTTGGCCATAAAATTGAATGTACGGATATGGAGCGTTCATGGCTGATTTCGGTATGCGTACCCAGATATAGCCGGAAAATCGTAGAGTCTTATAATGGCTGTATTGAGATAGAAACAGAGCTTATGGCGAATGAAATACAGTTTTTACAGATTTCACCGTATAGGGCTGCGCTTGATGCAACAGATGTAAAATAAAGGGGAAGATTGAATATGAAGGATAATGATCGGCTTATGTCGATTTTAAGTTATATACAGGTAAATTATAGGGCAAAGCTGGATCTTAAAACACTTTCCGAGCAATTCTATTTATCGCCGTCCTATCTTTCAAAATACATAGGAGAAAATTTGGGGATGGGCTTTTCAGAGTATTTGAATAATGTCCGGCTTGGCCATGCGATGGAAGCGTTAAAAATGACCGACCACTCGATTACCCAGATTGCCTGCGATGCAGGATTTCCGAACCTGGTAACGTTTAATAGGACATTTCGCCGTAAATATGGAACTGTACCGTCTATTTATAGGAAGAAAATCAATCACTGCCTACAGGAGTTAAGTGAAGCAAAGGATGTAAAGGAATATAAAATAACGGCAAACGTTTCTGATAAACGGCGTTTTGAGAAGAACTGGCTGAAGGTAATGAATCTCGGCGCCGCAGAGGATTTACAAATGGAATATATTCGGGAACATGTTTTGCTTTTGAAAAGAGAGCTGGATTTTAAATATGGGCGGATTGACAGTCTTTTTTGTCCGGAAAATTTATTGGATTTTAGCTGCGAAGCCCGGTATAATTTTTCTGTGCTGGATGACATTTTAGACTTTATGATAAAAAATAAAATAAGTCCGTTTCTTAATTTGGGTCTGAAACGAAAGAAGATTGTACGGCCGGATATGGGATGGATATTGTGGAGGGAGCGAATATCAAAAACAGGGCATCTAGGCAACTACATCCACATGTTAAGCTGTTTTATCCGTCACTGTGCGGAAAGATACGGAGAAAGTGAAGTTTTAAAATGGCGGTTTGAGCTTTGGTGGGAGCGCGGGCCGGAAGATAATTTTATTACAGAGGAGCAGATGGCTCTGCTAAAAATTGAATATGACTGTATTAAGCGGGAACTTCCGGGGGCGTTTGTGGGAGGACTGGGTTTTAATATATTTGATGATAATGCGTCGATTGGCAGTTTTCTTGAACGCTATGCGGGAAAAAGCATGGCTCTGGATTTTATTTCAGTGAGCATTTATCCTTATAATTTGAAAGCAGGAATTGGTGAAAATAAGATCGTTCCTGATGAGTGCTTTATGGAAAAAGAACTGGCGGCTTTGCAATGTCTTTTAACTAAATATGGTTACGGAACAGAAAATTTGTGGATTACGGAATGGAATTTGTCAGTATCTAGCAGGACGTGGCTGAATGATGTTTGCTATAAAGGGGCGTACCTGGTTAGAAATCTTATTGCTTCGGTAGGGTATACGCCCTGTATGGCATACTGGATGAGTACGGACCGGACAGAAGAATATTTTGATTCAGTCGGATGTCTGTACGGCGGCGGGGGTGTTATCAGCAGAAATGGCATTTATAAGTCTGCCTTTTATGCCCTCCGGTTCATGGAAAACCTTGGAACCGATTTACTGGCAAAGGGAGAAAACTATATCGTTACTTCGACAAAGAATAAAAGCTTTTATATTGTATGTCATTATATGAAAAGCCCGTCGCCTGAATGTTATATTCAGGATGACGAAGGTAATCATCCTGAGAATATGGCGGTATATTTTTCGGAAGGTGAGCTGCGGTTTCATATCCGGCTTTTAGGTCTGGCTGAAGGAAATTACTGCCTGAGGAAGCATTGTATAAGCCCTTTGTATGGAAGTGTGTTTGAAGAATGGGGACGCAGAGGATTTAGAAAATCACAAACCCGCGAAGAAACGGAGTATCTTAAGTCGGTGTCTGTTCCTTATATAGATATTGAAATGATAAGTGCTGCAAAGGGAGCGCTGTCATTTGATATAAAGCTTCAGGCGAATGAAATACAATTTATAGGTATTGTGCAGGAAGAAAGCGTTTCAGAGCATTGAATGAAAATCAGCAAAATAGGGGGTGTAAAATGTATGAAAAACTATTGAATTTTGTTTTTTTATGTGCTATAATAGGGAAGCTGTTCAAAAGAAAACAGATTGACAAGTTCAATTTTTGCAATATGAGTATTTCGTAGTGAGGTGAAAAACATGAGAGAAGGAATCCATCCAAAGTATTACCAGGCTAAGGTTACTTGCAACTGCGGCAATGAATTTGTAACCGGTTCTACAAAACCAGAAATTCACGTAGAAGTTTGCTCCAAATGTCATTCATTCTACACAGGCCAGCAGAAAGCTGCAGCAGCCCGCGGACGTATTGATAAATTCAATCGTAAATACGGTATTACACAGTAATATGAAAAAGACAGGTTGGGATTTTTTAATCTCAACCTATTTTTGTAATTGGAGGAAAATAATGAAATATGCCAAAATTGGCGGTCAGGCAGTCATCGAAGGGGTAATGATGCGCTATGGCAATGATTACGCTGTGACTGTCCGAAAGCCTAACGGAGAGCTTGAGGTCAAACGCGGCCGTTATGAAAGCCTTGTGTCACGGCTGCATTTGAAACACATACCTATTTTGCGGGGAGTATTTGCATTTATCGACTCGCTTGTTCTTGGAATGTCCACCTTGACCTATTCGGCCAGCTTTTATGAGGACGAGGAGGAGGAAAAGGCTTCCAGGAGCGGGAAGGATGGCGGTGGTGTAAAGGATAAGCTGCTTATGGGGCTAACCGTGGCTCTTTCCATTGTCATTGCCATTGGCCTGTTTATGGTTCTTCCCTTTTTTATTTCGGGCCTTTTTAAGCAGGTCACAGATTCTTCATGGGTTCTTGGGATTATTGAAGGCGTTGTCCGCGTTATTTTGTTTATGGCTTATATTTTGCTGATTTCCAGGATGAAAGATATTCAGAGAGTATTTATGTATCACGGTGCGGAACATAAGTCCATTAATTGTATCGAGCATGGGGCGAAGCTTACGCCTGAAAATGCAATGAAATATTCCCGTTTTCATAAGCGGTGCGGCACAAGCTTCCTCTTTATTGTGATCTTTTTAAGCATTGTATTTTTTATATTATTTTTTCAGATATTCCCTGTGGACAATGTGGTCCTTAAGGTTGTTTTCCGTATTTTGCTTGTGCCTGTGATTGCAGGCGCAGCCTATGAAATTATCCAGTGGGCCGGGAAAAGCGAAGGAAAATTTGCCGATATTATAAGCAGGCCGGGAATGGCTTTGCAGAAGCTGACGACACGGGAGCCGGACGAGTCTATGATTGAAGCGGCAATTGCGTCGATTGAGGCGATTTATGACTGGCGCAAGTTTCAGGAAGAACTTAAGGCCAAAGGCTCGCAGGACAAAGCTGGTGAGGTGCAATGATGACCCTTAAGTCACTTTTCGACGAAGGATATGACCGGCTTTCTTCTTGCAATATTGCGGACGCCAGAACCGATAGCTGGCTGTTGCTTTCCTGGTGCTTTGGCATAAGCCGCCTGGACTATCTCCTTAATCCTGAAGCGGAAGCGGACCCCGTGGCCGAAGACAGATACAGAGGATGTATCCGGCGCAGGGAAGGTGGTGTTCCTTTGCAATACATCACCGGTGAACAGGAGTTTATGGGGCTGTCCTTCAAGGTGAATGAAAATGTGCTGATTCCCCGCCAGGATACAGAGATTCTTGTGGAAACAGTGCTTAAAAATATGCCGCAGGAGCCGTCAGTGCTTGATATGTGTACCGGCTCCGGCTGTATTTTGCTCAGCATTATGGCAATGAAGCCCTGCACTTTTGGTGATGGCGTGGATTTGTCCCAGGAGGCGCTTTTAGTGGCTATGGAAAACGAACTTAGGGTGAGGAATGTATCCACAGCGGCGCTGCCTCCCGGAAGCTTTCCGCGAATACGCTGGATCCATAGCGATTTATTTAATAATATCCACGACAAATATGATCTGATTGTTTCCAACCCGCCCTATATCCCATCGGCGCAGATCCCTTCATTGATGGCGGAGGTACGTGCCCATGAGCCGCATATGGCTTTAGACGGCAGCAGCGATGGCCTGGCTTTTTACCGGAAAATCGCGGCGAAAGCGCCGGAATACCTGACGGACCGGGGAATGATTTTTTTTGAAATCGGGTGGGACCAGGGCGAAGCTGTTTGTAAAATTTTGGAAAATGAGGGATTTTGCCAGATACAGATAAAGAAAGACCTGGCTGGCCTCGACCGGGTTGTTTTTGCGAGCCTTGGCTGATAAAGTTTTGGGGCTTTCATTCGTGGCGGAGCCGCGCCCGGAGCGGCGTGAAGGTTTACTATGAAGGAGGACATTAAAAAATATGTTTGATAAATTGGACGATATTCTTATCCGTTATCAGCAGGTAATGGAGGAGCTTAATGATCCGGCTGTGGTCAACGACCAGGCCAGGTTCAGAAAGCTGATGAAAGAGCAGACAGATCTTCATCCAATTGCAGAAAAATATACAGAATATAAGAAAACAAAACAGAGCATTGAGGACAGCGTTGAAATGCTTGAAAGTGAAAATGATGAGGAAATGAGGGAGCTTCTTAAAGAAGAACTTTCGGATTGTAAGAACCGTATTGTTGACATTGAAAACGAGCTTAAGGTGCTTCTCATACCTAAAGATCCTATGGATGAGAAAAACGTTATTGTTGAAATCCGCGCCGGGGCCGGTGGAGATGAGGCGGCTCTTTTTGCTTCTGAGCTGTTCCGCATGTATTCCAAATATGCGGAGTCCAGGCGCTGGCGGACAGAGCTTATGAGCGTTAATGAAAATGGTATTGGCGGTTTTAAGGAAGTTGTTTTTATGATTACTGGAAACGGCGCCTATTCACGGCTTAAGTTTGAGAGCGGCGTCCATCGGGTCCAGCGTGTTCCTGAAACAGAATCCGGCGGCCGTATTCATACATCCACTGTCACCGTGGCGATCATGCCGGAAGCTGAGGAGGTGGATGTGGCGCTGGATATGAATGATGTGCGCATTGATGTGTTCCGCGCCTCAGGAAATGGCGGGCAGTGTGTCAATACGACTGATTCTGCGGTGCGTATTACCCATATTCCTACAGGAATTGTTATTTCCTGCCAGGATGAAAAATCCCAGCTTAAAAATAAGGAAAAGGGTCTAAAGGTTTTACGTTCCCGCCTGTATGACTTAGAGCTCGAGAAGAAACGCAAGGAAGAAGCTTCTCTTAGAAAAAATCAGGTAGGTACCGGCGACCGCTCGGAAAAGATCAGAACCTATAATTTCCCCCAGGGCCGCTGTACGGACCACCGTATTAAGCTGACAACGCACCGTCTTTATGAGATTATGGACGGCGATTTAGACGAACTGATTGACAGTCTGACTGCTGCTGACCAGGCCGCTAAGCTAAGCAACATGGAATAAAGACTTATAGACAGTATTTAAAAATATGTAACGCTTAAGCCGCATGGTTGAAGCGTTACAAAGATATGCAGCAGGGAGGCTCTTTCAAATGGTAATTTCAAAAAATATGGAAAATCTTGTAGCAAACAGCTCGGTCATCCGAAGATTATTTGAGGAAGGTGTAGAGCTGGCTGCTGTAGTCGGTAAGGAAAATGTTTATGATTACAGCCTTGGTAATCCAAGTGTCGCACCGCCAAACATTGTAAAAGAAACCATTTACAATATTCTTGAAACAAAGGATGCCAATTTTATTCATGGCTATATGAATAATTCCGGCTATGAGGAGGTCAGGGATGCCGTTGCCAAAGCTTTAAATGAACGTTTTGGAACGGACTTTATCAGGGAGAGTATTATAATGACCGCCGGGGCTGCCGGGGCGCTGAATTGTATTTTGCGTACGCTTCTTAATTATAAGGACGAGGTTATCTGCTTTGCTCCTTTTTTTGGCGAATACCGCAGCTATATTTCTAATTTTGGCGGTGAAACTGTTGTTGTGCCGGCAGATACAAAAAACTTTCAGTTAAATTTGGATGTGCTTGACAGCTATATTACGGAAAAAACAAAAGCGGTGATTGTCAATAACCCGAATAATCCGTCGGGCGCTGTTTACTCGGCAGAAACGCTCTCCCGGCTGGATGAAATTTTAAGGAATGCCGAAGGGCGTATCGGCCATCCGATCTATGTAATTTCAGACGAACCATACAGGGAGCTTGTTTATGACGGCGCCAAGGTGCCTTTTATGACAAAATATGTCAAGAACTGCCTTGTGTGCTATTCCTTTAGCAAGTCGTTATCTTTGCCGGGCGAGCGCATTGGGTATCTGGCAATTCCAAAACAGATCGACGCTTACGAGGAAATGCAGTCCGCTTTAGTTGTGGCGAACCGCTGTCTTGGCTATATTAACGCACCGTCTTTGTTTCAGCTTGTGGCAAAGGAATGTTTGTATGCAAAAACAGATATTGCGGCCTATAATAAAAATCGTATGCTTTTATATAACAGCCTGACGGAAATGGGCTTTGAATGTGTAAAGCCCCAGGGCGCTTTTTACTTATTTGTAAAGTCGCCGGTTCCCGACGAAAAGGAATTTGTCCGTGAGGCGAAGAAGCACAATATTATTCTTGTTTCAGCTACAACCTTTGGCTGCCCGGGTTACGTGCGTTTGGCCTACTGTGTGTCCTATGATATGATTAAGCGTTCCTTGCCGGCATTTAAGGAGCTGGCGAAGGTTTACTTTCGCGGGTAACGGGCCAGAGCCAAGCCTGCCTGACCTTGCACGAGGTGGATTTTGGCATGGAACTTAAGTAGGAGGAGAAAATCAATGAGCTTGTGGGAAGATAAAGTCCGCCGCGTTGTTCCTTACACACCGGGAGAACAGCCGGCGCAGGCAGATATGATTAAATTAAATACGAACGAAAATCCTTACCCTCCGGCGCTGGGAGTGCTGTCGGCAAGAGATTCCATGGCGGCAGACCGGCTGCGCCTGTACCCAGACCCCGGCGCAAATGTGCTTGTCGACGCACTGGCAAAATGCTACAATGTCGGGCCGGAACAGATTTTTGTGGGCGTAGGCTCCGACGATGTACTTTCAGTGGCATTTCTCACATTTTTTAATTCAGAAAAGCCGGTGGTTTTCCCAGACATTACCTATTCCTTTTATCCTGTTTGGGCCAATGTTTACCGTATTCCTTACAAAACGGCGCCTCTGACCGGTGATTTTCGTATCCGGCCGGAAGATTATTACGAAGAAAACGGCGGCGTTGTATTTCCAAACCCCAATGCGCCTACCGCGTGCTACGAGCCGCTTTCTGTCGTTGAGGATATTGTCCGGCATAACAGGGATGTTGTTGTTATTGTCGATGAGGCATATATTGATTTTGCCGGGCCGTCGGCCAGGGAGCTTATTGAAATCTATGATAACCTTCTTGTTGTCCAGACCTTTTCTAAATCCCGCTCTATGGCCGGGCTGCGTATTGGGTATGCCATAGGGTCTCCTGCGCTTATTAAGGCAATGAATGATGTGAAATATTCCATCAATTCCTATACAATGAATCTTCCGTCTTTGCTTATGGGGGTGGAGGCTGTCAAAGATACTGCCTATTTTAAGTCGTGTATTGACAAAATTGTGGCGACCCGGGAACGGACGAAGCAGCGGTTATCTTCCCTGGGCTTTGTATTTCCCGACTCCAGGGCAAATTTTATTTTCGCAAAGCATTCGGATTTTTCGGCCGTAGAGCTGTTTGAGGCGCTCCGCCGGGAACATATTTTTGTGCGTTACTTTAATCAGCCGCGGATCAGCGACTACTTGCGGATTACGATTGGAACAGACGCGCAGATGGATGTGCTGTTTAAGTTTTTGGAACGTTATGTCAACTTTAGGTGAATAAAGATTCTGTAACGATTCGCTATGTATCGAGGGTTTTCGCAGCTAAATCCGCGATTGGAGCGGAGCACCCCATATCTGATGATGGCGAAACCGGCCGGCGCAGGACGAATATCTTGTGCTGGCCGGTTTTTTTGGTTATACTTTCATTGGAGGTGGGTAAGTGATACGCAAAAGCCAACGATCACAGGCGCTTGACATTGCCGGACAAAAAGCGGCATTTGACGCGGCCTGTAAAAGGCTACTTGCAGATAAAAATATTCTGGCGCAGATTATGAAGAGCTGTATCCCAGAATATCAACAATGTACGATTGATGACATTATTCAAAAATATATTGAAGGACATCCCTGTATAGGTCAGGAAAATGTTCATCAGGATGAAGCCCCTGAAAGAATCCGGGGGTTAAATACAGAAGATAAAACGATGACTGAGGGAACTATTTTTTATGATATACGCTTTGAAGCATTGGCGCCGTCTTCTGAGGAAATGATCAGCCTCATCATTAATATTGAGGCTCAAAATGATTTTTATCCGGGCTATCCATTAATTAAGCGGGGCATATATTACTGCAGCCGTATGATCTCTGCTCAATATGGCACGGAGTTTTCGGCGTCCGATTATGGCTCTATAAAAAAAGTATATTCTGTGTGGATATGTACATCGCCCCCAAAGTCACGGGAAAATACAATTAACCGTTATAGCTGGTCCGAGGAATGTTTGAACGGAAATGCTGCTGAAGAAAAAAGGAATTATGACTTAATGTCCGCTATAATGATTTGTCTTGGGAAGGAGCAGGACGAAGCTCACGGTGGAATCCTGCGGTTGCTTAAGGTCCTGCTTTCATCAGAACGCAGGGCGCGAGCGACAGTCTGTGCCGCTCTATCACAAATTTGATGAGAAATCTCAATCTAACCATGGAACAGGCGATGAAAGCTTTAGGTATTGATGAAAAAGAGTATGAAAAGTACAGGCAGCTTTTAAAAACAAAATAACGGTGCTTAAAGGGAACAAAGGACATGCTTTGTTCCTTTTTTAGTTTCTTTTTTTGAAAGTGAAGGATTTGTCTATAAAGACAGTTGACATTATTTTGATGTCAGCCGTATACTTAAATTAGGTAGTTAATTATTGAGGGTGCAACAATGGGGCGGCATCCTGTGAAGGGGGATTACATTTATGACAGGGCAGGAAGAGCTTCAATTTAAAAAGATGACGCAGACACCGGTTCCGAGGCTGATTGCAACGCTGGCGGTGCCGACGATCATCAGTATGCTTGTGACAAGTGTCTATAATATGGCAGATACTTTTTTCGTATCTAAGCTTGGAACAAGCGCGACAGGAGCGGTCGGTATTGTTTTTTCAATTATGGCGATCATCCAGGCGGTAGGTTTTATGCTTGGCATGGGGGCAGGCAGCCAGTTGTCCAGGCTCCTTGGCCAAAAGAAACATAAAGAAGCCAGTGAAATCGGGGCGACAGGCTTTTATCTTGCTATTGCATTTGGGCTTTGTCTGACGGTTTTTGGATTGATTTTTATTGACCCGCTGATGCGCGTTTTAGGGGCCACGCCGACGATCCTTCCGTTTGCGAGAGATTATGCCCGCTATATTTTACTTGGCGCCGCAGTTATGTGCGCCTCCTTTGTCCTTAATAATATTTTAAGAGGCGAGGGGAAGGCGGCTTTGGCAATGGCGGGAATCGCCACAGGGGGTATTCTTAATATCGCGCTGGACCCGGTATTTATTTTTGTCTTTGGGCTTGGCATTTCCGGCGCGGCAATTGCTACGGTACTGAGCCAGTGCGTTAGCTTCTTGATTTTACTCAGTTTTTTTCTCAGAGGGAAAAGCCTGATCCATCTGAACATTAAAAATCTTTCTAAAAATCTTAAAGTTTACATAAGTATTATAAAAACCGGACTGCCGTCGCTGTGCCGCCAGGGCCTTGCCAGCGTTTCTACTGTGGCTCTTAATGTTAATGCGGCTGTTTACGGTGATGCCGCAGTAGCGGCAATGTCTATTGTCAACCGGATATTTATGCTCATGCTTTCTGTTCTTCTCGGTTTTGGCCAGGGCTTTCAGCCGGTTGTCGGCTATAATTATGGCGCCCGGAAGTTTGACAGAGTGCGCCAGTCGATCCGCTTTTCTATTGGGTGCGGAACGGTTGTTATGGTGATTTTGGCGCTGTGTGGCTTTATTTTTGCACCGCAGCTTATGGCCATCTTCCGAAAAGATGACGCCCAGGTGATAGCTATAGGAACGCTGGCCTGCCGGGCACAGTGTATTGCCCTGATGATTGCTCCTTTAAGTACAATCTGTAATATGCTTTTCCAGTGTACAGGAAAAGCGGCACTGGCGACCTTTGTCGCTGCCTGCCGCCAGGGGATATGCTTTTTGCCATTAATTCTTATTTTACCAAGAATGATCGGTCTTTTGGGGGTACAGCTTACTCAGCCTTTGGCAGACGGGATTACTTTGCTTATATGTATACCGCTTCTGCGGCGGTTTTTCCGGGAAATTAAGAAGGAGGAGGGGCTTTAATGGTTCGGGATATGACTTCGGGAAGCCCGATGAAGATTATCACACTGTTTGCGGTTCCTATGTTTGTCGGCAATGTGTTCCAGCAGGTTTATAATATGGTGGATTCCATTGTCGTTGGAAACTTTGTCGGGCCAAATGCTTTAGCTGCCGTGGGAACCTGCGGCGGCGCTTTTAATTTGATTCTTGCACTTATTGTAGGGCTGACCAGCGGAATGTCTGTTGTTGTTGCCCAGTATTTTGGCGCTAAAAACTATGCCATGGTTAAGCGGACATTTATATCCGCAATTATTGTTAATATGAGCGTCGGGGTTGGCGTAACGGTACTCGGCGTCCTTTTGGCCCGGCCGCTTTTGCTGCTTCTTGGAACACCGGAGGATATTATGGAGGACGCTGTGACCTATTTGACAATCATGTTTTTAGGAACTTTGGCGAACTGCATGTACAACGGGATGTCCTCGGTGCTTCGTGCGCTTGGTGATTCTGTCATTCCGCTGCTGATTCTTGTGGCGGCGAGCCTGACGAATGTGGGCCTTGATCTTTTATTTGTCCTAAGCTTTGGCATGGGCGTTGCCGGAGTTGCTCTGGCAACGGTGCTTTCCCAGCTTATTTCGGCAATCCTTTGTATTATCTATGTTTTTATAAAGCTTCCTATGCTGAGATTTAAAAAGAAGGAATTTTATGCGGACCGTGCGGTTGTCCGGGAAATTGTAAGAATCGGGGTTCCTGCGGCGCTTTCTTCATCAGGGGTGTCGATTTCTGTCATGTTTATGCAGAGGGCGATTAATGCCTATGGCTCCACGGTTATTGCGGCATATACAAGCGGGAACCGGGCGGAGCAGCTTGGTATGTGTTTAAGCTTTTCGATTGGCGCTTCGGTGGGAACCTTTTGCGGACAAAATATTGGTGCGAAAAATTTTGAACGCGTGAAGCGTGGGCTTCATGCGGGATATATTATATGCTTTACCTATACGATTATTGTAGGTGTACTTATGTTTGCTTTTTCAGATTTCCTTTCCAGGATGTTTTCCTCGGATAAGACAGTGATTGAAATAAGCTCGGAATGTATCCGGGTGGTCGCTTTGTTTGCTCCTATGCTCGGCCTGGTTTTTCTGTTTCAGAATTTCCTGCGCAGCGCCGGCGATGTAACGCCCACCGTGTGGATGAGTATTTCAGAAATTGCAGCGAGAAGCGTCCTGGCATTTACATTTTCCGCGCTTTTTGGCTACCATGGGATATGGTGGGCAACGCCGGTGGGCTGGACCGGCTCGGCGCTGATAGGCTATATACGTTACCGGTCGGGAAAGTGGAAGAAAAAAATGAACTTTATCCCTTGAATCTGACATTTTTTCAGTTGACTTTTTAAGCTCTTTCAGCTATTTTTGTTTGCGGGCTGCCGGGATATTTTGGAGGTAAGAGTATGGATCAGAACAATAAAATGAATCAGAATCCGATGGATAAAATGAATATGAAACAAATAAATAAAATTTCTGAGGCAATGAGCGGCATTTTAACCGGAGTAAAAGAGAAGCTTTTAGATGCCCCACATATTTATCAAATATTTGAAAACTGCTATATGAATACGCTGGATACGGCGGTGAAGCGGAAAACGGACGGCACAGCCTATGTCGTGACGGGAGATATTCCGGCGATGTGGCTGAGAGATTCGGCGGCTTCCCTGCGGCCGTATATTGTTCCGGCTGCAAAGGACAAAAATATTGCCGACCTTTTAGTGGGGGTGGCCCGCCGCCAGTTCCAGTATATATGCATTGATCCCTATGCCAATGCGTTTAATGAGGAGGCCAACGGTAACTGCTGGGAAAAGGATGAAACGGAAACTAACGACTGGCTGTGGGAGCGCAAATATGAGGTAGATTCACTGTGCTATCCCATTCAGTTTGCTTATCTGATCTGGAAAAATACAGGGCGCACAGATATGTTTGACGCATCATTTTACGAAGGCGCAAAGAAAATACTTGACGTTTTTAAAACAGAGCAATGCCATGAGGAACAGTCATCCTATTACTTTATACGCAAGAATACCTACTATACAGACACACTTTCCCGGGATGGCCGGGGCGCTCTTGTAAAATCTGGGATTGGCATGACCTGGTCGGGCTTTAGGCCAAGCGACGATGCCTGTACCTATGGCTATCTTGTTCCGTCAAATATGTTTGCGGTCGTGGCTCTAAAATATCTGGAAGAAATTGCCCGCACGGTGCTTTTAGACTGCGAGCTGGCGGACCGGGCGGAAAGCCTTTGGGAGGAAATTTATGAGGGGATTGAAAACTATGGTATTACCCGCAGAGAAGGCTTCGGCGATGTTTATGCCTATGAAGCCGACGGTTACGGACAGTTTAACCTCATGGATGACGCCAATGTGCCAAGCCTTTTATCGATGGATTATTTGGGCTATGCCGGAAAAGACCCAAAGGTGGCGCAGAATACAAGGAAGCTGATTTTAAGTGAAGCGAATCCCTTTTTCTTTAAAGGGGCAAAGGCTGCGGGGATTGGAAGCCCTCATACGCCGGCCGGTTACATCTGGCATATCGCCCTGTGTATGCAGGGCCTAACCGCTAAAACGGCAGAGGAAAAATGGGAGATGATTGCGCTTGCCGCCGCCACAGATGGGGGCGAGGGTCTGATGCACGAGGGCTTTTGCGCGGAGGACGACCACATGTATACAAGGCCGTGGTTTACCTGGGCCAACGCTATGTTTTGCGAGCTTGTTATGGATTATTGCGGATATACTATTGAAAAGTAAAAATAGCACAAAGGCATCCCTGCTGCCAGAGGATGCCTTTTGCTGTTTTTATGTGTGTGACCGGCAAAGCTGTTCCTGCTTGCCAAATATAATGGTTATGATTATATAATTTGTACACCAAATATAGAATTATCAAAATTGAGATACCTTCGTCTTTATAGTAAGATAAAGCCATAGTTAAGACAAAGATACTCAGAGAACAATAAGACATCAGTCGTTAGGAGGTAGCCATGTTTTTAACAGATCGAAAATTAGAACGGCGTATTTCAGAGCTTAGAGAATACCGTTATAGAGATGCTATCAATCTTGAGGATTTTGCGGTATGTGAAGATACGCAGGGGGTAGTAAATCCGAAAGTACCTGTAGAATTTAGCGGGTGGGAAACCCTTAAGGTGGGCGACACATGGAAGGGCAGAGATCTTTTTCTTTGGATGCACAAGGACATTTTTGTTCCGGCAGAGTGGAAAGGAAAAAAGGTCCTTGGAATATTTGATTTTGGCAACACTGGGGCAGGGAACAATTCAGGCTTTGAATCCATGCTGTATCTTGACGGCAAGATGTACCAGGGGGTAGATGCGAACCATAAAGAAGTATTTTTAAATGATATACATTGCGGCCGGGAAATTAATGTTACCTTCCGCCTTTGGTCAGGACTTGAAGGCGGCGGTGTGCCGACGGTACAGGAGCACCGGATTGTCCGCGCAGATCTGGCATGGCTTGATGAAAAAGTGGATGACTTTTATTATCTCGCGTCCATGGTGTGGGAAACGATCAAAGAGCTTAACGGATTTGACCCTGTGCAGTATGATCTGCGCAAAGCGCTGGATCGGGCCTGCCACTGTATTGACTGGTCTTATCCTGGCAGCGAAGCCTTTTATGAAAGCGTCCATGAAGCCGATGATCTGCTTAATGAGGCCATTGATGCCATGGATAAAAAATCTCCGGTCAATATCCGCTGCGTAGGCCATACCCATATCGACATGGCATGGCTTTGGCGTTTAAAACATACAAGGGAAAAAGGCTCACGCTCCTTTACAACGGTGCTGCGTTTGATGGAGCAGTACCCGGAATATATTTTCCTTCAGACACAGCCTCAGATTTATGAATATATGAAAGAGGACTTCCCTGAAATTTTCGAGAAGATTAAGGAGCGCGTAAAGGAAGGGCGCTGGGAAGCCGATGGGGCGATGTGGGTAGAAGCCGACTGCAACCTGACAAGCGGCGAGTCCCTGACACGCCAGATTCTTCTTGGAAGCAAGTTTTTTAAGGACGAGTTTGACAAGGATGTGGAATACCTCTGGCTTCCTGATGTGTTCGGTTATTCCTGGGCCCTGCCTCAGATTTTGAAAAAAGCCGGAATTAAAACATTTATGACAACAAAAATCAGTTGGAACCAGTACAACCGGATGCCCCACGATACATTTATGTGGAAGGGAATTGATGGAAGCGAGGTTTTAACCCACTTTATTACCACACCGGAACCATGGAACGAACCCGGTTCCTGGTTTTACACATACAATGGCAAGCTGATTCCAAAAACTGTTAAGGGTACATGGGATGCATACAGCGAAAAGCAGATGAACAAAGAGCTTCTCATTGCCTTCGGCTTTGGCGACGGCGGCGGCGGCGTCAACAGGGATATGCTGGAAAACCGGAGACGTATTGATAAAATCCCCGGTCTGCCAAATTTAAAAATATCCACGGCTGCCGAGTATTTCAGAGATTTACAGGAAACTGTAAAAAATACCGACCAGTATGTGCATACATGGGATGGTGAGCTGTATCTTGAATATCACAGAGGTACTTATACAAGCCAGGCATATAATAAGCGCATGAACCGGAAAATGGAGCTTTTATACCGCCGGACAGAGTGGCTGGCTGTTTTAAATGCTCTGAAGCAGGGGGCGCTTTCATGCGCGGACCAGGAAACCTTGACAAAAGGCTGGAAGCATATTCTTACAGACCAGTTCCATGATATTATCCCAGGTTCCTCTATCCATGAAGTATATGAAGATTCCAGAAAAGATTACGCTTATATTGAATCTGTGGCTCTCGAGGTTGAGAAGGACGCGCTCTCTCATATTATTGAGGATAAAAAGGACTGCTATACTGTATTTAATGCCTCCGGGTGGAAGCAGAGCGGGGTCGTCGCTGTGCCTAATGGCCGCACCGGTGTTTATACGGACAGCAATGGCAATGTGCTGGCTGCCCAGCAGGCAGCAGATGTGGCTTACGTCGAAGTGAAGGACGTTCCGGCCATGGGAACAGGAACAATTCTTTTTGAGGAAAAGAATAGCACAGAAAATGAAAGCTGCTTTACAATCAGCGGCCGTGATATAGAAACCCCGTATTACCGCATTTCCATGAACAGCTACGGCCAGATAACACGTTTGTATGACAAGACCTTTGGCCGGGAGGTTCTGCCGGAGGGCGAACGCGCCAATGTTTTACAGATGTTTGAGGATAAGCCTCTGGACAACGACGCCTGGGATATTGACATTTTCTATCAGGAGAAAATGCGGGAAATTACAGATCTGACCAAATTTGAAGTGACCGAGTGCGGCCCGCTTCAGATGAAGATTCATATGGAGTGGAAATATATGAGCTCTGTTGTAGCACAGGATATGGTGCTCTACAACAGCTCACGCCGGATTGATTTTAAGACAACTGTTGATTACCATGAAAAGCACCAGCTTTTGAAGGCTGCCTTCCCTGTGGACATCCGGTCAACCTATGCAACCTATGATGTCCAGTACGGTAATGTAAGACGTCCGAACCACTGGAATACAAGCTGGGATCAGGCAAGATTCGAGAGCGTTGCCCACCGCTGGGCGGACCTTTCCGAGAGAAATTACGGCGTCAGCCTTCTCAACGACTGCAAATACGGCCATGACATTAAAGATAATGTGCTGCGTATCAGCCTTCTCAAGGCGGCAACTCATCCGGATCACCTCCAGGATCAGGGCTTCCATGAATTTACCTATGCCCTTCTTCCTCACGGCGGGGATTTTGTGGAAGGATACGTTGTGCAGGAAGCCTATGCCTTAAACGATCCGATGCTTGTTGTTAAAGGCGCCAGCGCCCTTGACTGTGAAAGCTTCGTAAGCTTTGACAATGAACAGGTGGAACTGGATGCGGTAAAGAAATCTGAGGATGGAAAATATATTGTTATCCGTTTCCACGAGTTTGCAGGTTCGGCTCAGAACGTTACCGTACACCCGGGATTTGACTTTAAGTCATGGACAGAGTGCGACTTAAGAGAACGCCCTCTTGGCGCGTCCTGTGCAGACAAAGACATCCGTCTTTCAATGCATGCTTACGAAATTAAAACAATTTTAATCGAATTATAAAATATGGTAATAGTTCAGCCAGACGGGAAGCGGCGGAAAGCGCGTTAGCGCGCTTTGCGAATGGCGCGGGCCAAATAGTTGTAACAGTTCAGCCATGCTGAACTGTTACATGCAAAAATCCATTAAAAATCGCCTGCGGCGATGGGATTTTTGCACTCCTGTTTCACTTTCTGAC
>JAGZDD010000098.1 GCA_018369015.1 Clostridiales bacterium | reverse complement strand
GCAGCAACCGTCCTCATACCTTGGGGTTATCAAATGTGCATACGCAGGGTCAAATAAATTTGCCCCTGCGCCTGCACACTTGATAACTTTCATAGTAAATAACGCTGCTTTATATTTTTCTTCTTTGATACTTCCTGATTTGACTCTATATAGTTTACATTTGCAAATTATTTTTGTCGAAAACTGTCACATTTTGACTTAGTACGGTGTTATATAAATGAGCACTACTAGGTAAATGATGGAGGTATAATATGGACGGAGATGACAGATTTTCGTCAGATAAAGCAAGTGAAGTTATTTCACAATTATATATAACTTATGCGGGGAAAATGAGAAGAATGGCCTATTACATGCTGCATGATTATCACAGAGCAGAAGATGCCGTACACAATGTTTTTGCGGCAATGTTGAATAATCGGGAAAATCTGAAATTGGATCTGACTAGCAAAGCAACCCAAAGCTATCTATGCACGGCTATCCGCCGTACTGTCTACAATCTGGAGAGAGATAATAAAAAATATGTGCTGGCGCCGGAAGATGAGGATGAAGATAAATTTCTTGGAGCAAATGATGATACGGATATTTTAGCAACAGTGACTAAAGAAGAACTGGTTTCCAAGATTAAAATGCTGCCGCCTCAGTATTCGGAAGTTATGCTGCTTCGCTTTATTCATAATTATACTGTAAAAGAGGTTGGGGAAATGCTGGGAATCAATGAAGCCTTAGTCCGGCAGAGAATCCGCAGGGGCAGGATATGCTTTAAAAAGCAGTTGATCGAGGATGGTACGCTTCCCGGATAAGCTTTCATGCCGCGTTGAGTGCGGCTTCACCACACATAATGATTCTTTTTCGTTCAACTTTTTTTAACATTGTCTTCACAACAAAGACACAATTCACTGTTAATATAAAAAATGTAAAGAGAATAAAGATTTAAGGAATCTTGGAGGCGGCTTCAAGAACACTTAACATAAAGAAAGGTGATTTTTATGTATAACGAATTTGACAGTGAAAGAATTGTATCTGACAATGGTTCAAATCCCCAGGAAAACAATACAAATACGTCAGAAAATGTGAGTATGGCCGATGCTGCGAACCAGGACGGCATTTATCGTATGAAATTTAATAATGGCGAGAGCAGCGAATATACAAACCAGTATAACAATTATAATGGCCAGGCCGGCTATAACAGCCAGGGAAATTATTATCACAGCAATGATTACAGCTACTACCAGCAGGCAGGCCCGGCCTCCACGGCTTCACGCCCTTCCAAAAAGAAGAAAAAAGGCGGCACCGGACGCCAGCTTGCAAAGGTCGTTTGCTTTGGCCTTGTTTTTGGTCTGGTAGCCGGAGGTACAATGTGGGGAGTGAATACGCTGGGCAATATGGCGTCAGGAAAACCCAATACAGCCCAGACAGGCAGTGAGGGGAACTTTTCACTGGATGTTGTAAAAACGTCTTCACAGGACGTACAGACCATCGAGGGAACCGGTGTTTCCGATATTGTTGAGCAGGCAAAGCCGTCGATTGTGGCAGTAACGACAGTCATCGAAAGAACATCCCAGGATTTTTTTGGCAGAACTTATTCTGAGGAGGGCGCTGGTGCTGGCTCTGGCATTATTTTCAGTGAAAAAGACGGGGTTATGTATATTATTACAAATTACCATGTTATTGCAGATTCTAAGGAAGTTAATGTCACCTTTAATGACGGTACAAGTGCTTCCGCTATTGTCAAAGGCTTTGACGAGGCTCAGGATATTGCCGTACTTGCTGTGGACATGAGCCAATTAAGCGAAGATACAAAGAATGCCGTGAAAATTGCTGTCCTTGGAGATTCAGACGCATTAAAGGAAGGTGAAGGTGCGATTGCCATTGGTAACGCCCTTGGCTACGGACAGTCTGTAACTACAGGAACGATCAGTGCGGTAAACCGTGATGTTCAGATGACTGATGGAACAAAGACGATGATTCAGACCGATGCTGCCATCAACGAAGGCAACAGCGGTGGCGCTCTCTTAAATACAAAAGGCGAGGTTATTGGCATTAACAGTGCAAAGCTTTACGGAACAACGATTGAGGGTATGGGCTATGCCATCCCAATTAACAGCGCTTTAGAAACTGTGAATGATATTATGAGCGGAAAGAGTGTTAATAAGACGGACGACCAAAAAGCAACGCTTGGCATTTTAGGCGGAACTGTTGATGAGATTTCGATGAAGGCTTATGGATGGCCGGCCGGTGTTTATGTATCTGCTATCTATGAAAGCTCTGCAGCACAGCGGGCAGGGCTGCAGGCCGGAGATGTCATCGTTGGATTTAACGGTGAAGAAATTACAACGATAGAGCAGCTACAGGAGACTCTGGAGGACTGTAACCCAGGCGATGAGGTAACGCTTGATGTGAAAGTACCTGGTGAAGATGGCAAATACAGCGAGCAGCGTACCTTAAAGACACTGCTTGGTTCGGCAGCAGAGCTTGGAGATAGTATCTCGGCTCAGTAAACGCACATGCCGCGCTGCGCGCGGCACCACCACGCATGAAAGCCAGATGGCTTCGTGTCTGCGGCACTCCACCATCTGCTGCCGGTATTCTTATTCCGAAGGTGAATCCTAATAGAATAAAGGTTTTATTGGACGCAGACAGCGCAGGAAGTATGAAATACCTGCGCTGTTTGCGTTTTATAAAGTTTTTATTTTTTATTCAGTTGATTGTACAAGGGCAATAGACTATAATAAATAAAGAATAGTAACAGCGAAGATGGAAAAACTGTTGCAAAGAATAATTAGAGCTGCTGAAAACAGATATGCCGCGCTGCGTGCGGCTCCACCAGCATGAAAGCAGGCACAGTAGCCGATAGACGCAGGAGGAAGAATACATGAGTGATGAAAGAGAAAAGGATGGAGTGATAGCCACCGCTTCTGATAATGATAAAACTGGGAAGGATGACAAGAAGGACTATGAGGATATTTGCTATATATGCCGCCGTCCAGAGAGTAAAGCAGGAAAGATGATCCACCTTCCTGTGAATAATAATATATGTATATGTTCGGATTGTATGCAAAAAAGCATGGATGCTATGAATAACAGCAATTTCAATTATTCCGAAATGATGAATCAAATGAACCAGATGAATATGCAGGATTTGTTTGGTATGCCGATGATGAATGGTTTTCCGGAAGATCCAGTGCCAAAATCTCAGAAAATTAAAAAGAAAAAGCCAAAAGAGGAGCAAAAGCCCCTTATTGATTTGAAAAATATCCCGGCTCCCCATAAAATTAAGGCACAGCTTGACGATTATGTGATTGGCCAGGAATATGCGAAAAAGGTTATGTCTGTAGCGGTTTATAACCATTACAAGCGGGTTGCCACAAATACAATGGATGATATTGAGATTGAAAAATCAAATATGCTGATGATTGGGCCGACGGGAAGCGGGAAAACTTATCTTGTCCGTACCCTGGCAAGACTTTTGAACGTGCCTTTGGCGATCACGGACGCCACATCTTTGACGGAGGCCGGCTATATTGGCGATGATATTGAGAGTGTTGTATCTAAGCTTCTGGCAGCTGCGGATAATGACGTCGAAAAAGCAGAGCAGGGGATTATTTTTATTGATGAAATTGACAAAATTGCTAAAAAAAAGAACACGACAAGCCGCGATGTGAGCGGGGAGTCGGTGCAGCAGGGGCTTTTAAAGCTTCTTGAAGGCAGCGAGGTTGAGGTTCCCGTAGGTGCCAGCAGTAAAAATGCCATGGTGCCTTTGGCAACTGTAAATACAAGAAATATTTTATTTATATGCGGCGGGGCATTTCCGGATCTGGAAAATATTATTAAGGAGCGGTTGAACAAAAAAAGCTCTATGGGCTTTGGCGCGGATCTTAATGATAAATATGACCATGTGCCAAATCTTTGTGACCAGGTAACGCTTGAGGATTTGAGAGAGTTTGGTATGATCCCTGAATTTATCGGGCGTCTGCCCATCATTTTTACCCTTCAGGGCCTGACAAAGGATATGCTTGTAAAAATATTGAAGGAACCGAAAAATGCTATTTTAAAACAATATCAGAAGCTCCTGGCATTGGATGAGGTTGATCTTTGTTTTGACGACAGCGCCATTGAGGCCATTGCCGAGAAAGCGATCCAGAAAAAAACCGGCGCCCGGGCACTGCGTTCGATTATTGAAGATTTTATGCTGGATATTATGTATGAGATCCCAAAAGATGACAATATCGGCCGGGTGACGATTACCCGGGATTATATTGAAAATACTGGAGGGCCGCTTATTGAAATGCGCGGTATGCTGGCACTGGAAGAAAAATAGTTCCTTTAGAACGCTGTGGTGCTGGCTGCATAAAATAGTTGTGACAGTTTTTATTCGGAGGTATTGGGATGGCTTCTTGCAGAGAGAAAATTATTTCCCAGACCTATGCGGATTATATTGTAGAATATGGCGGTATTGAGGAAAATATTTACAATAACTATGAAACGGACTGCGTACAGCTTTTCAATGAGCGCTATGCGTCCTTTCACCTTCCAGTGGCTTCCATGAGTACAGCAGTAAATCTTTTGCCATATAGCGCGATTCCAAAGCTGTTTGGCCTGATGGACACATCCTCTATGGACCAGTCAGGGATTACCCGGCTGCACCAGCAGCCATATCTGGAACTGGAGGGCCAGGAGGTGATTGTAGGGGTTATCGATACCGGAATTGACTATACCCATCCGGTGTTTAGAAATTCCGACGGCTCTACCCGTATTATCCGAATATGGGATCAAAGTATCGAGTCATCTGCAGATACCGTGGATGTACCCCAGGTAGATTATGGTACAATATATACAGCGGAGGATATTAACAGGGCTTTAGAGTCTGCGAATCCTGAAGCTATCGTTCCCTCTATGGATACGGACGGGCATGGTACCTTTGTCGCAGGGATTGCCGCCGGAGGTGAGGATACGGCCAATGATTTTATTGGCGCGGCGCCAAGGTCGGATATTGCTGTTGTTAAGTTAAAGCCTGCCAAAAATTATTTAAGACAGTTTTATTTGATACGGGATGGGGCGCCGGCCTATCAGGAAAATGATATTATGGCTGCTGTTGCCTATCTTTTGAAGCTTTCCCAATATTTGCGCAAGCCGTTGTCGATTTGTATCGGCCTTGGAACAAACTCCGGCGACCATAACGGAGGCTCTTATATCAGCCGTTTCCTTGATATGGTGGGAACCCTGTCCGGTGTTTGCATTGCCTGCGCCACAGGAAATGAGGCCAACCGGGGCTGCCATTATTTAGGCACTGTTGCCCAGGAGGATGAATACACGGAGGTGGAGCTTAGGGTCGGTCAGGAGGAAATGGGGTTTGTTACTGAGCTGTGGGGGGTGGCGCCGGATATTTATTCTGTTGGTTTTGTTTCTCCTGGCGGAGAGGTGGTGGAGCGCATTTCTCCAAAAATCGGGGAAATTCAGCGATTGTCTTTTTTTCTGGAGCCAACGGTGATCTATGTCAATCACCGCATTGTCGAGGCTGCTTCTGGGGGTGAAATTATATTTATCCGTTTTGCCAATCCTGTGCCTGGCGTCTGGCGGATACGGGTATATGGGAGTAACCTGCTGTCAAAGGTTTTTCACATGTGGCTGCCGATCCATGGTTTTATCAGCGAGGATACCCAATTTTTGACGCCTCAGCCAGACAACACGGTGACGACTCCGGCAGACGCCTGGTCTACTTTGTCGGTGGGAGCCTATAACCATTATAATAATAGTATCTATTTATATTCAGGCCGGGGTTTTACGCCGTCCGGGATGGTAGTGCCGGATTTTTGTGCGCCGGGAGTTAATGTTTTTGGACCGGGGCTTTTGGGCCGGTTTACGAGCCGCAGCGGCACAAGCATATCTGCGGCTCATGCCTGCGGGGCGGCTGCGCTGCTTTTGCAGTGGGGGATTTACCGCCGGGCAGAATATACAATGTCTACGATACAGATACGCCAGTATTTGATCCGGGGAGCCAGAAGGCAGCAGGACATATTATATCCGAGCCGTATCTGGGGATATGGAACAATGGACGTTTATCATGCATTTGAAATTTTTATTACATGAGGAAAAGGAGCGCTTGTTTAAGGAGGTAAGAGTTATGTCGTTATTTGAAGAATTTAAGAAGAATGTTACAGATTTTACGGAAAATGTAGCAAAGAAATCATCAACGGTTATTGAAACACAGAAGCTGAAAATGCAGAAATCTTCTCTGGAAAGCGATTTGAGAGACTGCTATGTTGCCCTTGGAAAGCTCTATGAAAAGGCGCTTAAAGGCGGCTGCGGCGAAGATTCATCTGAGGGAAGAATTATGGCGAAGCTTTCTTCGATCCGGAGCCAAGCGGCAGATATTGAGGAGTCCTTAAGAAAAATGAAGGGAGTTGTTTGCTGCCCTTCCTGCGGACAGAGCATTTCTAAAGAGTTTGATTTCTGTCCAAAATGCGGTGCGTCTCTTGGGCCAGCTCCTGCTTGCGAGCCGGGAGGGGAGACACAAACGGATGAGGAAGAGCAGACGGCGGACTTTGAGACAGCAGCGGCGCCAAAAGATACAGTCGGCGGCGATATTGAAAATATAGAAGATGAGGAGAAAGACAATGAAAAGTAAAGACGTACAAGAACTGGAAAAGAAATTAACTTACAAAAATGAAAATGCATGGAACCGCTACAGTGAAAAGCAGAGAGAAAAAATTGATAAATTAGCAGAAGAGTATAAACGCTTTCTTGACCAGGGCAAAACCGAGCGGGAGTGTGTGGCTGCCTGTATTAGGCTTCTTGAAAAGAACGGCTTTGTCAACGGGGATTTAAAAGAAACGCTTGTACCCGGCGACCGCATTTACAGAAATATCCGCAATAAGGGGCTTGTAGCCAGTGTGATCGGAACAGAGCCTGTGCTTGACGGCGTGAACATTTTGGGCGCCCATATCGACTCGCCCCATATTGACCTTAAGCCTATGCCTTTATATGAGGATTCCGGGATGGCGCTTTTAAAAACCCATTATTATGGCGGAATTAAAAAATATCAGTGGTCCACCATTCCCCTGGCGCTCCATGGCGTTATGTATAACAGTGACGGCAAAAAGGTTTATGTGACTGTGGGTGAGGATGAAAATGATCCGGTATTTACGATTAATGAGCTGTTGATTCACTTAAGCCAGGAACAGATGGCCCGCAAGGCTTCAGAGGCAGTGAAGGGTGAGGAGCTTAATGTCCTTGTCGGCGGCCTGCCGGTATCGGACGACAAGGATGTTAAGGAGAGCGTGAAGCTGGGCGTTCTTAAGCTTCTTAATGATAAATATGGAATTACAGAAAAAGATTTTATGACGGCTGAAATTGAACTTGTTCCCGCACATAAAGCAAAGGATGTCGGCTTTGACCGCTCCTATGTGGGAGCCTACGGGCAGGATGACCGGGTGTGCGCTTACACCTCACTGGCGGCGGTTATGAAGGTGAAAAATCCGGCCCGCACTTGTGTATGTCTGTTTTCAGATAAGGAAGAAGTGGGAAGCATAGGCAATACCGGAGCATTGTCTTTCCTTTATGAAAATGCCCTGATGGAGCTGGCGGTTAAGGTGAATGGAAATTGCAGCTCGTGGGAGTTTAGGAGGCTTTTAGATCGTTCCCATATGCTTTCTTCTGATGTGACGGCTGCCTTTGATCCTACCTATGCCAGCGCCTATGACAAGAGCAATACCGCCTTTGCCGGCTGCGGCGTGTGCCTGATGAAGTATACAGGTTCCCGGGGCAAGAGCGGCTCTAACGACGCCCACAGTGAATTTTTTAGCGCTGTTGCCGGCATTTTTGAAAAAGAAGATATTCCATGGCAGACCGGGGAGCTGGGCCGTGTGGATCTTGGCGGCGGCGGAACGATTGCCGCAGATATGGCAAATAAAGGAATGAATGTGATTGACTGTGGTGTTCCTGTATTATCAATGCATTCACCCTTTGAGGTCACAAGTAAGGCAGACATTTACAGTACCTATGAAGGCTTTGTTGCATTTCTCAAGAAAATGAAAAATGTTAATGACTGATAACGCCCGGCACGGGCGGCAGGCTTGCCTGCTAAGAAAAAAGAGGGGTTAATCGTATGAATTTTCATTTTATAAAGCGGCCCGGACAGGGGAATACTTCCTTTGACGCACAAAATGGCAGCCCGAAGGGAAATATGAAAAATTTCTGGGGCCGCTCTAAAAAAATAGTGCTTGCTGTAATTATTATCGGAGCTGCAGCGGTGCTGGCACTGGATAGTACGTATCAGATCAAGGAACAGGAGCAGGCGGTAGTGACGACCTTTGGAAAGCCATCTGCGGTCACGACATCGGGGCTTCACTTTAAAGTACCTTTGATCCAGAAGGTACATAAGGTGAATACGACCATTCAGGGTTTCCCAATTGGTTATACTACGGACAGCAATGAGGTTGATGTGGATGAGGCAATTATGATTACCTCAGACTATAATTTTGTCGATGTGGATTTTTTTGTGGAGTACCGTATTACAGAGCCGGTAAAATATATTTATGCCTCCAGAGATCCGGAGGCAATATTAAAAAATATGGCTCAGAGCTGTATCCGAACAGTCATTGGCAGCTATGATGTGGACAGCGTCCTGACAACTGGGAAAAACGAGATCCAGGCATTGATCAAGGATATGATCACTGAGAAGCTGGAGCAGCAGGATATAGGAATTATGCTTGTAAATATTACGATTCAGGATTCTGAACCGCCGACCCAGGAAATTATGGCAGCTTTCAAGGCTGTGGAAACAGCAAAGCAGGGGAAAGATACTGCGTTAAATAATGCGAACAAGTATAAAAATGAGAAAATTCCTGAGGCTGAGGCCAAGGCAGACCAGATTGTCAAGGATGCGGAGGCTAAAAAGCAGGGAGAATCAATGAGGCCCAGGGCCAGGTGGCGCGCTTTAATGCCATGTATGAGGAATATATAAAAAATCCTGGGGTGACAAAGCAGAGAATGTTTTATGAAGCCATGGAGGATATTCTTCCAGAGCTGGAGGTTGTCATCGACGGCTCTGACGGCGTACAGAAGTTTTTGCCGCTAAAGCCTTTTACGTCAGGCAGCCAGGATAGCGCGGCCTCTGCAAGCAATAGTTCCGGCGGCGGGGGAACTTCCGGCAATTCGGGAACCGATGGCGGCGCTGCACCGGAGACTGTAAGCGAAGACGGGGAATAGGAGGACTGACAGATGAAGAAAAAAATTATTAGTATTGCTGCAATCATCATTGTACTTGTGTGTCTTGCATCCTCTGCTTATGTTGTCCGGGAAAATGAATACAAGCTCGTGCGTCAGTTTGGCAAAGTGACCTATGTTGTTTCGGACTCTGGGCTTCATTTTAAGATCCCGTTCATCCAAAGTGTGGACACACTGCCGAAGGATCTTCTCGTATATGATTTGGCGGCGTCGGATGTTATTACAAAAGATAAAAAAACAATGATTACAGACAGTTATGTGCTGTGGAAAATCACAGATCCGCTGAAATTTGCCCAGAGCCTTAACAGCTCCCTGGCCAATGCGGAAAGCCGTCTGAACACAGTGGTTTATAATTCGACGAAAAATGTGATTAGCAATATGAACCAGGATGAGGTCATTACAAGCCGTGATGGAGAGCTTATGGAAGCGATTATAGAAAATGTCGGAGATACAATGGATCAGTACGGTATTTCACTTGTGACAGTGGAAACGAAAAAGCTGGATCTGCCCGAAGATAATAAGGCGGCTGTTTACGAGCGTATGATTTCTGAGCGGGATAATATTGCTGCGACATATACGGCCGAGGGTAATTCAGAAGCCCAGGTGATCCGCAATACGACGGATAAGGATGTTGCCATTAAAATCTCCGAGGCAAAAAAGCAGGCTGAAATTCTTGAAGCACAGGGCGAGGCGGAATATATGAAGATTTTGCAGGAGGCCTATTCCGATGACAGCCGCACAGAGTTTTATGCGTTTGTGCGCAGCCTGGACGCGGCCAAAGCTTCGTTGACAGGGGATAACAAGACACTGATTTTATCCGAGGATTCCCCGATTGCCCAGATTTTTAATAATTCAGGAAAATAGAAGTAACTATTCAGCCATGCGTCGGAGGAGGAAAAAGCCTCGGCGTAAGCTTGCTTGCAGAGAGACTTTTTCCTCCTCCGACATAGGGCGTTCCCGAATCGAGGCTTCGGCCGCAGTAGCGGCGGTGAGCAGCGTTAGCTGCGTGAATCCGAGAAGGCATGGCTGAATAGTTACAAATAGACAGGAAATGCCAGATTTATGGTGATAAAAAATTATTACTAAAAAAGAATAGAGAAACTCGTTATAAATGCTGAAAATGGCGTATACTTCAAAAAATGATGGAAGTATACGCCATTTTCATTTATAATAAATAATATAAAAACAATAATTTATTATCAAAATGCTTTGGCAATACAGCCTCTTAGGCTGTGCGGCTGCCCTGTGGACAGTCATCAGGCCGGCACTAAAGGAGGAAGTGGATTATGGGAAAAATTCCAAAAAATGAAAAAGCATCTGTATTTGAGCTTAAGGGGGTCCCGGCCATGCGCCAGGCAGTACCCTTGGCACTGCAGCATGTCGTGGCCATGATTGTTGGATGTGTTACACCGGCGCTGATTATTTCCGGCGTAGCAGGACTATCCCCGGCAGATGAGGTCATTCTTGTCCAGGCGGCCCTCGTGATTGCCGGGCTGGCAACGCTTTTGCAGCTCTTTCCTGTTGGGAAATATTTTGGCTCCGGACTGCCGGTGATTATGGGCGTAAGCTTTGCTTATCTGCCAAGCCTTCAGGCGATTGCCGAGGGGTATGACCTGGCGACAATCTTTGGTGCTCAGATTGTGGGCGGCTGTGTGGCGATCGTCATTGGTATTTTTGTAAAGAAAATCCGGTATTTATTTCCACCGCTGATTACAGGAACTGTTGTATTTACGATTGGACTTTCCCTATATCCGACGGCGATTAATTATATGGCAGGAGGCACGGGGAGTGAAGATTATGGTTCATGGCAAAACTGGTTTGTGGCGGCGCTTACTCTTATAGCGGTCACGGTGCTGAACCACTATGCGAAAGGTATTTTGAAGCTGGCCTCGATTCTTATCGGCATTATTTTTGGTTATATCATTGCCCTTTGCTTTGGTATGGTAGACTTTGGCAATATCGCCCAGGCGGGGCTTTTCCAGTTGCCGCAGTTTTTTCATTTTGGAATTAAATTTGAAATTTCTTCCAGCGTGGCTATTGGCCTGTTGTTTGCCATCAACTCAATTCAGGCTATCGGAGATTATTCGGCCACAACCGTGGGGGGCATGGACCGGGAACCAAAAGACCAGGAGCTTCAGGGCGGCATTATCGGTTATGGCCTGAGCAATATGGTGGGGGCGCTTTTTGGCGGGCTTCCCACGGCAACTTACAGCCAGAATGTAGGTATTGTTGCGACAACAAAGGTAATTAACCGCTGCGTTCTTGGGTTAGCGGCATTCATTATGCTGGCGGCTGGGTTTGTTCCAAAGTTTTCCGCACTTCTTACGACTATTCCCCAGTGTGTTCTCGGAGGTGCGACGGTTTCTGTATTTGCATCAATTGCTATGACCGGAATGAAGCTTGTCGTATCTGCGCCGATGAATTACCGGAATACCTCCATTGTGGGCCTTGCCGCCGCACTTGGTATGGGGATTTCCCAGGCAAGCGCGGCGCTGTCTTCATTCCCTGACTGGGTAACAACGATTTTTGGAAAATCTCCTGTCGTTATTGCCACGCTTGTCGCTGTACTTTTGAATATTATTTTACCAAAGGATAAGGCATAGGGAGGTGCAGGACGATGAATAAATATTTGGAAGCTTATATTCCCTTCATGGACTTTCTTGCGGATTTTCTTGGCAAAAATACAGAGATTGTCCTCCATGACCTGACGGATTGGCATGCATCTGTAGTTGCCATAAGAAACAGCCATATCAGCGGGAGGAACGTGGGCTCCCCGGTAACGGACCTGGCACTTCAAATACTTAATGAGGCAAAGTATAAAGAATGTTCCTATGTTTCCGGCTATCAGAGCCGGGGGAAAAACGGCCATGTTCTCAAATCGGCAACGTATTTTATCCGTGACAGGCATGGAAATATTGTTGGGATGATGTGCCTGAATACAGACTGCCAGAATCTTGTCCGGGCCAGGGATTTTCTAAACGGGCTCATTGATGACATGGAGATTCCAGGAGACTGCGGCGAGGTGACAGAAAGCTTTAACATGAATGTCACGGATTTGATTGAGTCTAATTTGGCCAAGGCTTATCCGGATATAAGCATAAAACCGGAGGAACTTAGCCAGAAAGAAAAAATGGAAATTGTCGGCAGGCTTAATGCCATGGGAACCTTTCTGATGAAAGGGGCTGTCGGTTATATTGCTGAAAAATTGAGAGTTTCCATTCCAACTCTTTACAGATATTTAAATCAGCTTAAAAGCCGGGAGGAAAAAGAATGATTTATGGTGTGCTTGCCGGAGGTAAGAGCAGTCGCATGGGAACGGATAAATCGTTTTTGACCTTTGGAGAAAAGTTCGTGCTGGAAGTACTTCTTGAGCGGTTTGGCAAAGAAACGGTGTATTTGTCGTCCGCCCGGGGGGATGTGGGACAGAAGCTTAAACATCTTTTGGAGCTGCCCGAAGAGATTGCTGACTGCGTTGCAGAGGCCGGGCCGGCAGGCGGAATTTATAGCCTTTTAGAAACACTTAGGGAGGGTGTCTTTGTCGTGGCCACGGATATGCCCTTTGCCGACGTGCGGCTGGCCCGGTGTATTATGGCCCTGGGGCAGGCACCAGAGCAGGCGGCGGCCCCGGCGCCGGACATGATTGTTTTAGAGCGTGCAGGGGGAAGGCGGGAAATGCTTTTTGGCTATTATGGCGCAGGCTGCCTTAAGCCTCTTAAGGAAATGATTTCGGAGAAGAATTACCGCCTTCGCAATCTTTGTGACCGGGTCAATTGCCGCGTTGTTACGCAGGAACAGGTGCTCTGTGCTTACGGCCCGGGCTGTGAGCGGGTACTGTTTAATATGAACACGCCTAAGGATTATGAAATTGCTTTAAAAATTGCAGGCCGGTACGGATCGTCGTGCGATTGCCCAAAGTGGTAACTGTTTGGCAATCTGAACAGTTACGTTACTGTTCAGTCTCAAACACTCCGCTGTTTGAAACGTAAGAACGTGATTTTGGAGTTTCCGGACCCTTTTTGCACGAAACAACGAGCCAAACTGGGGAGCTTGCTCACCAGCTTGGCGACTGACGTGACCTGTTGAAGCGAAGCGTCAACAGGTGCGGAGCAAAACTCTAAATGAGTCCGAGAAAGTTACTGTTTACAGAAACCTTGTTAAAGTGTTGTCACTGGCATACAATATATATGGAGAAAATGACAAAATCTTTGTGCGTTTGTACGATGAATTTGGAGATAAACTATACTACAATATAACTATGTGAGGAAAATAACTCTATAGTAATCCTTCAGCTATCTGAAAGGGAACTATACATATATAAGGAGAAAGGAAGGAATTTATTAATGAATCAGACAAAGTTAAACAAGTATGCAAGAAGTGTCTCCATCATCGGCGTTGGCTGTACACCATTCATGTATACCGTGGACAACCCTGAAACAAACGGTCTGACAGAAGGGGAAATGTTTGGCTATGCAGCGCTTAAG
>JAGZDD010000097.1 GCA_018369015.1 Clostridiales bacterium | reverse complement strand
CTTTGTATGGACAAAGATATTGCCCACCGTCTGGCCAGCCAGGCAGGTATCAAGGTTCCAAGGTCTATTGTCCTTCACGACTATGATCGGATCAGCGGCAGCGAGCTTGCAAGAAATGTAGAGGCCATGGGCTACCCGGTTTTTGTAAAGCCGGCCAATGCAGGATCTTCCTTTGGTTTCACCCGGGTCATTCATTCAGGACAGCTTACAGGCGCACTTAAAGCCGCCTTTGCCCACGACCACAAGGTACTCATTGAGGAGTCTGTTGACGGTTTTGAGGTCGGCTGCGCGGTTTGCGGCCGTGAAAGTCTGATCATCGGAGAGGTGGATGAAATTGAATTATCCGAAGGATTTTTTGATTATAACGAAAAATATACACTGAAAACTTCCAAAATTCATATGCCTGCCCGCATTTCTGACGAAGACAAAAAACGCATTAAGGAAACGGCCCTGCTGCTCTACCGTACTCTCGAATGTGATATTTTTGCCCGTGTCGATATGTTTTTTACAAAGCAAAAAGATATTGTTTTTAACGAAATCAACACAATCCCCGGCTTTACTGCCCATAGCCGTTATCCCGGCATGATGAAGGGCGCCGGAATGGATTTTGATACGATTATAAAAAAGCTTGTGGAGGTGGCTTTATGAATCAATTATATTTAGAAAATTTTTATCTTCAGCTTGTCAACCGGGAGCATCCGGCCAGGCAGACACCGGATACCGCAAGGCTTTTGGCGCCCCACCCGGATTACCCTGACATTCTTATGGAAGCCTATGCCGCCAGGGCGCTGCATCGGCTCCTTGACGCCATTCATGGGTTCCAGGCAATCGCCCTTGTCAGCGGCTTCCGCTCTCATAAAGAACAAATCGACATTTGGGAGAGCTGCGAAAGGAAGCATGGTTCCCGGTACAGAGATCAATTCGTTGCGCCTCCCGGATGCAGCGAGCATGAAACCGGGCTTGCCATTGATGTTGCCGCCCGCACAAAACAGATTGATTTTATATGCCCCAGCTTTCCAAATGCGGGAATTTATGAAGAATTTCGGCGCAAAGCCCCGGAGTTTGGTTTTATCGAACGTTACCCTAAGGGAAAGGAGCGCCTGACAAGAATTGCCTGTGAGCCATGGCATTTCCGCTACGTGGGTACTCCCCACGCCTGGATTATTACGGAAAATCATCTTGTTCTGGAGGAATATATTGCTCTATGAATACAAAGCTTTTAGACCCTTGCCGGATCATTGCGGCAATTCTTGTCATTGCCATCCACACCTCCCCTCTGGAATCCTTTTCCGAAACCGGAGATTTTCTATTGACACGGTGTATTGCCAGAACCGCTGTTCCCTTTTTCTTCATGCTCACAGGCTACTTTCTCATGCCACCTCGCCCGAGGGAAGGCTTGCGTGCCTGCCAGGCCCAAAGCACACAAGGCAGCACGCATTTAGGCAGGCCCGGACGCAGGGCTTTACTCTATAAAAATTTTGTTTGCCGAGAAAAAAAGCTGTTCCTGATTTATTTTGCAGCAATTCTTTTATATTTGCCATTAAATATTTATTCCGGACAGTGGGATTTAAGCCATCCGGTCAAGTGGCTGTTTTTTGACGGCACCTTCTACCATCTATGGTATCTTCCTGCCGCTATTTTAGGACTTGCCCTTGTTTTTCTTCTAACATGGAGCTGTTTTTTACGAAGATGGTCTGCCCGACGGGCAAGCTGGCTCTGCCTGGTCCTAAGCCTTATTTTATATATTCCAGGACTTTTGGGCGACAGCTATTATGGCTGTATTCAAAATATCCCCGCCCTCAAAGCGGTCTATGACTTTCTTTTTGGGATAAGCAGCTATACAAGAAACGGCCTTTTTTTCGCCCCGGTTTTTATAAGCCTTGGCTGGTTTATCCGAAACCATCCGCCCCGTATCCGCCGCCGCAGACAAACCTTTTATGGGATTGCTTCCCTGGCTCTTTTGTCCGGCCTTATTGTGGAGGCCCTCGCGCTTAGGAGCCTGCTTTGGCAGCGCCATGACAGTATGTACATACTTCTGCCGCCGCTGATGTATTTTCTTTTCCGTTTTTTATTATGCCTTTCTCAACGGGCAGAAAACAGGACAAACCGTCCGCTACCCGAAAGCCCTGGCCATCCGGTGCCCTTTGCACCTGCGAAACGGTACCGGGGTATGAGACCCTCACGGCATGTCTGCCCAAAGCGTTGCCCGCAGCAGAATAAAGGCCACAGCTTTTACTCAAATATCGCCCTGATCATTTATATCATCCACCCATGGGTTATTGTTCTCGTCCGGGGTTTTGCTAAACTATCCGGTCTGGAACCGCTGCTCGTCCACCAAAGCTTTATCTTCTTTTTTGCAGTAACTTTTGTATCCTGCATTTTATCGGTGATTTTATGGAAAATAAAACGATACTCTCTCATAACCGCCTTTACGCGAAAATTCATCAAAAGGCGCTGACCCACAATATCCTTGAGCTTCAAAAATATATGCCCCCAGGCTGCCATTTTATGGCTGTTGTCAAAGCAAACGCCTATGGCCACGGCGACACCATTGTCGCCGGGCATTTAAACAGCCTTGGCATTACAGATTTTGCTGTCGCTACCCTTGAAGAAGGCATCCGCCTGCGCCAGGAAAATGTTTCCGGGCAGATACTTATTCTTGGATATACCCCGCCGGAGTGTATTCCCCTCCTTCTTCGCTATGATTTAACGCAAACGATCGTCGATGAAGCCCATGGCCAGGCATTGGAAAATTACCTTTCTCGCACAGCTGGCCCGTTATCCCCGGGAATAACGTTTACAAAACCGTTAAAGGCCCACATAAAAATCGACACAGGAATGCACCGCCTTGGCCTGCCGCCAGAGGATTTGTCCGCTATAAAAAAACAGTTAGCCTCCCGTCATATTTTGGTGACAGGTATGTTTACCCATCTGTGCTGCTGCGACAGCCTTGACGCAAAGGACCGGTTATTTACCCTGGAACAGATCCGCCGTTTTTTCACTTTGGCAGACCAGTTGAAAAAACAGGGAGCCGCCCTGCCTCCCCTCCATATCCAGAGCAGCTATGGCCTGATCAACAATCCTGCCCTGCCGTGCAGCTATGCCCGGATCGGTATTATGATGTACGGGTGTTTTTCCCAAAAGCCCCTCTCTCTTATTGCTGTTCCAGATCTTTGGCCCGTGCTTTCCCTTCACAGCTATGTCGCCTTAGTCCGGGAGGTTCCCGCCAAAGATACGGTAGGCTATGGCCGGGCCTACAAAGCAAAGACGGACCGCAAAATCGCCGTCATTCCCGCCGGGTACGGCGACGGCTATCCGAGAAATATTTCCGGCAAAGGCTATGTGCTCATTCACGGGCACAAAGCTCCCATTGCCGGGCGGATCTGTATGGATCAAATGGCTGTGGATATATCGGATATTCCAGACGTTTGCACCGGCACCCCCGTCACACTGCTTGGCCGGGAAGGCAGCGAAGAAATCCGGGCCGAAGATATTGCCGGCTGGTCCGGCACTATTGCCAATGAAATACTGTGCCGGCTCGGCAGCCGTATTCACCGCATTAAGGTATAAAACGAAGCTTCCTATCAAACGAAAAAAGGATACTGGCAAGGAAATGAATAGCAGCTATTCATCTCCTTGCAGTACCCTTATTATGAAAGTTATCAAGTGGGCAGGCGCAGGAGCAAGTTTACTTGCCCCTGTGTATGCACATTTGATAACCTCAAGGTATGAGGACGGTTGCTGCGTGCCAGTGGCACGCGTCTAGCAACGACCGGAGCGAAGCGTAGACCTGCTGTAAGCAGCGGAAAGTCCGAATACCTTGGGGCAGGATTGCGGGGTGCTAAGCGCCAGTGGCGCTTGTTAAGCACCGACCGGAGCGGCAGCGTAGACGCCGCAGGCACGGAGCAATCCTGGCTTTCATTCATAGTAGTGCCGCGCAAAACGCAGCATGACGGCTTAGTTAGGCATTTTGCCTGACATCTGCTCCTCCTGGCGGCGGATCATCTGGCGAACCATTTCTCCGCCAACAGAACCGTTCTGGTAAGATGTGAGATTACCATTGTAACCGTTTGTCAATGGTACACCAAGCTCGCTGGCAACTTCAAATTTGAACTTGTCCAGAGCAGCTTTTGCCTGTGGTACTTCCGGTGTATTGGATGAACTGTTTCTCATAACCGTGTCCTCCTTTGAATCCTGTTGCGCCGCTTTAATTGCGGCAATGTTTACTGGTGACACTATTATTATGGCCGCAGCCGCCAAAAATACACTGGAAAATTGTAACTTTACAGGTAACAGTTCAGCCAGCCGGAAGTAATAGCTAAAAATCGTTTTTACACGATTTTAGGCCTGTTGCTCCCGGCTGAGGGAGCGCCAGGTTATGAGCAAAGGCAGCCGCGAAGCGGCGGAAAGCGCGTTAGCGCGGCTTTGCGAATGGCGCGGGCTGAACTGTTACATTTAAAATAACTGTTTACAGACTCCTGTAAACAGCAGTACCTTAAAGAACCACGCCATCCGCACTGCTTTGCAGATAACGTTTAAGCTTATCGTTTAGTTCCCGGTATTCCTCTTCTTCAAAAAAAGCGGCAGAAGCCGACAGCGCTTTCGCTGTTGCCGTCGCTTCCTTTAAAAGGTCCATATCGTTAAAAATATCTCCGATTTTAAACTCCATAATACCGCTTTGCTTTAAGCCAAACAGATCGCCGGGGCCGCGAAGTTTTAAATCTTCACCGGCAATAAAAAAGCCATCATTGGATTTTACGAGAACGTCAAGCCGTTCCTGGGCGCTCTTTTTATCCGATGTATTCACAAAAATACAATAAGACTGGGCATCCCCCCGGCCAACCCGTCCCCTTAGCTGGTGGAGCTGGGCCAGCCCAAAGCGCTGGGCGTCCTCGATCATCATTACCGTGGCATTGGGTACATTGACGCCAACCTCCACAACCGTTGTGGATACAAGCACCTGAATCTCTCCCGCAGCAAAACGCTCCATAATTCCATTCTTTTCCTTCGGCTTTTGCTTTCCGTGGAGATATTCCACACAAATATCCGAGGGAAGCGTCTCCCGGACCCGTTTTGTATAATCTACAACATTTTCTGCCTCCATCATTTCACTTTCTTCAACCATGGGGCATATAATATACACCTGGTGGCCAAGACGGACCTGGTTTTCAATAAAATGATAGGCTGTTTTCCTGTAATTTATACCTACGACGCAATTTTTGACAGGAAGCCGCTTCGCCGGAAGCTCATCAATGACTGAAATATCAAGATCGCCATATAAAATAATCGCCAGCGTCCTTGGTATAGGCGTAGCACTCATAACAAGGACGTGAGGCGTTTCTCCCTTCCCCGACAAAAATTCTCTCTGGCGCACTCCAAAACGGTGCTGCTCATCCGTTACAACAAGAGCCAGGCGATCATAAGCAACTTTTTCCTGAATCAGCGCATGAGTTCCTACAATAATATCCGCCTCATGGGCTGCAATGCGCTCGTTGGCTGTCCTCTTTTCCTTGGCAGTCATACTGCCGCAAAGCAGGACCAGCCGGACGCCAAAAGGCGTCAGAAGCTTTTCAAAGGATTCAAAATGCTGCCTGGCCAAAACCTCCGTCGGCGCCATAATACAGCCCTGATAACCATTTTGGGCGGCGCATAACAGCGCCAGCGCGGCCACGATTGTTTTTCCAGAGCCTACATCGCCCTGGACAAGACGGTTCATTACCTTTGGAGAGCTCATGTCCTTTTGTATTTCCTCCCATGTGCGAAGCTGGGCGCCCGTCAGCTTATAAGGAAGGGCATTTAACAGCGCGCCGCACTCCGGCACAGGCTTCATCGGATAAAGATTATTGATCTGCTCCGTATGTTCCTTCATATTTTGAAGCGCAAGAGCGAAAATAAAAAATTCGTCAAAAACAAGCCGACGCCTTGCAGTCATCATAGCTTCAAAATCCTTTGGAAAATGAATTTCTTTTAAGGCATAATTATACTCCGCCAGTTTATACTTTTCCCGCACCCATAACGGAAGGAACTCCCTGGAAAGATCCACGCAGCCAAGCGCCTGCTCTACAAGACGGACAAGCAACTTATTGCCAACGCCTTCTGTCAGAGAATAAACAGGCTGCATCGAATTTTGCTTTGCCTGATAATCCTCTGGCGTAAAAATCTCCGGCTGCTCCATCGTCAGGCTTCCCCGTTTATTTACAGCCGTTCCCCGAAAAATATACGTTTCCCCAAGGCGTATTGTATTTTTTAGATAAGGCATATGGTACCATGTCATATAAAGCATACGCCCCGGGCCTTTTGTCTTTAACGTCACAAGGGGAACTCTCGTTCCCCTGCTGACTGAAGGCAAAGCCGTCACTGTACATATAACGGCGGCCGCCTTTCCTTCTTCAATTTGCTCAGGAAAAACAGGTGCCTCATAAACATCATAATTTCTCGGATAATATTCCAGAAGATTCTCAACCGTATATATTCCGAGCTTGTTTAAAAGCTTTTCTGTTTTTTCGCCGACACCCTTTAAGGTGTTGATCTTACTATATAAATTCATCACTCACTCTGCGGACACATCATTATTCAAAGCTTATTCCACGGAAACAATGTAATAGTAAATCGGCTGTCCGCCGCTTTGAAGCTCTACATCGCAGTCTGGATATTCGCTCTCCACAGCTTCAGCTAAAGCCTGAGCCTCATCTTCCGTAACATCCTGTCCGTAATAAATACTAATCAGCTCCGCATCCTCATCCATCATGGTTTTAATCAGTTCTTTTGTTGTCACAGAAATATCCTCGCCCACAGCCATAATGCCGCTGTCGCCGATTCCCATAATATTGCCTTCCTTAATCTCCTTGTCATCAATGACCGTATCACGCACCGCATAAGTCACCTGACCAGACTTTACTCCGCCCATTTCCTCGGTCATACGCTGGGCATTTTCCCCGGATGGCTGTCCTGGAACATAATTAATGAGCGCTGTAATTCCCTGGGGAACTGTTTTGGATGGAACCACAATGATTTCTTTATCCTCTGTCAGCTCTTTGGCCTGCTGTGCCGCCAAAATGATATTTTTATTATTCGGCAGGATATAAATTGTATCCGCATTTACATGCTCAATGGCATTAAGCATATCCTCAGTACTTGGATTCATCGTCTGCCCGCCCTCAATAATATAATCAACGCCAAGGCCCTTAAAAATCTCATTCATGCCTTCTCCCACGGAAACGCTGATAAAGCCGGCTTCCTTGCGTGGGCCAAGATCTTCGGCCTGGACTCTGGACTTTTCTTCCTCAAGCTGTTTTTGGGCCATCTTCTGAGCATCCTTAATAACCTTTTCGTGGTGTTCTTCCCGCATATTGTCAATCTTCATGCTTGTCAGTGAACCAAAGCTTAAGCCTTTTTGAATCGCAAGACCCGGGTCATTGGTATGTACATGGACCTTGACAATATCATCAAGCCATACACATACAATCGAATCACCAATCGAAGACAAATATTCTTTAAATTCATGCTCTGTGTCCTCGTTAAATTCCTTTTCCAGCATAACAATGAACTCCGTACAATAGCCGAACTTAATATCTGCCGTGTCAATATTTTCAGAGGCGGCACCAATACCGGCAGAGGCTCCTGCACTTTTTGCGGCAGAAGGCGCCATCGTAATATCTGTTTCTTTCCCAATCAGGCAGTCATAAGCGCCCTTTAACACCTCCATAAGGCCCTGGCCGCCGGAATCAACCACGCCAGCCTGCTTGAGCACCGGCAAAAGCTCCGGTGTCTGAGACAGCACATAATCGCCATAATCGAGAACTTCCTTGAGCCCTTCCTCAAGATCCTCGCAGTCAATAGCGATTTCTTCAATCTTTTCCGCCATACCTCTGGCAACAGTAAGAATGGTGCCCTCCTTTGGCTTCATAACTGCCTTGTAAGCCGTTTCCGTCGCCCGTGCAAAGGCATCGGCCATAATAGACATATTGATCTCATCATATTCTTTAATTTCTTTTGTGAAGCCACGGAACAGCTGAGATAAAATAACGCCGGAGTTTCCTCTGGCGCCCCGAAGTGCTCCCATTGAAATCGCTTTTGCCAGATTATCCATGGTCGGCTCTGCAATCTGTCCGACCTCCTTAGCGGCAGCCATAATTGTCAATGACATATTTGTGCCTGTATCACCGTCCGGCACAGGGAAAACATTCAGTTCATTGATCCATTCCTTTTTCCCTTCAATTCTATGCGCGCCGGAAAGAAACATTTTCTGAAGCATACCGGCATCAATCGTTTTTATAGCCACTGTAAAATTCCTCCTTTTAATCGATTACCCGTACACCCTCAACAAATACGTTGACTGTACCTACTTTAATCCCGGTGAACTCCTCCACTTTATAGCGGACATTGCTCATCAGATTATCTGCCACAGTGGCAATGCTGACACCGTATGCGACAATAATATGGAAATTTATATGAAGAACATTGTCTTCAATTGCAACGTCGACACCCTTCGCAAGGCTCTCGCGCTTTAACAGCTTTGTAAGGCCGTCTTTCATGCTGACCATAGCCATACCGACAATACCAAAACATTCAATGGCCGCAAGGCCGGCATATTTTGCAATAACGTCCAGATCTACGTTAATCTGACCCAAATCAGTAATTACTCGACCCTTCATAGATATACCTCCAATTTCATTTATAGTGATGACGCCTGAAGGCGACATATCAGTTGAACATAGTATTTTGACATATATAATGTATTATAACCGCTTTTCCCAAAAAAGAAAATGATATTTTGCAATAATTTTCAAATTTTCTCCTGTTTTTTGCTTGCATTTATAAATCCTTTCTGTTAAAATGGTATCGTTGTAAGCCTGCAAAGGTTAATATCACTCAAGGAGGTGCTTTTAAATGGCTAAATGTGCGATTTGTGATAAAGGAGCTCACTTTGGTATCCAGGTGTCTCACTCACATAGAAGAAACAACAAAATGTGGAAATCCAACATCAAAAAAGTAAAAGTAAACGTAAACGGCGCTGCAAAGAAGATGTATGTTTGTACTTCCTGCTTAAAGTCCGGTTTAGTTGAAAGAGCTTAATTTTTTGTAACAGTTCAGCCAGCCGATAATGAGCAAAGGAGGCTGCGAAGCAGCGGAAAGCGCGTGAGCGCGGCTTTGCGAACGGCGCGGGCTGAACTGTTACAATTTTTTTATGAACATTTAAGGACACTGTGAAATTCATTTCACAGTGTCCTGTTTTTTTGTAACTATTCAGCCATGGGGCTGGGGAGGGCAAAACTCGGCGCATGGCTGAATAATGATATTTACGGCACTACTCCACTCCCGGCACAGGAACAGGGCGCTGCTTGTCAAAGACAGCGTTGACATCAAACAGGTCGCCAAACCACTCCCGCTCTGGATGGACAATAGCGTCATACATGCGGTAGCCATCCACATTCCGGCGTCCTGTGCGCACATAATCCTTAGTTATCTGGACAAAATAGCGGTTGCCATCCACATTGCAAAAATAATTAAAACCGTGATCCTTAAAAAAGCGGTAACGTTCATTGGAGGCAGAATACTCATGCCAGTCGCCAAAATCCGCGCCATGAGGAAAAATGAGTATATCTGTTTCACCAACAATCGGAACGACCCGCTCCTCCCATTTCTTTGTATCTGCGGCCAGGCTGTCCATGGACGAGGAATCACAATAAATATGCCCCCATGTGTGGCTGGCAAATTCATAGCCGTTTTCTTTAAGACACTGAGCTACCCTCTTAGCCTCCCAAACCTCCTGCTCCCAGTTAAAATCTGGGTGTTCTTTTAGAAACTGTACCTGATCCGCCACAAGATGTTTAGAATGAATATCTTTATATTCCGGATCTGTGCGATAGCCAAGCACTCCGTCATAACCGGTCAGGGCAAGAATCGCTTTGCGCCCTCGGTAGGAAAAATCCGGGTGTTCCTCAACAAACCTGTCCAAAATCGGTACAAGCTCATAATCTCCAGTAACCGTAGTTCCATCCTCCTGGACATATTCGCAGGTCGGTTTTCCATCCTCCCCAATGACAATTTTCGTTGCGAAACCGTCGCCGTCCATGTAGTGGTAAAAGCACACATCATCCTGAGACATAACGAATGGTATTTTCCCCGGCGGCAAAAGCAGTTCATCATTAGGAACAAAAGCGACGTTCCCATTCTCATCCTTTGTTTCCTTGACAAGGTCGTGAAGACTGACCATAACGTAGCCTTTGTCATACATAGACTGAATAATCTTCTTAAATTCCTCTGCGGTTGTCATATACATATTGTAGCCGTCAATGTCCGACTGCAAAGCCACACAAGCTGTCTTGCAACCCCAGATCCGGGAATGGAAAAAAATGTGTGTCACGCTGGACATATCCGTCCAGGGAACAAGCTTTTCTTTTTCAGCTTCAAATTCTGACACTGCCGCTAAAAGTATCTCATTACTGTCATAGCCTTCGACGGCTTTCACAAGCTCCATTGCCTTATCATAATCATACATGGCCGCCAGATGCTTTGCCCTGGCTAAAACAGCCTCAATTTGGGCGCCGTCTTCCCCCGGAACATTTGTTTCTCCCTGCGTGCTGGTTTCCCTTGGCACATTCGTATCCTTTTGAGCGTTAGACTCCCCTTGTACATTCGTTTCCCCAGGGCCGGCAGTCTCCCCCGTATCTAAGGAAGCCGACACATTGCCGCCCGAGGATTCCTTCCCGGCAATCGTTATAGTTCCCGGCGTCCGGCCATCTGCCGACGCTCTTTTATTGCAGGTCATAGCTATAACAAATGCCGCAGCGCCCCCGATAATCACAGCGGCAGAAACAATAGCAATCCATACTTTTTTGCGTCTTTGCCTGTGAAGGCTGCGCCTGCGCGACATTTCCATTCTTTCATGTTCATTCATCCGATAACCCCTTATCTTTTGTAAACATCCGTCAGTAGTTAATCTATATAATAGGTAAATTCATCATTGGCAAAGCTGATACGCACACCGTTAAGCAGGATATAATTTTTTCTGGCTTCTAGCTGTTCGCCATTTAAGAAGGTCGCATTGGTGGAATAATTATCACAAATATAATAAGCGCCGTCAATTTTATGTATAATTGCATGCATACGGCTGACCGCCGGATTATCGGTCAAAAGATAATCGGCCATTCCCGGAATTTTTCCGATTTTAAACTCATCCTTATTAATGACCACTTTTTCACCGTTTTTCTTACGGATCATATAAGGATATTCCTCAGGAGCTCCAAATTCAGGTGTTTTCCCGGAAACAGGAGCATCGTCAAATCGGATTTCAGGAATATTCAAATCATTTTCCTTTGAAGACTTCACATCCTGCTCAAAAGAAAGCTCCGGCGTTCCGGAAGCTTTAAAGCCGGCCCCGTCCTTATCAGCGGCCAGTGATTCTAAAGGAATCATATCCGGTTCCGGTTTTTTAGAAGCAAAGCCCATATCCCCCGCACTATCAAACCCGGCGTCAGATTTTTGTCCAACCCCATCCTCCTGCTCCAGGCTGTCCAGAAAATCAATAAAATCAGCCGGATTCAATTTTTTATTCTGGTTCAGATAATTGATAATTCTTCCGATATATTCCAGGTTTTCATTGCCGTCATACTGCATATTTACAAGCAGCTCCCGGATATAGCTGCGCAATGGCTTAATCTGAAGGCCGTGATTTACCGCAGGAACGCATATAAATCTAAGGCTTCCGGTTTCCTCGGAAACAAATACAAGATCCGAATCCAGCAAAATAAATTTCGGATTAATATTTTTCTCCATTCCATATAAGAGCGCGTCAGCAACAGACGCAAAAAGGGCAACCGCATCTCTCTTTGTCATAACCTTGTTTAACTGGCTGCGCAGGGGAACCCGCCCTGTAATATCATAATAAAAATGGTGTTTATCATGCTCTGCATAAATTAAAGGACTATTCCACTCGCCAAGAGCAGCAGCAGCTTCATCATCCATCATTGCCGTGGAAGGCAGTCTTAGGGTCAGCGTTTTCTCAAAGGGCGCTGTGTCCATTTCAAACTTATCAATATTCATTATTTTATCCTCCTAGTATCGCAACAGTTAAGCCTCTAAACTGTCACTTAATATCAGCAATTAAACATGTTATATCCAAGCACAAGAAAAAATATAAGCACACATAAGCTCAGAAGGCTGAATTTCATCAGCAGCATTATTGTCATCCCAATCGCGGTCCAAAATAAACATAAGCCGATCAGTCTTTTCATGCCATCCCCCAAAAGGAGCGATCTTACCACAGACTATGCGTGCTTTTGTCCAAATGTGCATGTCCGTAACAGCTGTGGCATAAACTGTTGCATGTTTATTTTTTCAGGCCAGGCAACAGGCTATTTTGCTTCGCTGCTATCCTTGCCAATCGCATCATCAACAGCTTTTTTAACTTCCGGGTCGATATTTTGTTTATCCTTGCCCGGCATAAATTTATTAACCACCTCTGGAACGAGGTCAATAATCTTTGAAACCGCATCCTGGGGCTGGTTTACAGGAATCATTTTAGTCACGCCATTGGAAATCACAAGAACCGCCGAAGGTTTAACCTTCCCTCCCATACCGCCGCCGGCGCTGTTTTTATCGGTTTTCTCCCAGGCACCAGCAGCTACACCAAAAGAAACATCCACAAGCGGAACGATAATTGTATCATTAACAGTCACAACATCTCCTACGACCGTCTTAGCGGAAATAAAGCTGTCCATCCCTTTAAAGAGAGATTCTACGGTCGTCTGAAATTTACTTTCTTTTTCTGCCATTTTTCTACCTCCATATATAACGGGAAACTACCCGGATAAGCTTTCATACCGCGCTGCGCGCGGCTCCATCACGCATGAAAGCAAATTTTAAAGGATCTTATCATCCTGCGTATTTCTTTGTCAAATATGAGCTGACAGGCGGCAAACAGGAATACACTGGCCCGAAGTCTCCCTGCAAAGCTTGCTTCCCCTTCAAATATTTTCTTTTCAAAATCAGGATAAAGCATTAAACGATCTTCACACACAGGATAAAGCAGGCTTAAAAGCCCAAGCATGTAGCCCGTTGACGCAGGATCGTCAAAACCAAAATAGGCTTTCCCTGCAAGGTGCGTCGGCTTTAAATGTCTGAGCACCCGAAATACCACATATTTTATTTTTAAAAATGCCGGCCGGTTCTTTTCGTCAAACAAAATGGCAAGGATGGCGTCCTTTTTGTCTCTGACAAAACGCAGCTTTTCTAACAGACCTTTAAGCTTTTGTAAAAGCCCCTTTACAAAATCCCGGACCTTGGTAACTAACCCGGCAATACTGCGGCGAAGCTTTTCATATAACCGGCTAAGAAATGAACCACGGCTGCTTTCTTTTGGCGGCGGCAGTGTATTTTCTTCGGGTACCGGCGGCGGCAGTGTATTGCCCTCAGATACCGGCGGCAAAGCAGTTCTTTCTTGTACCGGCGGCATTTCCTTCCCTGGCCGGGGGGTACCGCTCCCAGCCGGGGGCTTTTCCCTGGCGTCCTCCTGGAAGCGCGCGCCGCTCTCCTGCTGCTTTGGTTTTTCTTTTGGTATTTCTTTTAGTTTTCTATTTTTAGTATTGTCAAAAGATTTTTTTTCATTCTTTCCGCTGTCAAATAGACGCCGGCCCAATATTTTTACAACAATACGAGGGCCATCCGACGTTTGGCTATTATACACTGCCCGAATGCTTACCAGGTGGAGAAGCCAGAATATACCTCCCTCCCCCTCAAACTGTCCATAATATTTTAAATTTCCCCGGTATCTTACCGGAACAAATAAGACAGCGCAGACGCAAAGAAGCAGCAGGCCCAAAATCACGGCAATAGCAATCCCTATGATTTTTAAAATCAATAAAATAATATGTACCATGTTCCTGCTCCTTCCAAATTGTAGCGATTCAGCCATGCCCCACGGATTCGCGCAGCCAACGCTGCTAACCGTCGCATCTGCTATCTTTGCCGCTGTTTTTCCAAAAATTTGCGGATATTTATACCGCCGGTTACCTGATAAGCGTCCTGTGCCATCTTACGGAACAATTCAATAGCACCGGATTTTTCCAAAGCCACGCCGGCAATCATATAATCCACTGTTTTATAATAAGGCTGTTTTAAATAGGCTGCCCG
>JAGZDD010000096.1 GCA_018369015.1 Clostridiales bacterium | reverse complement strand
CAGACAGACAGACAGACAGACAGACAGACAGACAGACAGACAGACAGACAGACAGGTTATTAACCCAAAACCTGTCCTTTTAGTATGCAATTTAATCGCTAAAAATAAAGGCACAGAAACATTCAATTAAAGATGTTTCTGTGCCTTTTTGCGTTCAAGTTAAATCCCTCTGCAAGCATACGGGGCATCAAACCCGCAGCAATGCAAGCATCGGGGTATTAGACCCTCGCGGCAGCCGCCAAAATAAGGCTTGCTTTACTTTGGCGGCTGCCAGAGGAAATTAAAACTTTTTATATCTTAGCCCTTCACAATGTACGTTTTAGGATATAAAAGAGATTCTACGCAAGGAGACACGGCAATGACTTTACTGGATTTTGATTATATCGGCAATCTGGTAATTCGTGCTCAGAAAAATGACACAAATGCATTTGCCGAGTTGTATGCGCTTACCTATCAAAAAGAATATCGTTTTGCCTGTAATTATCTGAAGGATCCTCAGCTCGCCCAAGACGCCCTCCAGGAAACTTACATTTCCGTGTTAAAAAACATCCGGTGTATTAAGGAGCCCCGCCTTTTTGTTTCATGGCTCCATTCCATCAATTTCCGAATCTGCTATGACTTCATGGCGCGGAACAAACGCGATGCCTACACCAGCTATGACGAACATTTTGAAAATGTTCCCGATGATAATACAGCACACAATCCGGAGCAGGCGCTCATACGGCGCCAAAACAGAGCTGAACTCATAAAATCCCTCCAACAGCTTCCAGAAAAAGAGGCCCAGGCTATACGTCTGCGTTATTTCAAAAAAATGGCCCTCGAGGATATCGCCCAGGCCATGGACTGCTCACTAAGCTCTGTCAAGCGATATTTACTTAATGGAAAAAAGGCCCTTGAAAAATCAATGAAAGGAGGTAGTTCTTTATGAGCCACAAACATAAAACACCTAATGATCTCACCACGGAACAGGCCCAGCAGCTTCTTGACAATATTTTACTCAAAGGAAATCGCTGTCCTGCGGCCAGTCCTCTCCAAAAAGTCCAAAAAGATGCATTTACAATGCTAAAATCACTGCGTCTGATCCACTATTTATGTGTTTTAGGCATCGTACTACTATTACTATTTCCTTTTCTTTTAAGCCGTCCGGTCCTGAATATTTCAGAGCCCTTTATAAATGGAAATAATACAGTCATTGAACTTGATATTGGTTCCTTTATCCCGGTAAAAGAAATCAAAGCCTGGCTTAATAACCACCCATTAGATGTTTTGTCCACAGACACAAATACTTACCAGATAAAAATAGAGGATTCCGGCACGCTTTCAATTACAGTTGTTTCTTATAATGAACAAGCCTATTCTGCCAGTATTACCGTAGAGCCTCTGGTTGACAAGCCCAAAATTGTCAGCAGTTATGAAGCTAATGATACAATCGTCATAAACTTAGAAAACGGAACGTGGCCTGTAAGTTATAGTGAAATCTATGCACAGACAGATAGTAACAAAATTATTATGCCGCTATCTATCGACGCTGCGGCTCAAACAGTAACCTTTGCCTATCCCACGGAACGTATGTATATATACATTCCAGATACGAAGGGCTTCTATATTATTGGCGTATTAAATATTTATGAAAAGAATGTTCCCGGTTCTTCTGACGGATAACCATTTTAGTTATTTGTCTTAATTGTTTTCACAAGCCTTGCTGGAACCCCGGCAAAAATACAGTTTTCAGGAACATCCTTTGTTACAACGGAGCCGGCGCCGATAATCGCGCCATCGCCAATGGTCACGCCGGGAAGAACGGTAACATTTGCCCCAAACCATACATTCTTCCCGATGACAATTGGCGCGAAATGCATATCGCCGCGCCGGCTGGGATCTACAGCATGATTAATCGTTACTAATACCGCGTTATGTCCAATGAGCGCCCCGTCACCAATTGAAATCCCGCCCTGGTCCTGGAACCGGCAGCCGGAGTTTATAAAAACATTTTTACCAATCTTTAAGTTCTTTCCAAAATCACAATAAAACGGCGGAAACATTCCAAATGCTTCGTCAATTTCCTGCCCTGTCAGCTCTGACATAAGCGCCCGTATTTCCTCAGGCTCATGCCATTGATTATTAAGCGTTGTCGTAATTTTCCTTGCCTGAATACTGACTTCATGCATAAACTGGTGCATAGGAGAATTTCCTTTCATTACCTTCCCCTGATTCATAAAATCCAATATTTCCTGCAATTCCATAAAGCTCTACCTCTTTCTTTTTTATTACCTTTATTATAGAAGCTCCGGAAAGCCTTGACAAATACTTGAAAATTATCATTTATTATGCTTGAAAAGCATATTTATCTTTTCTATAATAAAACTATATTTTCTGCAAACTCCCGTAAAGCAGCATAAAAATACTGCAAAATTCCCGCAAGGGAATTTCCGGGAGTGCAAAAGCATAAAAACAAATGAAAGGAGACGCTTATGGAACTAAGAGTTTTACGTTATTTTCTGGCTGTAGCCCGTGAGGAAAATATTTCCAGAGCCGCCCAGGCGCTTCACATCACCCAGCCAACACTCTCGCGCCAGCTTATAGATTTGGAAGATGAACTAGGCGTCAAATTATTTCTTAGAAAGAGCCAAAGCAGAAAAATCGCCTTAACCCCAGAAGGCCTGCTGCTTCGCCGCCGCGCTCAGGAATTGCTCGAGCTTGCATATAAAACCGGACAGGAACTAAAAACTGTCAGTCAGCAGGTTTCCGGGGATATTTATATCGGCGGCGGCGAAACCGACGCCATGCGGTTCATTGCCCGCACGGCAAAGTCATTGCGGCAGAGCTATCCTGCGATCCATTATCACCTATACAGCGGGAACGCCGACGACGTTATGGAACGGCTCGATAAGGGTCTTTTAGACTTTGGTATTATTATCCAGCCGGCAAATATGGATAAATATGACTATATACAGCTTCCGGCAAAAGATACATGGGGGCTGCTCATGCGGAAAGATGATCCTCTTGCCCAAAAGAAACAGATCACTCCCGTTGATCTTGAACATCTTCCACTTCTTACTTCCCGCCAGTCTTTATTGCATAATGAAATCTCCGGGTGGCTCGGGAAAAATTTTGACCTGCTTAATGTTATTGGCACATACAATTTAGTCTATAACGCATCATTAATGGTCGACGAAGGGCTCGGTTATGCTTTATGCCTGGATAAGCTTGTAAATACAGATACCGGCAGCCATCTGTGCTTTCGCCCGCTTTTCCCTGCCCTTACTTCCAGCCTTGCAATGATCTGGAAAAAATCACAGGTATTTTCCAGGGCAGCCGAGATATTTCTCAAACAGCTCCAAATATTATACCTGGCAGAAAACAGGTAAAAAAATAGGTATACAAAGTTTATAGCTTTGTATACCTTGCTTTTTAATAAGGACGCATTTTTAGTTTTACTCTGCTGTTTCAGACACCGGCTGGCTGTCACTTTCTGTTTCCGTTTCAGCCGTTGACGGACTGTCACTTTCAGAGGCCGGCTGGCTGTCATTCCCGCTCTCACCGCTTGAAGCATCCGTTTCCTCCTGAGCATTATGGAGATATTTTAAATGATTCCCCATATCTGTTACTTCATAGTCAGCGGTAAGATTATCAATATATTCCTGCACCTTTTCAGACGTCAATGTATCTGCAATATTGGAAGAATCCGCTTCCAGATCATAGGCCGTCTTTTTGTCGAAAACTACAATAAAGCAGGCATTATTATCTTCATCCCGGTAAACCATACCATCGCCTGCCTTGCGGCTTTCATCGGCCAGCCAGTCAAAATAGTTGGCGCTGATTGTCTGAGAGGTTCCACCGGTAATCGCTGTGGAATCACTCTCCTTCTCGGGATCAAAGTTTTCCTTAGACTTGTCATTGGCATACTCATAGCAAAGCTCCCGCCAATCCTCTCCATCCTCATAGCGTTTAAGCATTTCTTCAGCCCTGGCCTGCGCTTCATCAAGAGCAGCTTTCTTTTCTTCTTCCGTAGGCTCACTGGCAGATGTTTCATCTGCGGCAGTTTCCCCACTTTCTGTGGTTTCACCATCTGCTGTTGATTCCTGGCTCTGTGTTGTTTCTTCTTCCGTTTCGGTCTGCGCTACCATAGAATAAAGATGGTAATCAATCGTATCATATTTTTCAGGGTTCGCTTCATACTCCGCTTTAACAGCCTCATCCGTCGCAGCATTATCTTCCGTTAGCTTATTGTAATACGCCTGATACGTCAAATATTCCTTTACAATCGGCTCTAAACGCTCTTGTGTAGCATATTTTCCAAAATTCTGTTCATAATAATAATCTTTGCTGACATTGGCTGCAGTGATATTAGCATTGAGGGTGCTGATATAAGAATTATAATCATCCGTCACATCATATTCAAAATCATTCGCCTTGGCATCATCACAAAGAGCTTTAACGGACTGAAGGACAGGTACTGTGGACTGCATAAAATAATCTTTCCAGCTCAAATTGGAATCATAAATACATGTCTGCTCATCCAATGGCTTGGACGCATCAATCCCCATAAATAACAGAGAATTAGAATTTTGGGAGAGGTAATTATTGGTCATCGTATTGTAATAATAGTCAAATTCTACCTGATTGATCTCATGCTCTCCTACCTTAATATATGTTTTATCGGTCGCATTGTATTTTTTTACAAAATAAACACATGCCACGATAACAACAAAAAGAACGACAACCCCGATAATAAACCAAAACGTCCAGTCCTTTTTTTCTCCGGTATTCTTTCCTCTTTTTCCTGGCGTTCCCGCGCCAAAAGGCGAACTCTGACTTGTTTTGCTGCTTGTTCCCATGTTCTGTACGGCTAAATGCCATGCCTCCTTCACATTTTATCGTTGCTCGTTATCCGCAAAACCAGCTTTCATTTATCGTCGTACCAGCGGCCAGTCCGCCGACATTGAAAAATTGAACAGCAGTTTTACGGTACACTTAATCATAGCATTTTTTCCTCTTTTTTTAAAGGTATTTCACATTTATTTCACAACAACTCGTAACAGTCCAGCCATGCTGAACTGTTACCTGCAAAAATCCATTAAAAATCGCCTACGGCGATGGGATTTTTGCACTCCTGTTTCACTTTCTGACGGTCAGCGCAGCAATTGCGCAGACCTGGCTAAACTGTTACAACAACTCTTCTAAAGCTTTTCTTGCCTCTTTTTACAATAATGCCATCACCAGAAAGTGCTTCCCCGGAAAACTCCTGCTTAAAATCAGCTACCTTTTCGCCATCCACAGTAACGCCTCCCTGTTCTACAGCCCTGCGGCCCTCGGAGCGAGATGAAACAAGCCCGGATTTTACGAGAATAGATACAATATCAAGCTTTCCATCTGTCAGATCACTATCGCTAAGCTTAGTTGTCGGCATATCCGCTGCGTTTCCTGAGGCAAATAAGGCGCGTGCGCTCTCCATAGCCTTTGCTGCTTCATCCTCCCCATGAACAAGCTTTGTCAGTTCAAAAGCCAGAATTTCTTTCGCTTTGTTTAACTGGCTCCCCTTCCAATGATCCATCTCATCGATCTGCTCTAAAGGCAGGAAGGTCAGCATGCGGATACAGCGCAAAACATCCGCATCTGCAACATTTCTCCAATATTGGTAAAATTCAAACGGCGATGTCTTATTTGGATCAAGCCAGACTGCACCCTTCTGGGTTTTTCCCATTTTCTTTCCTTCGGAATTAAGAAGCAGGGTAATTGTCATAGCATAGGCGTCTTTCCCAAGCTTTCTGCGGATCAGCTCCGTGCCGCCAAGCATGTTGCTCCACTGGTCGTCACCGCCAAACTGCATATTACAGCCGTATTTCTGGAAAAGCATATAAAAATCATAGCTCTGCATAATCATATAGTTAAATTCCAGGAAGCTTAACCCCTTTTCCATACGCTGCTTATAACATTCCGCAGTAAGCATACGGTTGACACTGAAATGGGCGCCCACCTCCCGAAGCAGCTCCACATAATTTAAATCAAGAAGCCAGTCGGCATTGTTTACCATTAATGCTTTTCCCTCGGAAAAATCAATAAATTTGCTCATTTGTTTTTTAAAGCATTCACAGTTATGCTCAATCATTTCCGGTGTCATCATTGAACGCATGTCCGTTCTTCCGGATGGATCGCCAATATATCCTGTTCCTCCGCCAATCAGGGCGATCGGCTTGTTTCCTGCCATCTGAAGACGCTTCATCAGACACAGAGCCATAAAATGTCCCACATGAAGGCTGTCTGCTGTTGGATCGAATCCAATATAAAAGGTTGCCTTTCCATTGTTTACAAGCTCTCTGATCTCATCCTCATCGGTAAGCTGTGCCAGAAGCCCTCTGGCTTTCAATTCCTCAAAAATCTGCATTTCCATTTCCTCCTTCTTGGCCGCTTTTAAGGCCATAATAGTATCCCCTTACAGTTTTTCCTCCTTGTTCAGCCACTTTTTTAGTAAACAGACATGCCGCGCGGCGCCACCACGGATGAAAGCCAAGATTGCTCCGTGCCTGCGGAGTCTCCGCTGCCGCTCCGGTCGGTGTCTGACAAGCGGTCTACGTTCCACTTCGGTCGTTGCTGCGTGCCACTGGCACGCAGCAACACCGGCGCTTAGCACCCCGCACTCATGCCACCTTGCCCGTCCGATGTCTATGAGTCATTGCGTGCAAGCACGCCCTGCCTCATAGCCGCCGTCCGGGGCTTTCATAGAAAAAAACCGTCCTTTTAAATCAATAAAAGGACGGGATCAATACCGTGTTACCACCTTAATTCACAGCAGGCTCACACACTGCTGCCTTATGAAGTACGTGTAAAAGAGATACTCCTGCGCATTAACGGGCGCTCCCGTCACAGCCTACTTGCTTTTAACTGCTTTAGCGCAGAACTTTCGGTGTGAGGCTTGGGGATGTATTCAAAAATGTGTACACCCGCGCCTCTCACCCTCCGGCAACTCTCTGTTGGTTCCACAAATTTTACTTCTTCCCTTCATAGCCTGTACTTGTATGAAACTGCTCTTACTCTACCACAAACTAATTTTTGTGTCAAGGGGATGAAAGCAAAGATTCAAAGCTGAATCGTTATTCAAATTTAACTGCGGTGTTCGTTCTGGCAGATTCTCTGACAGCATCCATAAAGCATAGAATACGGCGAACCTGGTCGTTCTTCACAGCCAGTTCTTCCTTGCCATAGTATGCATTGACAAAGTTTACAAAATAATCTCTGTGGCAGCACTCTACAGTCGGGAGTTCTTCCTCATATAATAAGCATGGTTCTGGCGGCCCAAAACTTCTTGTAGGTCCTGCGGCTGTCATTGTAATCTTGCCCGGCACATTTTCAAGAAGATGCTTTGTCCGCACAATTTTTCCGCTGGCATCAAAGCTCTCAATAATAGCGCTTCCTGTATTTCCTCCGATAAACCATGCGCGCTTTGGCGTCAAATAATAGGTTCCAAGCTCAATTTCTGCGGTAATGCCATTTTTATAACGGATAATAATTTTGAAATAATCGTCCACTTTTTCGTTGATAACATTTTTTACATCCGCAAAAATTGTATCAATCTCGCAGTCAACCATCTGAAGCATCTGGTCAATGAGATGTACACCCCAGTCATACAGCATACCGCCGCCCATTTCCGGATAAATATGCCAGTCATGCATATTACCATTAACTCCGTAAAGCTGGGATTTGATCAGATACACATCCCCAACAAGCTTCTGGTCAAAAACAGCCTTCATACGGCGGTAATCCATGTCCCAGCGTCTTTGGTGATGAATGGTAAACATCACGTTACATTCTTTTGTCACCTTAACCATTTCATCAAATTCCGCAACACTCATGGCCGCCGGCTTTTCGCAAATAATATGCTTCCCGGCTCTTGCAGCTTTCTCTGTAATTTCCTTATGTAATGGGTTTGGTACGGAAATGATGACGACATTAATATCTTCTTTTAATAAGTCATCGGCATTATCAAAAGTTTTCACATCTGCCGGCGCATCCTTAAGCTGCTCCGGGTTTGTATCACACACAGCGACAAGCTCCATTTCATCAAAGCTTTTAACCATATCTGCATGATTGTGGCCCATAAAGCCAAAGCCAATAATCCCAACCTTAATCTTATCCATGGTCGTTTAACCTCCTGCTTTTTTAATTGTGCAAACTTTCAGCAAACCGCTTCTGTGCAAAGCAAAGGCGCCCCCAGCGCGGATATGCATTTATGTCCGGCACTTTCACTAAAATTATATTAACATTATAGAAGCCCTGACGTCAACGCACTTTCAAAAAGAGAAAGTGACTGCCAAAGGCCTTTGTCCTAGCCTTCGGCAGCCACCCCAGGAACATATTTTATCTGCCCGTGTTACATCCGTATAATTAATTATAAATTATACTCTTTAAGTAACTGCTGTTGATACTCGCTATTGGAAATAGCCCGTTTCAGATCATCTAATCTGTGTTCATTCAGCAGTTTCTCATGCAATTTGTTTACCGCCGTACTTCTTCACGGCCTTGTTCTAGCCCCTGTTCCAGGCCTTGTTCCAAGCCTTGTGCTAGGCCTTGTTCGCGGCCTTGTTCAAGGCCATCGTCAAACAACATTTGACCCAGCCTTGTCATAAACATCACCTCTTTTAATTCCGACAAATCTTTGGGGTTATGGACAAGCTTCTCTGCAAAGGCATAAAGTAAGGCCATGACCTGATTTGTCTGCTCGCCTGCCCGACAATCTGCTCGTGAATCCCCAGAAACGGCAGCACCGCCGTGCTAAAATATTCATGCACCATTTTCATAATCGCATCTTCGTACTTATTATAATCCAAAGAGAAAACCTTTCCTTTCGTACAATTCGTATAATATCTTTTGTACTTTAGGAAATGCTTAAAATTTCAAAACATTTTTTATCATTTGTATATTCGTTATGTTCCTGTTTTAAGGATATCAAAATCAGCCTCAAAACTCAATATTTATTCAACTTCTACATACGCCTGAAGCCTAATGAGGTGCTGTTTGTCCACGGATTTCCACAAACAGTAACATTTGCGGACTCATTTAGAGCTTTGCTGCAAAACTGCAGCCTTCATTTCCCGCACAAGCTCTGCCACATAGGGTACGCAGTCTTTTCCATACTGGCCGCAAAGCTTAACAATCGCGCTTCCTACAATAACACCGTCACAATGCTTTGACATTTCCCGGGCCTGCTTTGGCGTTGAAATCCCAAAACCGACAGCACAGGAAATATTCCTTGTTTTCTTTACAAGGTCTGTCATTGCCTTAATATCTGTTGAAATTTCACTGCGCATCCCTGTGACGCCCAAAGAAGAAACACAATAAATAAAACCGCTGGCCTCCCTGGCGATCGTAGCAATACGTTCATTGGAAGTAGGGGCGATCAGTGAAATGAAATCCAGATTATACGCTTTACAGATCTGGTCAAATTCGCCCTTTTCTTCAAAGGGCACATCAGGCAGAATAAGCCCGTCTATGCCAAGCTCTGCCGATTTTTTAACAAAACGCTCCGTTCCGTACGAAAAAACTACATTAGCATAAGTCATAAAAACAAGGGGAATATTTGTCTTTTCGCGCAGCCGGTCAACGAACTCAAAAATTTTATCCGTCGTTACCCCGCCAGCCAGAGCCCTCTGGCTGGCCGCCTGAATCACCGGCCCCTCAGCCGTAGGATCGGAAAATGGAATCCCAAGCTCAATCAAATCCGCTCCGGCCTCCTCCATGGCCAATACTAAAGCTTCACTCACCTCAAGGCTCGGATCGCCACAAGTAATAAATGGAATAAATGCTTTTTTATTTTCAAATACTTCTGACAGCCTACTCATAAATATTCTCCCCTCTGTACCGTGCAATAGCCGCACAATCTTTATCGCCCCTGCCAGATAAATTAATAACAATAATCTTATCTTTCCCCAATTCTAATGACAGTTTTTTTCCATAGGCAACTGCGTGGGCGCTTTCGATCGCCGGAATAATTCCTTCCGTCCGTGATAAATATTCAAAGGCATCCACAGCCTCGTCATCAGTAACGGCCACATATTCTGCCCGCCCTATATCCTTTAAATAAGCATGTTCCGGCCCTACCCCGGGATAATCAAGCCCTGCGGATATAGAATAAACCGGGGCGATCTGCCCGTATTCATCCTGGCAAAAATAAGATTTCATCCCATGGAAAATCCCAGGCCTTCCTGTAGCCATCGTGGCTGCGGTGCGCGCTGTATGAATCCCCTTCCCGGCCGCCTCGCAGCCGATAAGCCGCACTCCGGGATCCTGGATAAAATGGTAAAAAGCTCCAATCGCATTAGAGCCGCCGCCGACACAGGCCAGCACCGCATCCGGAAGCCTGCCTTCCTTTTCCAGTATTGAAGCCTTAATCTCTCTGGAAATCACCGCCTGAAAATCTCTTACAATTGTCGGAAAAGGGTGAGGCCCCATCACTGAACCAAGGACATAATGGGTGTCCGAAATACGGTTCGTCCATTCTCTCATCGTTTCAGAAACAGCATCCTTTAGTGTCGCTGTTCCCGTAGAAACGGCATGAACCTTTGCCCCTAAAAGACGCATCCGGTAAACATTGAGCGCCTGCCGCTTTGTGTCCTCCTCTCCCATAAAAATTTCACATTCCATCCCCATAAGCGCTGCCACAGTCGCCGTTGCCACTCCATGCTGCCCGGCCCCGGTTTCTGCAATGACCCTGGTTTTACCCATTTTCTTTGCCAGAAGCACCTGCCCGATCACATTATTAATTTTATGGGCGCCTGTATGGTTCAGATCTTCCCGTTTTAAATAAATTTTTGCCCCGCCAAGGTCATGGGTCATACGCTCGGCATAATAAAGCCGCGATGGTCTTCCCGCATATTCATTTAACAAATAGGTCAGCTCATTATTAAAAGCTTCATCGTCCTTATAAAAATTATAGGCTTCCTCCAGCTCAATCACAGCGTTCATCAGCGTTTCTGGAATGTACTGCCCGCCATGAAGCCCAAATCTCCCTTTTGACATTTCTTTACCCGCCTTTCCTTAAATCCCGCACTACAGATACGATTCTTAAAATTTTATCCCGGTCCTTGACACCCCCGGTTTCCACACTGCTGCTTAAATCCACCGCCCACGGTGAAAGCAGCCGGGCCGCCTCCCCGATATTTTCTTCATCCAGACCGCCAGCAAGCATATAGGGCCGCCTGATGTCCTTTAATAATGGCCATGCAAAGGTTTTTCCGCTGCCGGCGCCGCTATCAAGAAGAACCATGGGGGCCGGGCAATGATTTGCGCCTATCACATCCTCACGGCCTCTTACCCTTACCGCCTTAATAACGGGCGCCATTTTCCACCGTTTTCCAGAGTCCTGGCCGGCCATTTTGTCCGCAACGCAGGAAAGTACATACTTAATATAAGCCTCATCCTCCCTGCCATGAAGCTGGGCCGCGCCAATCACGCCGTCCAAAAGGAGGCCGCATACAAGCTTCGGCGGCGCATCCACAAAAACCCCCACTGGCACAATGCCAGGAGCAAGGGCTGCTGACAGCGCTTTAAGCTGGGCAACGTCAATGCTGCGCCTGCTTTCTGGCACATGGATAACAAAACCGGCAAAATCCGGCCGCGCCTCGTTAATGTAAGCCACATCCTCCCTGCGGCAAAGGCCGCATATTTTAATTTTCATTGTCTTCCTCCTGCCAGAAAGCATAGCATTTTCTTTTTATCCTCTGCCCGCATTAAGGTTTCCCCAATAAGTACGGCGTCGGTTCCGTTTTTATATAAAGCGGCAATATCCTCCGGCGTTTTTATCCCGCTTTCTGACACAAAAATAACATTGGGCGGCGCCAGGGCGCGCAGACGCCTGCTGTTGTCAATATCTACGGAAAAGTCCTTTAGATTCCGGTTATTTACCCCTATAATCGAGGCATTGGCGCCCACGGCTCTTAAAATTTCCTTTTCTGTGTGTGCTTCCACAAGAGCGTCCATGCCAAGGGCTTTTGCAAGTTCTGTAAATGCTTTAAGCTGGCCGTCATCCAGAATACTGCAAATAAGAAGTACTGCTGACGCGCCCAAAGTTCTGGCCTCATAAATCATATACTCGTCCACAGTAAAGTCCTTTCGCAATACCGGAATCTCTACATTCCTGACAATTTCTTTAAGGTATTGGTCACTTCCAAGAAACCAGTAAGGTTCTGTCAGGCAGGAAATTGCCGCAGCGCCGGCCTGCTCATATTCTTTTGCAATAGAGAGCCATGGAAAATCGCCGGCAATAATCCCTTTTGAAGGCGATGCTTTTTTCACTTCACATATAAAAGACATTCCCGGAGCAGCCAGCGCTTTCCCGAAAGCATGAAGGCCTTTTTGAGGAGGTACGCCAAACACCCCGCCTTCTCCGGTGCTGCCTTCCCCCGCCCTCTCTTTGATAGCGGCTGCCTTTGCCGCGGCCTCCGCTTCGGCGCGAAGGGTTAATAAAGGCTTACGTTTCTTTGCCGTTTCTACCCGTTCCCGGGTTCTTTGCGCAATTTCTTCGAGAATATTCATGGCTCCTCCTCTTTATGGCTTTCTATGATAAACGTATCTAAGACCTTTAGCGCCGCCTTACTGTCAATGAGCTGTTCTGCCATCCGTACGCCGGATTTTATATCCGGCGCAGCTCCCGTAATATAAAGGGCAGCTCCGGCATTAAGGCACACGGCCTGGCGTTTGGGGCCGCGCTCATCTCCCATAAGTATTTGCCGGGTAATTCTGGCATTGTCCTCTGGCGTTCCCCCGGCCAGGTCTTCCTTTTTGCACCGTTCATAACCAAACTGCTCCGGCGTCAGGGTGTAGGACTGGAACCAGCCGTCCTTAATCTCGCACACCGATGTCGGAGCGCTCATGGAAATCTCATCCAATTTATCCTGGCCATATACGACCATTCCCCGGACAACGCCTAATTTAGCCATGACCTGGGCCAGCGGTTCTACAAGCGCCTCTTCATAAACCCCCATAAGCTCCATATTTGCGCCTGCCGGGTTCGACAGCGGACCTAAAATATTAAATACGGTGCGGATTCCCAGTTCTTTACGGATAGGGGCGACATATTTCATTGCGATATGGTAATTTTGTGCAAACAAGAAACAAATATTTATCTTTTTTAAAAGCCGTGCGCTGTGCTCCGGGCTTATGGCAATTTTTACGCCAAGAGCCTCTAACACATCCGCAGCGCCGCATTTTGATGACGCGGCGCGGTTCCCATGCTTAGCCACCGGTACCCCGGCCGCCGCAATGACAAGGGCGCTTGTCGTGGAAATATTAAAAGAATTTGCTCCGTCGCCCCCGGTTCCTACAATCTCCAGGACATCCATATCATGGAGCAGCTTAATACAATGCGCTCTCATTCCCGCCGCCGAAGCTGTAATCTCATCAATCGTTTCCCCTTTCATGGACAAGGCGGCCAGATAGGCGGCCATCTGCACATCTGACGCTTTACCTTCCATAATTTCGTTCATAACCGCTCTGGCTTCCTCAAAGGTAAGATTTTCTTTTCCCGATAATTTGATAATTGCGTCTTTAATCATTTTAAATCATCTCCTTCAAAAAATTTGAAATCATTACAGCCCCGTCCTTTGTCATCACTGACTCCGGGTGAAATTGAACGCCAAACACAGGCGCGCTTTCATGTTCTACCGCCATAATATCCCCGTCATTGCTCCATGCGCTGATTTTTAAGCAGGAAGGCAGAGATTCCCTCGCCGCGCACAAGGAGTGGTACCGGGCCACGCGAATCACCGGGGATAGGCCCCAAAAAAGCCGGCTTGACGGGTCAAGATGAATATCCGAGGTTTTTCCGTGCATAAGCTCCCTGGCATAAGTCACCTCGCCCCCAAAAGCTTCACAGATGGCCTGATGCCCAAGGCATACGCCAAGAATTGGAATCTTCCCCGCAAAATGACAGATAGCAGCCTCCGAGTAACCGGCATCCTTTGGCCGCCCCGGGCCCGGTGAAATAATCAGAGCCTCTGGCGACAATTCTTCCATGGCTTTTGGAGGCATAGTATCATTGCGGATCAGCTTTATATTGGGATAAATGCTCCCAACAAGCTGGTACAGGTTGTAAACAAAGCTGTCATAATTATCAATCATTAATATCATTGTATTCCTCCCTGG
>JAGZDD010000095.1 GCA_018369015.1 Clostridiales bacterium | reverse complement strand
CTTTGCTCATCATCGGGCGCTCCCTCAGCCGAAAGTACCAGGCACAAATTCGTGCAAGCCCGATTTGTGCCTGGTACTTTCGGCTGGCTGAACTGTTACACTATATTAAAAACAATGAGTAAACCTGGCTGTTCCGGCATTGACAGTGCCGTTTTGGATATACTATAATTATTAACATGCCGGGAAAGCAAAGCTTTTGACGGTATTATGGAGGATTGTATTTACAGAAAGAGTCTGTGAATCACTGGATCACGTTCTTATGCCTTAAACAGCAGATGGTTTAAGGCTGGTCTGAACAGTCATCAGAAAGGTACATTTATGATAAATTTTGGGAAATTAAAGACACTGGGCGTTCTTGGAGGCCTTGGGCCCCAGGCAACGGATTTTTTTTACAACGGAGTTATTGAACATACGGACGCTTCCTGTGATCAGGAGCATATCGATATGATTATTTTAAGTCATGCGACGACGCCGGACCGCACAAAGGCCATTATGACAGGGGATGACAGGGCTCTGATCGAATCTCTTGTAAAGGATGTACAGACGCTTGAAAAGGCTGGAGCTGCCAACATTGCGATACCGTGCAATACGTCGCATTATTTTTATGAGCAGATGCAGGCGGCGGTCCATATTCCCATTATACATATGATCCGTGAAAGCGTTCGTTATGCCAAAGGGAAATATGAGGGTGTGAAACGGATTGGGATTATGGGAACAGACGGAACGATACAGACAGGTATTTATGATATGGAATGTGAGCGGGCAGGAGTGACGGCCGTTCATCCAAGCCCGACGCGCCAGCAGGATGTCATGCATATTATTTATGACGAAATTAAGGCCGGCGAGCGGGGAAGCAGGCATTTATTCAACGGCGTCGTGGATGAGCTGACAAAGGAGTCTGGCTGTGAGGTTGTTATTCTGGCCTGCACAGAGCTGTCGGTATACAAGCATTTTCACAATGTGCCTGAGTGCTGCTTAGACGCCATGGATGTACTCATCCGGGAATCTATTTTGCGTTCAGGGGCGGTATATCAGTAAGCGGACATGCCATTGCGGTTTTTGGCGGCAGCCCATTTGGGAGGGCTGTTATGGCCTTGGGAAACAGGCCGATCAAGGAGGAAAAACGGATGAAAGAAATGATAAATTACGATCTGGCGGCTTATATCCAGTGCCTTAAAGCTGCCGGTTTGCTTGTAAACTATGACTTAAAGGGTCAGGAGCAATGCGTTGTTAAGGGGCTGACCTATAATTCCAAGGCTGTTGCCGGGGGAACTTTATTTATATGTAAAGGAGCCTCCTTTAAGGAGGGCTATCTTAAAGAGGCCCTGGCCCGGGGCGCTGTTGCTTATGTGAGCGAAACGGCCTATGATGCCGGCGCGCCCTGCATCCTTGTTTCAGATATAAGAAAGGCAATGCCTTTTATGGCAAACCTTTATTTTTGCCGGCCGTGGGAGGATCTGGCGCTGATTGGTATTACAGGAACGAAGGGAAAATCCACGACGGCTTACTATATTAAAGCCATTATTGATGATTATATGGCTGCGGCAGGCAAAAAGGAAAGCGGGGTTATTTCCTCGATTGATGTTTATGACGGTGTGGTTCAAAAGGAATCCCATATTACAACGCCGGAGGCTGTGGAGCTTATGGAGCATTTCCGGAATGCTGTAGACTCCGGGATTGATTATATGGAAATGGAGGTTTCCAGCCAGGCGTTAAAATATGACCGGGTCGACCAGATTACCTTTGATGTCGGCGTCTTTTTAAATATTTCCGAGGATCATATAAGCCCTATAGAACATCCGGATTTTAATGATTATTTTGAATCTAAGCTGCGTATTTTTGCACAGACAAAGACGGCCTGCGTCAACCTGGATTCTGATGAATCCGGGCGTATTATGGAGGCGGCGCAGGCTGCCGGAAAAGTGATTACCTTTGGTACGGACAAGGCGGCAGATATTCGGGCAGACCGTATCCGGAAAAAGGGAATGGACACAGTATTTCAAGTAAGCTGTGACCGTTTTGACAGGGAATTTGTTTTAGAGATGCCGGGCCTGTTTAATGTGGAAAATGCCCTGGCGGCCATTGCCATTGCGTATGCTCTGGATATTCCTGTGGAATATATGTACTCCGGCCTTAAGCGGGCGCGCTCGAGCGGGCGCATGGAGCTTTATCACAGCCAGGATCATAAGATCGTTGCCATTGTGGATTATGCTCACAATAAATTGAGCTTTGAGAAGCTGTTTGAGTCAACGCTGGAAGAGTACAAGGGCCGACGCATTGTGACGATTTTTGGCTGCCCTGGGAAAAAGGCGTATATCCGCCGCCGCGACCTTGGAACTGCGGCGGGGAAATATTCCGATAAAATTTACCTTGTGGCCGAAGACCCGGGGTATGAGCCAGTGGAAGACATTTCCCGGGATATTGCCAGGTATGTAGAGGCCCAGGGCTGTCCTTACGAGATGATCGAAGACCGGGGAGAGGCTATTGGAAAGGCAATTATGGAAACGACAGAACCGACAGTTATTTTGATTACAGGCAAGGGCAATGAAACACGGCAAAAATATGGCAGCGAATACATTGACTGCCCTTCCGATGTGGAATATACAAAGAAATTTATCGGGGAGTATGACCGTGTCCATGGAGAATAAACGAACATCCGCATCCGTTTCCGGGAAGCGCGGCGGAACTCAGGAGCCTTGGCCCGGCGGGCTTTTAGCGGCGTTGGAAAGCTATGGCGCATCGGATGCTTATCCCTTTCATATGCCCGGGCACAAGCGAAATCCGCAGTTTATGAAGCTTCCCTCAGTCAATACGATCGATATTACAGAGATTGACGGCTTTGATAACCTTCATCATGCCACAGGGATTTTGAAGGCTGCGCAGGAGAGGGCCGCCCGTGTCCGGGGAGCCGGGCGCACATGGTTTCTTGTCAATGGGAGTACGTCCGGGCTTTTGTCAGCCATATCCGCCTGTACAAGCCGGGGCGGGCGCGTTCTTGTTGCGCGCAACTGCCATAAATCGGTCTACAATGCCATTGAGCTGTGCGGGCTTCATCCGGTCTATATTTATCCTGAAATTCATCCAAAGTATGGTATTTATAAGGCGGTAGATAAGGCTGTGGTTGAAGCGCTTTTAAAAGAATATGAAGATATTCAGGCAGTCGTCATTACTTCACCCACCTATGAAGGGGTTATTTCGGATATCCGGGCGATTTCCCATATTGTTCACAGCCATGGTCTGCCGCTCATTGTGGACAGCGCTCATGGCGCCCATCTGGGTTATGGCGCCGGCTTTTCGCCATCGCCTGTGACCCAGGGCGCGGACTTAGTTATCGAAAGCCTTCATAAAACCTTGCCTTCCATGACTCAGACGGCGCTTATACACCGCTGCGGCCATAGGGTGGATGATAAAAGGCTCCAAAAATACTTATCAATATATCAGACAAGCAGCCCGTCTTATGTAATGATGGCGGCTATTGATCAGTGTATGGCGCTGCTGGAAGGAAACGCCAAAACGTTGTTTGACAGCTACAGCAGGCGGCTTAGGCGCCTGCGCCAGGCGTTAGAAAATCCAGGCCCATCATTATCTGATAGCCCGCAGGCCGGGAGCCCATCAGTGTCCAATAGCCAAAAAGCCGGGGCACGGCCCAAGCGGCCATACATACGCCTTCTCGGGGCAGCCGATCTGTGCCAGGAGGAGGGCAGCAGCTATGATGACTCCAAGCTTGTGCTTTTTGTGGAAAATTGCCGGGGAATGGGCCAGTGGCTTTATGACCGTTTTAGGGAGGACTATCATTTGCAGATGGAAATGGCTTCTGCGGATTATGTTCTGGCAATGACAAGTATTTGCGATACAAAAGAGGGCTTTGAACGGCTGCAGCGCGCCTGTATGGAACTGAATATCCGTCTGCTGAAAATGGGGAGCGAAGAAGCCTCCGGGAGCGAAGAAGCCTCCGGCATCAAAGGCAGCGGCTCAAAAACGGACCGGCATAAGGCCGCTTTTGCCATTTCGGGCGTTTTGCGCAGGGATGAGAGTATTTGCGCCGGGCTTTGGCAGGGCGAAGCTGTAGCGGAGCCGCCGCTTCCCATCTCGGAGGCTGTGGATAGGTCTGGCTGCATGGTGGCATTAAAGGAAGCCATAGGTCGTGTCAGCGGAGCCTATTTGTATATTTATCCCCCCGGAGTTCCTTTTTGCGTGCCGGGAGAGCGCATTACGGAATCAATGATTAAGCTGATTTTACGCTATATAGACGCCGGGCTTGAGGTTCATGGCCTTATTGCCGGGCTTAATGGGAAAAGCGCATCGCGAAAGACCGAGAGCGGGGCAGGAAATGAAATATCTTATTATATACAGATTATTGATGATTTTGGATAATATAATCTGGAGGAATTGATATTATGGGAAAATTGTTTTGCGTGATGGGAAAGAGCGCCTCCGGGAAAGATACGCTTTTTAAGCGTCTGGCGGCGGACGAAAGCCTTGGTCTGCATACGGTTGTGCCTTATACGACACGGCCGGTACGCGAAGGCGAGCATGAGGGCGCGGAATATCATTTTACTAATGAAGCGGGCTACGAAGCTTTTAGGGCAGCTGGAAAAATTATTGAAGCCCGGGCCTATCATACCGTCCATGGGCTGTGGCGGTATTTTACCGCAGATGACGGGCAGATTGCCCTTGACAAAGGGAACTTCATTGTGATCGGCACATTGGAGGCCTACCGGCAAATGCTTGACTTTTTTGGCCCGTCGGTCATGGTTCCTATCTATGTAGAGGTTGAGGACGGTCTGAGGCTTTCACGGGCGCTTTTACGTGAACGGCAGCAAAAAGTGCCGAAATATGCTGAAATGTGCCGGAGATTTCTTGCAGACTGCGAAGATTTCTCAGAAGAAAAAATTAGAGATTGTTACATAACAAAGAGATATGATAATATAGAATTGGAACAGTGTTTTCTTGAGATAAAAAAGGATATATTAAAGAATGTGGGGTGAGTGCCATTGGCAAGTTTTAAGGATGTCGTTGGACATGAACAGATTATCGAACATTTAAGCAATTCTCTGAAAAACAATAAGGTCAGCCATGCGTATATTTTTTGCGGAGAGGATGGAACCGGAAAAAATATGCTGGCAAAGCTATTTGCCAAAGCACTTCAATGTGAGGCTGGATACGGCGATAGCTGCGGTATGTGCCGCTCCTGTAAACAGGTGGAATCGGGAAACCAGCCGGATATCCGCTGGGTAAGCCATGAAAAGCCGGGAAGTATCGGCGTGGATGAAATTCGTGAACAGGTGAATAATGATATTGCTATTAAGCCATATAGCAGTAAATATAAAATATATATTATTGATGAAGCGGAAAAAATGACGCCCCAGGCGCAGAACGCTCTTTTAAAAACCATTGAAGAGCCACCCTCTTATGGGCTTTTGATGCTTTTAACAAATAATGCGGCTATGCTTTTGCCGACAATCCGTTCAAGATGTGTTACTTTGAATATGAAAGCAGTGTCAACGGAGAAGATTCAGGAGCATTTGATCCATACCTATGAAATACCCGATTATAAGGCCCGTATTTGCGCGTCCTTTGCCCAGGGCAACCTAGGCAAGGCCATTAAAATGGCGACGTCGCCGGATTTTAACGAGCTTCACGAGTCTGTTTTGAATCTGGCAAAAAATGTAGATGATATGGATATTTACGTTGTCATGGACGCAGTCAAAAAGCTTTCAGAATATAAAGCAGATATTTATGACATCATTGATATGATGATGGTGTGGTACAGAGATATTTTAATGCTGAAGCTGACCAATGACCCCAATCTTTTAATTTACCCGGAGGAATACAGCGCATTGTCAAGAAGAGCTGCAAAATCCACGTTTGAAGGGCTGGACAACATTATCAGGGCTATGGAAAAGGCTAAGGTACGTTTAAAGGCTAATGTAAACTTTGACACAGCATTGGAAATGATGCTTTTGACAATAAAGGAGAATTGACTATGGTAAATGTAATTGGAGTCCGTTTCCGAAACGCAGGGAAGATTTATTATTTTGATCCTGTGGATTTTCCTGTGGAGCCTGGACAGCATGTGATTGTAGAAACCGCCCGCGGAGTGGAATACGGACTTGTTATGACGGGGCCAAGACAGGTGCCGGAGGAGTATGTCGTTTCCCCGCTGAAGCCGGTGATCCGCATTGCTACGCCGGAGGACGACGAGATTGAGGAGAAAAATAAGGACAAGGAAAAAGAAGCCTTTAAAATATGTCTCGAAAAAATCGCAAAGCATAAGCTGGAAATGAAGCTGATCGACGCGGAATATACGTTTGATAATAATAAAGTGCTATTTTATTTTACCGCAGACGGACGTATTGACTTCCGTGAGCTTGTTAAGGATTTGGCGTCTGTATTTAAAACCCGTATTGAGCTGCGCCAGATTGGCGTGAGGGACGAAACGAAAATTTTAGGAGGGATTGGCATATGCGGCCGGGGCTTATGCTGCCACACCTATTTGTCAGAATTTGCCCCTGTGTCGATCAAGATGGCTAAGGAGCAGAACCTTTCCCTGAACCCGGCTAAGATTTCCGGTGTGTGCGGACGGCTGATGTGCTGTTTGAAAAATGAGCAGGAAACTTATGAATATCTTAACAGCCGCCTGCCCGCGATCGGGGATTTTGTGACGACAGACGATGGTCTTAAGGGCGAGGTCAGCGACGTGAATGTACTGCGCCAGACCGTAAAGGTCCTTGTGACAATGGATAATGACGAGAAGGAATTAAAAGAGTATCGGGTAAAACAGTTGAAATTTAAGCCAAAGCGCCGAAAAGAAAAGCTTAATATTAACGACGCGGAGCTTAAAAAGCTGGAGGCTCTGGAAAAGAAGGAAGGAAAGTCAGCGCTGTAATTGCAGCGCTGACTTTCATACATAGCGGGGCGGGCGCGGCAGTACGCGGTGTTATTTATGATGATACGAGGAGATATAGGATGGATTTTAAAGATGTGTATGAAATTAAGGATGAAGCCCTGCAGGTTTCTAAAATTTACGAGATTTTTAACGAAGATACCCGGCTGAGCCATTCTAAAGCCGCGAGGGTGGAATTTTTGACGACTGTGCGGTACATTGAAAAGTATTTAAAGCCTGGCGTCCGGATTTTAGATATTGGCGCCGGGGCCGGGGAATATAGCCTTTACTTTGCCGCGAAGGGCTATGAAGTCAGCGCTGTGGAGCTGGCCGAAAATAATATCAGAGCCTTTCGGGAAAAAATCCGGCCAGAGTACGCTATTGATCTGCGCCAGGGAAATGCCCTTGACCTTTCCTGCTATGACGATAAGTCTTTTGATATTGTTTTTGTGTTTGGACCGCTGTACCATCTTCATAGTGAAGCGGACCGGAGCAAATGCATATCCGAGGCGAAGAGGGTGTGCAAGGACAAAGGGATGATGTTTTTTGCATTTATTTCTAATGATATGGTTATTCTAACAGAACTTGGCTATAACGGAAACTATTTTAGAGAAGAAGATTATGACCATGAAACCTTTAAGCTTAAAGATTTCCCATTTGTGTTTTTTACCGCAGAGCAATGCCGCAGGATGCTTTTTAACGGAGGGATTCAGATCATCCACGAGGTTGCTTCCGACGGCGTGAGCGAGCTGATGGCTGAGAAAATTAACGGGATGGATGATGAAAGCTATGAACAGTATTTAAAATATCATTATTATGTCTGCGAAAAGCCGGAAATGTTTGGCCACAGCAACCACTGGCTGTTTGCCGGCAGGAAGGCAGAGCCGCAGCTTCTCTTGCCTGGGGAACGCTTAGACGACCTGGAACGCAATGGCTATAAAATTATCCAAAATCCAAGTAAGTTTTGCTTTGGTATGGACGCTGTATTACTTTCGGGCTTTGCCAGGGTGGGGAAAGGCGAAACGGCGATTGACCTTGGCACGGGAACCGGGATTATCCCGATTCTTTTGGAAGCTAAAACATCAGGAACGCATTTTACAGGACTGGAAATCCAGGAGGAGAGTGCGGATATGGCCAGACGCAGCGTGGCCTATAACCATCTGGAAGAAAAGATTGATATTGTCACAGGTGATTTGTGCCGGGCTCCGGAGCTGTTCGGGCGGGGGAAATTTGATGTTGTCACATCGAACCCGCCGTACATGAATGACATGCATGGCCTAAAAAATCCGTCGGACGCAAAGGCTATCGCCCGCCATGAAGTCAAGTGTACGTTAGACGATGTGGCTGCCAGCGCCAGCGCCCTGCTAAAAACAGGCGGACGTTTTTATCTTGTGCACCGGCCTTTTAGGCTTGTGGAGATTTTTGCGGCTTTGACAAAATATCATTTGGAGCCAAAGCGTATGCGGATGGTACACCCCTTTGCGGATAAGGAGCCGAACATGGTTCTTATTGAAGCGGTGCGCGGCGGAAAGTCCATGATTAAGGTGGAGAAACCGCTGATTGTATATGAAAAGCCCGGCGTTTATATGCCGGAAATTTATGAGGTGTATGGATATTGAAACTTATAGTTACTATTCTCGGCGAAGCCGTGAATAGTAACAACTTATAGGAGGAGGATAATCAATGTCATCAAAACGTTTAAACATTTTATGGACCAATGCTGACCCACTGACATCACATAATATGGTGATGATGTATGCCATTAATTCCCTGACCCATCAGTGGTGGGATGAGGTAACGGTGATTATTTGGGGAGCTACGGCAAAATATGTGGCTGAGGATGAAAATATTCAGGAGAAAATCCGCATGGCCATGCATGTAGGTGTTAAATTTTCTGCGTGTATTGCCTGCGCCGAAAATCTTGGCGTTAAGAAGCAGCTTGAGGATTTGGGAATGGAAGTGATCCCGTGGGGCGATCCGCTGACAAGGCTGATTTCTTCCGGGGCGCCGCTGCTGACTATATAGGGCCCAAACATTGTAAACGAAATCGTTACGATTGGGATTTATTATACTAGGCCTGCCGGGGCGGGAAAATGGCAGTGACGTATTCCCAGAAGGCTTTTGCTGCCGGGGTTTTTAAACGGCTCCGGGCGCAGATCATATATAAACCGGTGATTAGCTGCGGCTTTTTAATAGACAGATAAGAAAGCCGCCGGTCATCGGTATATTTTTTGACCGATTCCGGGCAGATGGCGACGCCCATATTTCCGGCGATCAGAGGGATTATACTTGAAATCTGATTGTACATCCCGGCGATTTCGTAGGTGTCTGAAAGTGCTGCAAGCCAATGATGGATTTCATTTTGGAGCGGCTGCCTTGATGGGATGAAAAGCGGCTCACGGCAGAGCTGGTCTAAACTGACCGAAGCTGACCTTGAAAGTGGATGGCCTTTCCCAGTAATGGCTATCCACGCTTCATCGGTGAGATACCTGGATTCAAAATTTTCCATGGATAAAGGTTCCCGGATAATACCTATGTCAAGAAGCCCATGCTCAATGCGCTGACCGATGTCGCTGCTGCTCCCGCACCATATGTCATAGGCTACCTGGGGATACAGCCTGCGAAATTTCGGAAGGATGGAAGGCAAAATGCTGGCGCTGCATGTTTCTGTAACGCCAAGCAGCAACATTCCTTTGACCGCCTGCTCCTTCATTTCCACAAGCTGCTGGCATGTCTGCTGTGCCATATTAAGAATGTGCTGTGCCTGCTGTGCCAGATATTTTCCCTCTTCTGTGAGCTGTATATGACGTTTCCCCCGGATAAACAGAGTAACGCCAAGCTCCTCTTCAAGCTGGGCGAGCTGACGGCTTAAGGGCGGCTGGGAAATGTTCAGCTTTTTGGCGGCATGAGTGATATTTTTTTCTTCCGCAACCGTAAGAAAATATTTGAGCGTTCTTAATTCCATATATATCATACCTTTCAAGTATCGTATAATATATATTATATGTATTTTAAATTATGGCGTCAATGTGTTATCCTGTTTACTGGTGATTAAATGTGAAATGGTTAAGAAATGAAACAGATACGGCTCTGCACTATAACATGTGTTTTATCGGAGGCTTTTTAGGCGCATATGCCCTGCTTTTGCGGGGCGGGAATTTTGGCTCCGCCCAGACAGGGAATTTAATTGAAGCGATTATTTGCGGAACACAGGGAAATTTGGCAGAGCTTTTAATTCGTCTGTTAGCTCTGCTGATTTATGGAGCGGCTTTAGTAGCGGCATATTTGCTGTCGAAAAGCTATAAAGGCGATGTGCGCCCCGTCTGCATTATTGTAGAGGCTGCCGGGATTATTATAGCGGCAGTTTTGCCTGGAACGTTGAATCCAATTGTTGCTTTATATCCTATTTTTTGCGTAACGGCATTTCAGTGGGGGATTTTTGCCGGGGCCAAAGGCTACAATAGCGCAACGATATTTTCTACAAATAATATTAAGCAAATGCTTTTGGGATGGACGGAATATATCCGTACAAAAGATGAGAAGCAGAGGGCAAAGGCAGCTTTTTATACAATAACTTTAGTGTTTTTCCATAGCGGCGTTTTGTTTGGCTGCCTTGCTGTAAGGCTGTGGAACGTACCCGCAGTGCTTTTATGTATTTTGCCTTTAGGGAGCGCTCTGGCACTTACTAAGCGTTTGACAGAATGGCGGAAAGGGATTGCCCTGCTTAATGAAAAATCTATTGAGCCAGACGATGAGATCGGCCTTCCATAAAGCTTCTTCAATGGCGCTTTATAGAAAGCCTATCTGTGATCTTTTCTTAAGACGCGTCGGCGGCTCATTTTTCTGTATCTTTTTCTTGAGGCACGCCGGCCTGTAACTTTTTTATAACTTTGCAGGGATTTCCCGCAGCAAGCGACATTGGCGGAATATTTTTGGTGACAACGCTGCCTGCGCCAATAACACTGCCCGTACCAATGGTGACTCCCGGCAAAATTAAAGCGCCTGTACAAATCCATACGTTATCTTCGATAGTTACGGGGCGCGCGTATTCCAGGCCGGCATTGCGTGAAGGAATATCCATGGCGTGTTCCTCAGTAATAATGCAGACATCAGGAGCGATAAATACATTATTTCCAATCGTAATTTTTCCACTGTCCATAAGCTTCCCATTGACATTCAGAAAAAAATTATCTCCAACAGTAACATTGTAGCCATAGGTGCAAAAAAGAGGCTGCTGTACCGTGCAATTTTCTCCTGATCTTCCAAGAATGTTGCGGATCGCCTGTTCTTTCGCTTTATGATCCAGCGGATTTAGATGATTATAGTCGTATAATTTTTGCACAGTTTTATCACGATCCGAGGTGAGTTCCGGGTCGTTTGGCTGATATAATAATCCTGCGTAGGATTTTTCCTTTTCTGTCATTTATTTATTCCTCCTAACTTTCGTATTCTTTTATTTGCTATTACCGCAGGCAGTAAAAACCAAAACAGCGGCAATGCTTTAAGCAATTCCAGTATACCATGAGCGATTTACAGTGTCATTTCTTTTTGAAAAACTTAATATTTTAATATATAATCCTAATAATATGTGATAGATATATGCTATATGGCGTGATATGATATTAATATATCAAAACATATGGCGGCTCTGGCTGTGCCTGGAGATTGAAGTTTATACAATAAAATTGCAGGAGGAAAATAAAATGTCAAAATTACCTTACATTGGTGAGCAAAATGGTATTAAAACGTTATTTGTACACGAACGCCCCTTTTTTGTAAGGGGCGGGGAACTGCATAATTCCAGTTCCTCTAGTCTTGAGTATATGGAGGAAAATGTATGGCCTTATTTGAAGGGATTGAATATGAATACCGTGGTGCTTCCGGTAGCCTGGGAAACGATTGAGACCGTGGAAGGGAAATTTGACTTTTCTGTTGTTGACGGGCTGATCGCACAGGCCCGCCGGGAACAGATGAAGCTTGTTATTTTGTGGTTTGGACTGTGGAAAAATTCAGAATCGAATTATGTACCTATGTGGATGAAAACCAATAATGAAACCTATTTTCGGGCCGAAGACGCAAAAGGCTATAAGCTTAATACAATTTCTCCGTTTTGCGGGGCTGCGGTTAAAAAGGACGCCGATGCTTTTTCAATGCTGATGGAACATATCCGGTCTGTGGACTCTGAGGAAAATACAGTGCTTTTTGTACAGATTGAAAATGAAATTGGCGTTTTGCATACGGAGCGGGATTTTAACAGCTTCGCCCAGAGCTTGTACGAAGCACCGGTTCCAAGGGATATAAAGCAGCTTTTTGAAAATGACGGCCGTTTTCCTGCCAATATGGCAGGAACTTCCTGGGAGGAAGTATTTGGAGAAAACGCTTCTGAGCTGTTCATGGCCTGGGGCTATGCCAATGCTATTGAAACGATTGCAAAGGCCGGACAGGAAAAATATCCGATTCCAATGTATGCCAACGCCTGGCTTGAGCAGCATCCGTGGCGGCCTGGCACGTATCCCTGCGGCGGCCCGGTGATGAAAATGAAGAAAATGTGGAAGCACTGTGCGCCGTCCTTATTTACATTGGCTCCTGACATTTATGTGCCATATACTGCCGATGTGATGGATGAATATACAGCGCCGGACAATCCGCTGTTTGTACCGGAGGTGCGCAAAGATCCCGGGGCTGTCAGCTATTTGCTGTATGCCTTTGGACACAATTATGCGATTGGTGTTTCGCCCTTTGGTATTGAGGATTTGAATGTAGCTCCCGAAAATTTGAAGAAGCCGCCTTTATTTGTAATGATGGCTCTGAATATTGATATGAGCGCTATGGACTGCAGCAAGACGGCGCCGTATTTGTCAAAAACTTATGAACTTATTGAACATATGGAACCGTTATACTTACAGCACCGGAATACGGAGCATATGAAAGCCTTTGTAAAGCGCGGCGATACAGACGACGGCATTTTACTGGCCTTTGAAAAATATGATATCGTCATATCCTACGACCGCAAGGAGGCAGGAAAGCCGGTAGCCGCCGGAATTGTCTATGAGCTTGGAACAGACCAGTTCTTATTTACCGGAATGGGGTATTCCTTCAAATTTTATCCAAAGCTTGGGAGCCGTAAGGAAGTTATTATTGGGGAGGCCAGGGAAGGCCGTATCGAAAATGGAGCCTTTATTGGCGGCCGCGTTTTAAACGGTGATGAACGGATGGATATTCGCCTGGGTGAAATGCCGGGAACAGTCAGTGTGATAGTGTATGAGATTTGACGTAACAGTTCAGCCATGCTGAACTGTTACGATTTGACAGCATTCTGGTAAGGTTTTAGTTGCGCCATAGAATAGATACCCGTATAATATAATTATACGAAATGCTATTACTAAAGATAAGAAAATTGAAGGATATGAACAGGAGTAGTGGAAAATGCAGAAAATGGAAAATATGCATGAAACACCATGGGAAGAACTGGACATTACCAATGATTTTCTTTTTGGAAAGGTCATGCGAAACTCTGAGATTTGCAGACAGGTGCTGGAAACAATTTTGAACATCGAAATTGACCGCATTGAATATCCGGAGGAACAAAAAAGTATTGATATGACGGTTGATGCTAAAAGCGTTCGGCTGGATGTGTATGTCAGAGACTTTTTAGGTACGGTTTACAATATTGAAATGCAGACAACAAATACCGGGGATTTGCCGAAACGAAGCAGATATTACCAGGGCATGATTGACCTTGACCTTATTGAAAAAGGCGCGCTGTATCGGGAGCTGAATAAAAGTATTATTATATTTATATGTACCTTTGATTTGTTTGGAGAAAACAGGTATATGTATACTTTTGAAAATCGCTGTATTCAGAATCCAAAGCTGGCTTTACGGGATGAAACCCGAAAAATATTTTTAAATTCCAAAGGAGATGTTTCTGAGGCCTCAGAGAACATGAAGGCATTTCTTAGCTATCTTAATGGAAATATTTCGGACAACCCATTTGTAATCCGGCTGGACAGCGCTGTGCATAAGGCGCGCACCAATCAGGAATGGAGGCGGGAGTATATGAAATTATTGCAGCGGGATAAAGAAAACTTTGAGAGGGGAATCCAGCAAGGCAGAGATTTGGAGCGTGAGAATACAAAGAAAGAGGCAAGGCGCGCCGAAGCCGCGGAAAAAGAGGTGGAGCGGCTGAGAGCTTTGCTTAGGGAAAGGGAAACTGAAAAATAAAAGCTTGAATACAAGCCGGCAGAGCCGCCAGAAGCTATT
>JAGZDD010000094.1 GCA_018369015.1 Clostridiales bacterium | reverse complement strand
GATCAGGAAAAAGTCAAATACCGGTTTATTCTTCCTCATGCCAGTACCTTATATTTAGCTGGACTTTACAATGAATTCCAGGGAGAAAGACGTTTTTTGGTTTTAACCACAGAGGCCAATGCATCGGTTTCCTTTATCCACAGCCGTATGCCGGTGATTATCTTTCGGGAAATGATCGATACTTGGCTGGAGGACACAGAAAAAGCGGTGCACATGCTTCACTGGCAGCAGCCAGAACTTCATATTGCTACACAATAAAGTATGCCCTTCCATCCTTTAGGAAGGGCATACTTTATAAATAAATAGACCATTGGTGTAAGTTAAAAAATACATAGTCCTTAAGAATTCAATACGCTATATGGAATTTTTATTTTTTTGCGGATATGCTTTCTGTTTCCTAAGCCGTTTAATAAAAGAAATGATTAGTTTCTTATCTTCGTTATCAAGTGTTAAAAGATCATCAAGATTTAAGTTTAAGTTATTTACTTCCAAGCCTTTTTCAATCGTTTCCCATTTAGATGATATCCGTGTGCGGCCTCCTAAATAATCCATATTGACATCAAAATATTCTGCCAGCTTAATTATTATCAGTAGATCAGGAAATTGACTGCCAGTTTCGTAATTGGAAATGGTCTTAGAAGTGACTCCTAAAATGTCGGCCAAATCTTTCTGGGTGATTTTATGATCTTTTCTCAATTCCTGTAAGATTGCGCCAAATAAATTTTTCAAGTCAAATTCTCCCCAATTGTCTCTATTTTATATAATGGTATCATTTAGTCGTGAAAACTCTCTGAAAATGGAAATATATTAGTAAAAAGAAAAATAAAACTTCAAAAATCAGAAAAAATTTTATAATTTTTTCGAGAATGGTCTTGTACCAAAAATTTATGTTGTATATAATTGAATTGTTCCAATATATTTTGTGTAGGAGAGCAGAGTAATATGAAGGCAACTTTGATGGTAAATGTTAGTTTGCGCTTTTTTGACGGAAGAGGCCGTTTTGTATTGCCTAAAATATTAAGAGATAAGATGAATTTAAGAGTGGGAGATACAGTTACCATTATTGATGAAGGTTTGCCTGACTATAGGCTTTTGTCAGTTGTGGCAGGTATAAGTGAGGATGATCGTAAGATAAATATTTCGACTATAAGTGATTTAGGGCTAATACAAATAGCGCCAGAAGCATTCGAGGTAATTAAAAGGAACGATACTCTCGACAGAGAAGTTCTTTATGACGGGTTTGGCAAAAATAAGTGTAAGAAAATTATTTTAAGAGCAACAGGTTGCTATTTAGATATTTGATACAAAAAGGTGAATGTTGTGGATTATGAAGAATTAAAAAAGGATTGTATTGACTATCTAAAAGAAGGGTCAAATGAGCTTGAACCGAAAGATGTAGAAAATATTAAAAAATTTGTGTGTTCTTTTAAAGATGTTAATGAACGGGAGTTATGGGAAATAGGGAAATCATTACAAATTGCCGCACAACTAATCCCAGAAAGGGCTGATATGTTTTTTCAGGCGTCATTTTTATGTTATCAATATTCCGCAGAAAAGGGGTGCCCTTCGGCACTTCGGAGCTTAGGACAATATCATCTCTTTGGGTATGCCGAGTGCCGAGATAAATTTAAAGCAGTTGAATATGTTAAAAAGGCTGCGTTATTAGGTAATTCATATGCTCAGATGGACTTGGGACTGTATTATTTCATAGGATTCGGTGTTAAAAAAAATGAGAGTAAGGGTTTATATTGGACAACTCGGGCAGCTCATAATGGCTGCACAGAAGCCATGGAGAGTCTAGGAAGACGTTTTCTTATGGATGGAAATTATGACAAGGCTCATTATTGGCTATCAGAGGGGATAAAGCATAATTATGGAGGATGCTATTATGCTGTTGCACTAGAAAATTTACATGGAATAGGGTGCGAAATTAATATAGAGAAAGGATGGAATTTACTCTGTTTGGCTGCCGATCATAACTATGGTTTTGCATGTTATTTGTTAGCAGAGGCATATCGTCTGGGAGAATTTAAAAGCATGAAGATTAAACGCGACATAAATCGTTGTGCTTATTATCTTCAAAAAGGTATAAAAGCATTGAATGACGATTGTATGCTCTTGTATGGCCAGTTGCTGTTTGTCGGAACTGAGATTTCTCAAGATATTAGCAAAGGTATACATTATATTCATATGGCAGCTCAAAATGGAAATCCAAAGGCCCAGATTATTATGAGTGGATTGTTTTTTGAAGGAAAGCTGGTGGAAAAAGATGATATTAAGGCTTTTTATTGGACAAAAAAAGCCGGGGTACGAGGCGGAAGACCGGCTTTACGGCAATTAGCATATTTTTATGAGGAAGGAATAGGAGTTGCCAAAGATCCAGATAAAGCTAATAAAGTCTGGGAAATATATGATCAATTAACTCCTGAGGAATCTTCAGAATAATAAAGGATGATAGATTATGCAATTTGAAGACAAGCCTTTAACTTTTCGGTTTAAAATAAGAGAATTAAGAGAAAAATATGGATATACACAAAAGAAAATGAGTGAACTTTTAGGGATTGAACGGTCTACATATACATATTATGAAACCGGAAAAACAGAGCCATCGTTAAGAGTATTAAGAAAAATGGCAGTTGTGTTTCATGTTTCAACAGATTATTTGGTGGATATGAGTGACACGAAAAATTCTATTGAAGAAAAAATGCTGAGCCCTTATTGGCGGAAGAAACACATTCCTGATAATAATTTAAAAAACTAGAATAATAAGACCGTCATTTTTGATCAGTAAAAATGACGGTCTTATGCTTTAATTAAACAACATAAATATACCAAAAATAATGTATTTAATAGATTTATTAAACACATATATTTGGTATATTCCACCTATTTCTATCCGTAAAATAAAAGAGATAGGTGGTGAGATATTTGGAAGCAGATTTCATACGCAATAGAATTACTCAATTAAGACTCCAAAAAGGGGTTTCTGAGTACCAAATGAGTTATGATCTTGGACATAGCCGAAGTTATATGTATAATATTTCGTCTGGCATTGCCTTGCCGCCTATGCTGGAATTTCTTCAAATTTGTGACTATTTTGGGATAACGCCTGCACAATTTTTTGATGAATCATTAGATAATCCTGCATTATTACAAACCGCTATTAATGGATTAAAACAATTAGATGATGATGATTTAAGATTAATCATTTCAAATATCAATAGATTATGCCGTGATAAATAAAAACCACCGTCCTTAATTGGGACAGTGGCTTTTATTGCTTTTAGGACACTTTACTATTTAGAATATCGAGTGTGATTTCATCCTCCGTAAGCTCTCTGGAATGATAAATCTTATTGCAAAACGGTTCCAGCGACGTGCCGCAAGGCCCTCCTTTATCCAGCAGGATTCCAGTCACAGTCGCTTTACAAGCGGCTGTTTTTTTGTGAAACTCCTCCGTGAATATTTCAGACAGAGAACACTCTCCATCGGTGATGATGGTAATATCGGCGTTTTCATAACCGTTTTCCATCAATCGAAGCGCTTCCTTCAGCGGGGCTTCAAAATTTGTCCCGCCTCCAAAAAACTGCTCCGCCGCTTTCATCACGTCCTCCGGCGTGTAATGCCCAGGCTCAAATAGGTCGGTTCTGATCCGGTCTGCCGACGCGAAATGCACCATGGCAAATTTCCGCCCATCTCTTGATGCGATGTCCAGAAGAGCTAAAGCCAGCGCCTTAGCCCAGCCTGCTACACTGCGGGTGCTGCCGCTTTCGTCGATCAGGACGATCATATCGCCCCGGCCCTTGACGACGGCTGTACGTTTACGGTACTGCATCAGCCGCTTCTGTTCATATCTCCGCATAAATAGAATCTCGGTTTCCGCCATCCCCAAAAGGGCCAGCTCGGATGACAAGCAGTTTGTGATATCGTTTCCGGTGGTCAGGTCATATTTTTCGCCCCGGCCGTAAGAATAGCTGTTTTTCCGCTTGTCCGCGATCAATTCCCGATATCTGCCGAGCAGACGGGCGATCTCCTGAAGCTGCTTGCTGTTTTTCACATAGTTGAGCAGCGTCTGATTCATCGGTATATTCCGCATTTCTTCGTTGCTGCTGCCCCACGCTTCCATAATGGTATGCGTCTTAAAAGCTTCATGAAGAGCAGCACGCAAAGCGGTATCAATAACCGGCTCCAATGCTTCAGCCCACCGGACGGCAGCTTTTTGAATTTTCGCCGTAAGGCATTCGATCTGCGACAGCTTTCGGTCTGCCCGGTTATACAGGAACAGCAGCTTTTTCGCGGACGCCGGCTTTTGACTGTTCCGACTGTCATAGATCGCTTGTATAGCTTTTTTCGCCTGCATCGTCAGCTGTTCAATCACATCCAGATAACGCAGCTCCGGAGTGTCGATTGCAGGAAAGTCACGAACCAGGACATTGCAAAAAGCAGAAACCGCGTCATAAGACGGCAATTCCTTATCTTCGCATAAACCTTTTAGTTCGTTAAAATAGCCGCTTCCGACAATTTTTTCAAACAGCGGCTTGCTTAACATGCGCTCCTTCAGTTTCACAGAGTCTTCATCCTTACGACGGAGGATTGGCGAATAGAGCGCGGCAAACAGGTCTTTTGCCAAGCTTTCCATATCCGGTGTATTTCTATCCGAGGAAAAGCGGTTAATTGGCTGTTGCGCAGCAAAGCCTTGGTAGATCAGATCCGTCAGCCGTGTGGTATGCAGCAGTTGGCGGGAATCCGCTTGTTTCCGTGTTAAAAGGTAGTTTTCCAGCCATCTTTCCGCCAGCGGCAGATCTTGTTCCTTTTGGTATCGATCTCTCATAAAGGATATTCCCCCCTTCAGTTATATGGCTTGGTCGTTCACAAAACGACGGGATAGTATGCGGGCGGGATGCCCGCATACCGTTCCGCCTCGGGTTATCCGGGAAACGGAGGAAACTCGTCAAAAGGGAGATCATCGTCTCCCGTGACCTCCGCGGTAGAAAAATCGGGAACGAAATCCTCACTGTTACTAACTGGTGAGGCGGAAGTCTGGCTAGTCTCCTTGTTCTCCTTGCTCTCCCCGAAATACACGTTGTCGGCTTTGATCTCGATTGCCACACGGTTGTTACCGTCTTTGTCGGTATATTTGCGGCTTTCCAGCCGGCCGTCAACGGTAATCAGGGAGCCTTTGGAAAAATACCGCGTGACAAATTCCGCAGTAGAGCGCCAGGCTGTTACATCAAAAAAATCAGTTTCCCGTTCTCCATTTCCATTTTTGAAATTCCTCTGGCAGGCGATAGAAAAGCTGGTGACGGATATATTGCTTTGGGTAGTCCGCAGCTCCGGATCATGTGTCAGCCTTCCAGTGATGGTAATTCTGTTCAACATTGTTATTAACCTCTTTCCTTTTTATTTTGCATTTTCAAAACTCATTTGTTCAACTTTTTCCCACAGGTTGGGCAATAGCTGAGGGGTTGTGGATCATAAGTCGTGCAGCCAGAAAACATGCCATCGTAGTATGTTTCGTGTACCAAGGCCGCACCGTATTTGAATTCCGTTACGCAGCTTCTGCCGTCCCGACCGTCTTCGTAGTACTTATCTCTGCTTTTCAACGCGTTGTACCATTCACAAAACGGACAGAAGGATGAATCGATATATTCCATTGACATGATATGTCTCCTTCCCGAAGCACTTAGGCACTCATCTGTTTGTAGACCTTCAGTTCCTCCAGCGGAACATAGGTAAAAGCAGTTTTCGCATGAGCGTCCTTACTGATGGTTTCCAGCGTGGAAATCAGCCCATCCACGGAAGCGGCAGCCGCGTCGTTTTCCGCCAGTCCGTCTTTCAGCGAAACGCTTTGTTCGTACAGAGGCAGCAGTTGGCTGCGGAGAGCGAGCAGAGCATGGTTTTTGTCCGCTGCATTTTCAAAAGCCTGCTGTACCTGATATGCTTCGGCTAAAATGGCGTCGATCTGATCCCCGAGAGGGTTTTCCGTCAACCGCCGGATCGTTTCGCGGATGATTTCCGACTGTTCCGGTTTGTCCCACAGGTAGTTGACCAGCGCCGCCATATCCGCGGGGATTACGGTATCTCTTCCGCAAAGCCAGGCTTCGGCCTGCACGACCGCTGAATAGTTGAAGTAGGTACGGTCACTTACCGGGATATCCTTCCGGCGCAGTTCGCACAGGATGTTGTCCGCCAGTTCGTTGATACCGTCCGGTACTTTTACCAGCCGGATCTCCGCCTGCATAGCATAGAGTTCTTCCAGCGAAATGACGGCCTGTAGGGGCGGCAGCATATTCTGCTGTTTTTGATGCAGAACCTTCATACGGTTTGTTTTGTCTTCGACATACTTGGTGCAAACCTTGAAGTCGAAGCGGTCATACAGCGCCCGCAGCGATTTTTCCTCCGGATTATTGAAGTTTGGAATCTCATTGGAAGCGGAGAAAAAGCTGATAACAGGAATTTTAACCGTAACACCCTCGTTGGTGTAGACATGCTCGTTCAGGGCTTTCAGCAGGCTGTTGAGCAATCCGTCGTTCGCTTTGAAGATTTCGTCTAAAAAGCAGATATGGCTTTCCGGTATCTTATTCGCGGTCAGCATTTCCGGTACGCCGCTGTGCAGCTCGGCAAGGCATTTTCGGTAGTCCTCCATTTTCTTTTGCAGTTCGCCGGCCGCCTGGAATCTTCCGCTTTCGGTATTCCTGGCGGCATCTCCCAGCAGCCGTTCCATGTACCGGACCATTTTCTGATATCCTTCGTCCTTTTCCAGAACAGAATGGGACACATGGCCCGGGACAATGCTGGCAAGATCCAGCCGTCCGAAGAGCTGTTCCTGGTCGATCCCCTTGCTCATGAGGGCGTCGAATTGTTTTGCGCCGCTGATATGGGCTCGGAACAGATCGATGGCCTGGGATTTTGCCTGTCCCGGTTTTCCAAGGACAAACAGGTTTTTCCCTGTCAGTAAAGCCAGGGCGATGGTATGTACCAACTCATTCCGTTCGGCAAGCCCCTCGCAGACTTCACTGATTACGGCGTTCATTTTTTGGTTCAGCATAATTTCACTCCTTGAATATGGTTTGGTTTTAATACTCAGATGGGAACAAGACGGTTGTATAGCTTCTGTCCGCTTCTGTAATAATCCAGATTTTTGCGCGAAGCTCCTTGCTGGCATATGCTCCAAGGATTTCATATCCATTTGCTATTGCCGCAGCTTTGGCTCGCTTGTCCGCATTGGAGAGCTCGCCCCTTCTGATATACCGCACGTTGCTGTCAAAGTTCCAAGATTTAATACCATTTGATGTCCTCCTTACGCCGCTTTTGCAGCGGTGGTTTTTGTTTTGGCTTTTTTGGATGCTCCCTTTGGTTTCTTTTCCGGATTTTCTTCCTGGTAAATCCGCGCCGGTCCTCTGGGCGAGATAAAATACCGGCTCCCATTTGCGTTCATAACGGCAAATCCCTGCTGGTCAATCTCCATTTGGACCGGACCGGCCAGTCGGCGCAGGCAGTCGGTCAGCAACTTGGGCCGGTAATGAAAACCATCTGCCGGCGTCGGAATCGTTCCTGCTGCTTTTACTTGGGAAGCCGAGGAACATCTGCCGGTAATAACCTGGGCGCAGACCTTGTCCGGTTCTATCCGCAGGTTAATACATTTATCATCCTTAGTATCAAAAATGACGGAAAGGCCGGACACCAGTTCATACAGCTGTTTTGCGTCTATGGTCGCCTGATAGCTCCCATGAAAATTGCTCAGCAGCTTGCTGGCTTCCAGATAATTTCCGGTAAACAGCATGGTGGAAAAGAACAGGTCCTCTTTCATGAAAACCGCGACTTTCCCGACAATTCCCACATACAGTTCTTCGTTCGGATTTACAACGCTGTCTAGTACCGTCAGAGCCTTCTCATGCAGGATCATGTCCAGATCGCCGTCAGCACAATGAGGAGAGGCGGTAACGGCTATGCAGCTTCCATCTGTCGCTTCCGCTGTGGCCATGCCGCCGCGAAAACTGATTTTGACGTAAGAAAAACCCGCCCTGTTGTAATCGATGTTGTCGCCGTTCGCCGCAAACACAGTACGCCGGATCAGGGAATTAATCCCCTTGACCTGAATGGTATCCTCCGGGAAAGGAATTTGCAGTTTTGGAAAGCTTTTTGCCGCTAAGCTGGAAATGGTATACTGGCATGAACCTGAACGCAGCGTCACCAGATTCTTTTCAGATTCAAGCTCCACAAATTCATCTGTCAGCAGATAGAGCATTTCCGCAAGGATCGGCTTCAAAATCATGCCGCCGCTCTCTTCAATATGCTCTAGCCGCAGCCGCCGCTGGATATGGGTGCGGATGTCTGTACCCGTTATCGTGAGCATACCGCTGCTTTCGTCCGCTTCAATGAGCAGGCCGCCGAGTTCCGGGATTTCCTTGTTTGGCCGGACGATTTTCAATACGGTTTTGACTGCCTGGTACATCAGCAGCCGGTTTACTGTAAACTTCATGGGATTCCTCCTCGTTATTCCAGCCAAAATTCGGTCTTCATGAAATCTCTCGATTCAAGCATTTTGACTGATCCTTTCGTTACATAAATAGAGTGCGAACGCATATTCAGTTTTTGTGATAGGGTAAGATATAAGGGCGCTGTCTTCATGGCGGACAAGCCGGTATTCCTTCCGGCTCTCCCAATATTCAGGCCGATATCCTTCGCCCACACAGTCGATTACATGCCGGCGCCTTGTTTTCACAGTACCGTCGTAGCGGTATTGCTTTGACAGCACGGCAAGCGCCCGGTTCAACTGAAGCTCCGGCATAGTGTCCCCCCAGCCGAGCAGGGAGGCTTTTCTTTCTTCTTTTTCCTGTTTGGTCCGTTCCTCCTGCTTTTTTCGTTCTTCCAGCCGTTTTGCAGCTTCCAGCGCGCGCCTGTTCTCCAGCTCATCCAGACGGGATTGGCGGATCGCGGCGTATTCCTCCGCTTTTTTAGGCGACCAGCCTTTCACAAACTCGATCAGGGTATTGCCGATAAAGCCGCCGTCCGCCGCCTGCCGGTCCGTTGTTTCGATAAAATGCTCCGGAGAGTCCAGCCCGTTTGCGGTATAGTCCTGCTCCATGTCCTCCACGGTTCTTTCCCCGAAAAAGGAAAGATGCCCGAGATCAAGTCCGGCAGGACAACCGGGAAAGAAGAGGTACAGCCGGCACTGTTCATAGCCCCAGCCTACGATTTCTGTCCGGCTTTTATACAGGTTCCCGGTGATTCGCTGGACCTCGATATATCGGCGGACGGCTGTATTTCCGTCACGCCCGTAGGCCAGCATCCGTTTCTTTTCAAACGGGGTATTGAGTTCTTTCAGCTTCATGTTTTTTCATCCTCCTGCTTTTAGTTTTCACTGTCCCATTCTTCTATCACGCCATACACGTCATCCACATAAAACAGTCCCGCATAAGGGTTGTAGACGGCAGTACACAGCTTATTGCCGAACACCGCCCGGCAATGGTTGATATCCTCAAAAGAGAGAATCAGCACGTCCCGTTTGCTGTTCAGAGAATGGATCATGGCCTGTGCTTGAAATGGGTTTTGCATGGAAAATTCCTCCTTCCAAAAGAAAAAGCCCCCGGATTACGATGCCAGCAGGTCAAAAATGCTGAGTTGGCCTGTATCGTCGGATTTTCCGATGGGTTTTCTTTCTGATGTTTGAAATTGTTTGATAAAGGTAAGCAGCGCCGGGTTTGGCTTGGCCTCCGGTTTTTCCGACGGCGGCGCTGAAGGTTTGGGAGCCGCCTTTTGCGGCTGCCCCGCTTTCTCCTGCCGGTTTCCGTGGATTGCCATTTTTCGGAAGGATTCCGCCAGTTCACCGACATTTTCTTTCAGGCCCGACACCAGTTCCCTTGCAAGCTGCATGGTCATATCCTCGCAGGACGACATGGCGGCGAGGCCCTCTTCTGAAACGTTGCCTTCGATCACCGTTGCGGCGCTGAGTTTCGACGCCATCAGCCGCAGAGCGCGCTGCTGCATGGTGTCCTGGTAATAGAACATATATACTTCTACCTTCGGCGCCGTCTGGTTGATCCGCCAGCTGCGCCGTGATGCCTGCCGGAAAATATACAGGTTGTAGGCGACGTTATAGAAAATAAGCGTGGTAAACGCATTCAAATCCAAGCCCGTTTCCACTAACATTGGATTGACGATCAGCACCTTGGTATCTTCCTGAATACGCTTGTCTACCCATGCTTCCCGTTTTGTCGTTGGAACCTTCTGATCCAGAACAGCCGTGCGGATTCCTCTTTCCGTCAGCAGCTTATGGAGCTTGCTTTGGGTATCGAGCCGCGTCCAGGCGGTGTAAATGATGACCCGTTCGCCGGAAGCGATTTTCCGATCCACCAGTTCCAAAACATCGTCGTCCTTCGGCTGTGTTTTGTCCGGGGAGCCGGTATCCTGGGGAATAATGAGGGCGTCCTTCTTATCTTTTACCAGTGGGTTATACACCGGCTCATGGCCATACGGCTGATCCGGGTAGGCGGACAGCAGGTTCAGATAAGCCGACATGATACGGTTTCCAATTTGCGGAAACTCCCGGATGATGCGCTTGAATTCCTTTTCCAGCCGTTCATATTCCTCCCGCACCTGGTCCGGCATCTGGACCGGCAAGGGGATTTCTTCATAATCCGGCAGTTCCTTTCCCATATCCGCCAGGGATAAAAACACGGCGTTTTCCATCAGGAACCGGGAATACACGATGGGGGAGATACCGGGCAGGCATCTTTCCCGAACTTTGCGTTTGGAGGCCTTGGAGGCGGCGTTGTACTCCGCCACATCCACCTCGTATACGTTTTCCATGACGCCGTACTGTTCGCAGAAACTGCGGGAGTTCCGGTATTCCTGGCCATCCAGCAGCATGAGATGGGATTTTAGCCGGAACAACAGGTAGAAAATGCCCTTGGCATAACCATTTACCAGTGTGGCCGTCATGCCGATAACCTTACCGGCAATCCCGGCAAGCTCCGCCATGGACTGCCCCTGTGCGCTTTCCCCGGAATACTGGTGGAGTTCGTCTACGATCAGCGCGTCGATCCGCCGTATCCTTTTTTTGATGTAAGAAGATAAAGGATAGCGGTCATACGCGCCGCGGGCGGGGAATACGCCCTGGGGGTTGTTTAACACCTCTTCAATTTTGGCGGTATGCTCCTTGCTTTTGCACGACACCAGCGCCTGGTTGGGAAAACGGCGGTGGACATAGCCATACCCACCGATCCGCACCCATTCGTTCCGTTCTGGAGCGAGATCGTTCGGATTGAGCATCTCCCACAGCGGTTCGCCGCAAAACTGGCATTTGTGGTTTTTACTGTTCTCGTTCCGAAAAAAGCCTGCGTCGGCATTTACTCGGTAGGAAGAAGAGCCGTCGAAAACGCTCATCTCCTGCACGCCGCCGCACACCGGGCAGGTAAAGCCTTTTTTCAGCCGGTTCCAGCTGACGGCGGGCTTCAGCATATATCCGTTGCGGGCGGTTTCTTTGGATAGGATACAGTACACCGTTTTGTTTTCCTGCCGGTACACTTCATACAGGCGGTCAACGTCGGACATGCTTTGAACGTGCTGTGCAAAGCAGCCAGGGATCGTTTCATGCAGTTCCCGTACCCATTTCCCCGCGATATGGGAAGGGCAGATCACTACGTTAAACGCTTTTCGGTTTGTCCGGCGCTTCGGGCTGCTGTGCTGGTACGCATACAGAGCCGCGCTGCCGATCTTGGTTTTTCCAGTACCGCATTCCGCCACAAGGAGAACCAGTTTGCTTCGTTCCAGCTGCTGGCGCAGCGCCTCCGCGGCACCAAGCTGGGCATCGAACAGCGAATAGCCGGTGTGATTCGCAACGTACTGATTGACTTCACGCAGCTTATCCGAAACAGGCTGTTCCCCGGGGTGATACACTGGCGGGAAGCATTTCTTGATCCGGTCGGCGATTTTGCCGCTGAATTGCTTCAGGTACTGCGTGAAGGAACGGATATCCGAAAAGACGTCCTCCGCATCGGGATCGGCTCCCGGAATGGCAATCCTTCCGCTTTTCAGCCCGTCCTCCAATACGGCGGCAATTTCATTCTCCTCGCTGGACACGTTCATATGCCAGCCCTCGAATTTCCGTCCGATGCAGCAGACCCGAAGCGGGGACAGCAGCCCCCGGTTTTTGAGTTCTGAAATAAAGTAGTCCTTGAATTCCGGGATCAGCGGGACCGCCAGCTTCCGGTCAAGTTCGGCAAAGAGCTCGTCGTCGTTCCGGCAGAAAAAATACAGGCTGCGTTTCAGTTTTACGGTTTCTTTTTCGCTCTTTTCATTTTCATCGCCGCTTCCAACGCTCAGGGATTGCAGGGAATCGTCCCGCAGGCAGTGCATCGCCTCCGCATATACGCCGTCGTGTGTAATTTTGCGGTCGAAGCCGCGCCTGCCTTTGGAGTGGACGCTGATGGTTTCCCTTGATCCGGTAAGTTCCAGCTCACAGCCGCCGAGAATGGCGTCGCTCATGGCCTGTACTGTTTCCGGATAACCGCCCAGCCGGATGGCGATGATGGAATGGTTCTTATCGAATATCACTAGGTCGGAATAGTTTGTAAGACCAATCTTTTCCTTATCGCTTTTGAATGATACTCGAATCAGGGGTGGGGTTGTTGCCACTGTTTACATCAGTCCTTTCGTGATTTAGGATATCTATAGAAAACAAAAAAGCCGTGTCACTCCCTTAGGAGCTGACACGGCTTTTTATGTCCGTTGGATTTTTAACTTTTATATTTTAATTTTTTAAAGCTGGAATTTCTTATGAAAAGAAATTCTAACCTAATTACTCATACCAAAGCTCATACCAAGCAGTTACCTCAGACCTAGATATATATTATATATACAATATATGGTTGTGTTTGTCAACAGGTATTCTATTTATTGTGGTATAAGACGAGAAGAATACTTATATTGAGATATTAGAAAATGTATAATAAAGGTGAGTAAAAGAAAAGAGGGTGATTCAGATGGAAAGCATGAAATCTATAACTTTAAATCGAAATCTGAGGTGGGAAAGTATGGGATCAATTATATAGCTCTTTCTGTAATTTAGAAGGAGATAGTGCCCATACTTTGGGCTCTATCTCCTTTTTTGTAATTTTTTTTGTGAATTTTTTGTGAACAGGTTCGGGTTTTGAAAATTTTTTGACTTGTTACTTATATGAGGGGACAAAAACAAAGCGATGAAATTCTTTTTGAACGTGAGTTCTTAAAAACGCCGATAGCCGATAAGTTAAATTTCTATTAGATTTTACACTCGTTGTTCTTAGGAAAGGACAAAGGTGAGAAATAAATGAGTAAAAAGTATTTTGCCATTGATGATATCACCGACGACTTAATTCGGTACATAGACAGGTATCAAAGAAGAGTGATTATTAATACTAAAAGGAAATTTTACCGTAATAGTTCAAAGCCCCAATCACGAGGCATCGTATTTATAGAGCTGGAAGAATGTACAGATAGCTTATGGTCTATTGACCCAGGGATAGAGCGATTGCTATGCGACTATATAGAAGTTAAGGGTGTAAAAATTCCAGTATTTAACACAAAACTGTCAGAAGCCTTGAACGAACTGACAGAAACCCAGAGGACTATTCTTTTACAAAATGTCATACTTAAAATCCCATTGAATCAAATTGCAGATGAACTTGGAATCAGCACTCGTATGACTGAAAAACATAAGCACAATGCCATAATGTTTTTAAAAAGGAGGTTGATTCACCATGAGTAGACACAATGAAAAAAAGAAGAATATAGTTCCACCTGCTGATATCATTCTGAATATGCTCAATGAAAAGCCTGGCGCTGATCTTGATTTACTGGATTTCTATAAAGGATACATACGAAGGGCATCTATTGAACCAAGTTATTCAGAAGAAGGGTTTGATAAAGGGAAACATATCAATGAAGATTTGAGACAGGAAATCGAAATTGCCTTTCTAAAAGGTTTGGTGTCACTGCGGCATAACATATGCAAAAAAGGCAGTACCGTCCTTATTATTGTGCCGTCAAAAAGCTGGTTTGATTAACATCTAATGTAAATACATTAGGTGCTATATAAAACTCCGTACCTTGACAAATATGCTTTTAGCATTATGGTAATGCATCACGCAACAATCCGGGGAGCGGCGCTTTAAAAGCGATAATCCGTTGATTGCCCAACAACGGCTGCGATGATCCGGGATTATGAGACTTGCCGTATTGTGCT
>JAGZDD010000093.1 GCA_018369015.1 Clostridiales bacterium | reverse complement strand
ATGGCTGAAAAGTCACGTAAAAATAGCAGGGAACTGCCTACCTTTGCTTATTATAATGGATTGTAAGGAAAAAATCCTGAATATATTATGAAGTTTCGTTAAAACTTCTTGAATTTTTAGGCAAAGCCGGGTTAAAATAAATAGCAGTGTAAGATTTTGATCATGCTGAACTGTTACCTGCAAAAATCTATTAAAAATCGTCTGCGGTGAAGGGATTTTTGCACTCCTGTTTCATTTTCTGACGGTCAGCGTACATATTGAATACTTAGCGAGGCATTTTCGGGCTTAGTGAGAAAGTATATAAAGCAGCAGGTGAGCAGACCTGGTTAAACTGCTATATAGCAGTTCCTGATGAGAGAAATGAGGTATCTTAAGATGAAGACAGAACGTGAAAAAATGACAAGCGGAGAGATATTTATGACCGGCGATTTACAGCTTATGGAAGATAAAAAGCGTGCCAGAACATTGGCGGCCAAGTATAATGCGACGGCCGAGGACGAGCCGGAACATCGCCTGGCCTTATTAAAGGAGCTTTTGGGCTCCTGTGACGACCAGATTTTTATAAAACCTCCATTTAAGTGTGACTATGGATATAATATCCATTTGGGAAAGAAATTTTTTGCGAATTTCGACTGTGTGATGCTTGACTGTGCGCCTATTTATATTGGGGATCATTGCTATATGGGGCCAAAGACATGTATTTATGCTGTCAATCATCCGCTGACGGCCAGAGAACGGAACACAGGAGCTGCCCGGGGAAGCGCTGTACATATTGGAAATAATGTGTGGTTTGGCGGCAACTGCGTTGTTCTTCCCGGGGTACATATTGGTGATAATGCCGTGCTTGGGGCAGGCAGTGTGGTTGTCCATGATATTCCCGATAATGCCCTTGCAGTGGGGAACCCGGCCCGGGTTGTGCGTTATATTGACCAAGATGAAAAAAATGAATTTTCCCAGGTGCTTTTTGGGGAGGCCCCGCAAGGGGATAACTTGATGCCGTGAGAAACACGGCAAAAAAGAGGAAACCCCGCAAGGGGATAACCTGATGCCGTGAGAAGCACGGCAAAAAAGAGGAAACCCCGCGAGGGGATAACCTGATGCCGTGAGAAACACGGCAAAAAAGAGGAAAGGTGAGAGTGTTTATGACAAGAGGTTTTAAGTATTTATTTTTGGGGCTTTTATGTCTGAGTTTTATATGTGCAGCAGGCTGCGGAAAGGAAAAGGTCCAGCCGGATGTTTCTCTGACTGATATTGTAGATCGTGTGAAGGAAGCTTACGGCGACAGTTATATTCCCCAGATGACATTAGATAGTGAAACGCTGGAGCAAAAATACGGGCTTACGGAGGACATGTATAAAGAGGCTCTTGGCGAAGCGGCAATGATTAGTGTCCAGGTGGACGAGTTTGTGGCTGTCCATGCCAATGAAGGCCGGGCTGACGATGTAGAAACGGCGCTGAAGGATTACCAGGACTATTTAATAAACGAGGCGATGAATTACCCGATGAATATCGGTAAGATTAACGGAAGCCGTGTATATCGTAATGGAGATTATATTTTCTTTATTATGCTGGGAGATATGCCTCAGGAAGTGATGGATGGTTCTGAGGAGGATGCTAAAAATTACGCATCGGAGCAAAATGAGATTGCTGTGAAGGCCATCGATCAGGCACTTGAAGGCAATTAGAACTTATGTAGTTACTGTTTACGGTGTATCTGTGAACAATAAGCTGATTTATCAGTTTAGCCTTTTAAAATAGTGAGAAATCATTGACTGCCTGTTCAGGGCGTTTGGAAATGCACTGCCCTGAACAGGTATAATTATTGAAATGATCCGCCGTATAGAGCCAATCTATAGCGGTGGATTTTTATTTTGAGCAGTCGGATGTTTTTCCGCTTACAGAATACTGGGGCGGTGTATCACAGGGGATACGGGCAAAGGTAACGTTGTCACAGCTACGGCAGGCTAACGGCGCTACTGGAATTTGTTCCGTTTGATAGCGATAATCCTGTCCTCTGGCACAGATATATTGGTCGATGATATTGTGTGTAGCAACACTGGAAACGTCATGGTTGACAATTTGCTGGTATAAAAAGAAACTGTCACCCTTGCAAAGCTGATTTAGGGCAATAACATCGGATTGCTTTTGAGTATTACCTGAGGTTGTTGCAAGTATTTGACGAATATAATCAATATTTGGGCCAAGAATAAGAATATCCGGGAAATCGCCGCAGGGAATGACCTGCTGCCATTCTTTGTGTTCATATTTATATAGCAGATCCTTGGCTTTGTGCAGGTGGGCGATTTCTTGTGTCAGACATTCTTCCCATATACAGCGGATGTAAGGGTCACATTCAGATTTCATACAGGAATAATAGAGGTAACACTCCGTATATTCATGCATTAAGAGATCTTCAAGCCATGTTACCCTCGTATCTTTGAGGCTTTCATACTGGCTGACATGTTCTTCTTCGATCATACCGATTTCTTGGTACAAACGGCGTCCAATATCTGATTTACAATACAGAGGCGCTACGTTCATATAGTAATTCATTGTCTGCTGCTCGGCGGCTGTAATAATATTAACATGGAGCTGCGTAAGCAGCTGTGATTTTTTATTGTTAATATCCCGGAAGATACTGTCTTTGGGGCAGCGGTGTTCTGCAATTGTGGGCCGTCCGGGCATAATTTCTGTGTATCCTCCCACAAGCTTTTTAGGGTCTTCTCCATATTCCAGGTCGAGTAGGTTGGAGTAGCGGTAAAGATGGTCAAAATCTTCAAGCAATGCCAAATTCATGGCATTTCTTACATCACAGTTTTTTTCTTTTTGCGCCATAGCAGCAGTGAGATCTACAGCAAGCTGCTCGTAAGCAATTGTGTGCTCTAGTATGGTTTCATCCTTTGGTTTTAAGCATGAAATACGTTTTTGCTGCTGCTGTTCTGTGCGGCGCATCATGGCCAGCTCACGGCGCAGGTCGTTGTCCGGGCAGTGCCTGGAAAAGTTCCGTGAAAACCATTGCGCCTCAAATTCTGTGCCGTTCATAAGAATAATACGGGTTTTTGTATATGGGTTTACTGCGTTTTTATCATAAGGCTTGGGATACATTGTATTCCAGTCCATAAAAGTCTGCTCCAGAGAAACAGGCCGTTGTTCAAAGGGATTAAAATGCATTAAAAAAACCTCCTTTCAGGATTAATATATGCAGGAGCTTTAAACCATGCTCCTGGCAGACGCAAAAGTAGCTTTTATCCCCGGCATTGAGGGAATATTTAAAGTATGCCCTATATAAATGAAACATATACGCGGCGGCCGTTTATGGGCGCACGCCTGCCATATACAGTAACTATTCAGCCATGCGGCTGAGGAAGACAAACTTTGGCGCAAGACGTCCAGTGGACGTCTGTCCTGCACCGACCGAAGCACAGCGTAGACTGCAGGCTGGCTTGCAGAGAGTTTTTCCTCACAAGGCTAGAGCGCTTAGCCCGAATCGAGGATTCGGCCGCGATAGCGGCGATTAGCAGCGATAGCAGCGTCAATCTGGGATGCGTGGCTGGATAGTTACCATATACACAATCAGGACTGAGCCTCAAATTTACAAAAGAATCTAACCATGGTATAATGTCTGCATGAGCAGACATTATACCGCGTTTTTCGCGCGGCGAGCGTGGGCGAGCCTTCCACGGCGCGAAAATACGCATTGAGGCGAAGCTATACTATGGCCGTCAGCGGCCATGGTATAATGTCTGCATGAGCAGACATTATACCATGCGTTTTTCGCGCGGCGAAGCAGTCTGTGCGCCTGCGCAGTTTACAATTAAGAGGAGCTGATAATTTTATGGGAGAGATAATAGACAGCCCTGTTTTTTCTTACGGGAGAAAAGCCTATTATTATGAAACTGACCAGATGGGAATTGTCCATCATTCAAATTATATACGGTGGATGGAGGAAGCCAGGATTGCTTATATGGAATTTATCGGACTTCCCTACGCCGCTGTTGAGGCGAAGAAAATTTTAATTCCGGTATTGTCCGCCCACTGTGAATATAAAAATTATGTCCGGTTCGATGAATGTGTTGAAATTATTCCTGAAGTGGCTTATTTTAACGGAGTTCGTATGACGATTCATTACCGTATGATTCATAAAGAAACAAAAAAGCTTTGTGCTATTGGACAGACAACGCATTGTTTTACGTCGCCGGAAATGAAGCCTCTGTCTTTAAAAAAGGCGGACCGGGAAATGTATGAAATTTTCCTGGGCTGTACTGTTGCTGGGAAAGAGGAGAGTACTTCCCATGCCCAGTGATAAATTTCAAAGAAATACCCACCAGAAAGCCGCGATTTTAGACTATATTAAAGCACATGGCGACAGACATATACGGGCGGAAGATATTATTGTCGATTTGGAAGCTTTGGGGGAGCCGGTAGGAAAAGCCACTGTCTACCGTTTTTTAAAGGCTCTGGAAAATGAAGGGCAGATCCGGCGTTATACGATTTCAGATAAGATACCGGCGTGTTATCAGTATATTGGAGATCAGCCGGAATGTCTTGAACACTGCCATTTACTGTGTACCCGCTGCCAGAAGGTGATTCATGTGGAAAATACGCTGATAAAGAGATTTGTCAGTGAAACCCTTGACGGCGACGGATTTCTTATCGATGAAAGTAAGACGGTATTTTACGGGCTGTGTCGGGACTGTAGAAAGGGGATAACCTGATGCCGTGAAAAACAGGGCAATAATAAGGAAACCCCGCAAGGGGATAACCTGATGCCGTGAAAAACACGGCAATAATAAGGAAAGGGGGATACTATGGGATTTATTGATATTACTTATCCGATTGACGAGACACTTTTGATATACCCAGGAGATCCGGCTTATGAAAGGCAAAAACATCTTTCTATTAAATCCGGAGATTTATGCAATGTGTCCAGATTTTCTATGGGGTGCCATACGGGAACGCATATCGATGCGCCGCTGCATTTTATTTCTGGCGGAAAAGCTGTAGATGAAATGGATGTACGCCGTTTTAACGGACAGGCCAGGGTGATTGAATATCCGGAAAATGGGATGCCAAGAGATATTTCTGTGGATTTTTTAAAGAGCTGCCATATATGTCCGGGAGAACGGATTTTATTTAAAACATCAAATTCCCAGCGCTTTTGCGGGAAAAGGCTTTTGGAAACTTATACAGCGATTGATGTAATGGCGGCCCAGTATTTGGCAAAACTTTCTGTAGGCTGTATTGGAATTGATTATATGACAATTGAGCCGGCGGACAGTGAGGACGGCAGTGTTCATAAAATTATTTTAGGCGCCGGGATTCCTGTCATTGAAACACTGGATTTACGTCAGGTGCCTGCCGGAAGCTACGAGCTTTTATGCCTGCCCCTGCGTCTTGCGGGGCTTGACGGCAGCCCTGTCCGGGCAATGCTTTGTTAGCGTCTGCGGCTGACTGTGAATGTCAGCAATGCTTTGCCCGTCACGATCATAGCCATCAGCAAACACTTGGTTACTGTTCACAGGTACCCTGCGAACAGTGACTTTCTCGGACTCATTTAGAGTTTTCGCTTCGCAAACCGTTGACGCTTTGCTTCAACGGTTCACGTCGGTCGCCAAGCTAGTGAGCAAGCTCCCAAGTTTGGCTCGTTGCTTCGCGAAAAAAGAGTCCGAGAACTTCTGGTCACGTTCTTACGCCGGGGAGAGCGGAGTGTTTCAGGCTGGACTGAGCAGTAACAACACTTGCTTTTTTGCGGCCGGCCGCCGGTAAATCATTCTTGCAATTTGAAATTAACTTCGTTATAATATTAAATAAATGTTGCATGCTTGTATACAATTTCAGGGGCTATTTGGCGGACCAGGCAAAGCTGGCCTTGGGAACGGCCAAATAGCTACCAATTTTAAGGAGGTTCCAAATGATAAAATTACACAATGGAGGCGCCTATCTCATTAATGGTATTGACATTGTCGAGGATGGTCCTAAGGCGTTAGAGGCCGTTGCCGCTAAAACAGGATGTCAAATGTCTAAGGAAGATGCTGCAAAGCAGACCATTGCCTATGGTATTTTAAAAGCCCATAACACAGCGGACGATATGAAAAAGCTGAAGATCCGTTTTGATAAATTGACATCCCACGATATTACTTATGTAGGGATTATTCAGACAGCAAGAGCGTCAGGACTGGAAAAATTCCCGATGCCTTACGTCCTTACAAATTGTCATAACAGCCTTTGTGCCGTTGGCGGAACAATCAATGAAGATGATCATATGTTTGGTTTAACCTGTGCAAAGAAGTACGGCGGCGTTTACGTACCTCCTCACCAGGCGGTAATCCACCAGTTTGCCCGGGAAATGCTGGCAGGGGGCGGAAAAATGATTCTTGGCTCGGACAGCCATACCCGTTACGGTGCTCTTGGAACAATGGCGATCGGCGAGGGAGGCCCTGAGCTTGTAAAGCAGCTCCTTAATAAAACCTATGATATTAATATGCCTGGCGTTGTCGGCGTTTATATGACAGGAAAGCCAGTTCCCGGCGTTGGCCCACAGGATGTTGCCTTGGCGATTATCGGCGAGGTTTTTGCCAATGGCTATGTAAATAATAAGGTCATGGAATTTGTCGGCCCCGGCGTTGACAATTTGAGCGTAGACTTCCGTATCGGCGTAGATGTTATGACAACAGAAACAACATGCCTGTCCTCCATTTGGAAGACAGACAGCGCAGTAAAGGAATTTTACGAGATCCATAAACGCCCGGAGGATTACAGCGAGTTAAATCCAGGCCCGGTAGCTTATTACGACGGTCTGATTGAAATTGATCTGAGCACAATCCGTCCAATGATCGCCATGCCTTTCCACCCAAGCAATACGTACACGATTGAGGAGCTTAACGCCAACCTCATGGATATTCTTGACGATTGTGAGAAAAAAGCTCTTGTCAGCCTGGACGGCGCTGTTGATTTTACATTAAAAGATAAGGTACATAACGGCCGCCTTTATGTTGAGCAGGGCATTATTGCCGGCTGTGCGGGCGGCGGATTTGAAAATATCTGCGATGCGGCCGACATTCTTAAGGGTGCCAGCATTGGGCCGGATGAATTTACATTAAGCGTTTACCCGGCAAGTACCCCGATTTATATGGAGCTTGTTAAAAATGGCTCTGTCGCTGCATTGATGGAATGTGGTGCTATTGTAAAAACGGCTTTCTGCGGGCCGTGCTTTGGCGCCGGAGATACGCCGGCCAACAATGGCTTAAGTATCCGCCATTCGACACGTAACTTCCCGAACCGCGAAGGTTCTAAGCTTCAGAGCGGACAGATTGCTTCCGTGGCGTTAATGGATGCCCGTTCCATTGCAGCGACTGCTGCCAATAAAGGCTACCTGACGGCGGCTACGGATATTGATGTGAACTATACGAAGCCTAAATATTTCTTTGATAAACGGATTTATGACAACCGTGTGTTTGACAGCAAGGGCGTTGCCGATCCGGGCGTTGAAATCAAATTTGGCCCCAATATTAAGGATTGGCCGGCAATGGAGGCGCTTACGGATAATCTGGTGCTGAAAGTTGTTTCTGAAATCCATGATCCTGTGACAACGACCGATGAACTGATTCCTTCCGGGGAAACATCGTCTTACCGCTCGAATCCTCTTGGATTGGCTGAATTTGCACTGTCCAGAAAGGATCCCGCCTATGTTGGCCGGGCAAAGGCTGTTCAGAGAGCCGAAAAGGCCAGAGTTTGCGGTAAGGCACCGGAAGAAGCATTTGCGGAGATTGCCCCCGTATTATCTGCAATTAAAGAGGTATATGGCGATGTTAATAGTGAAAACACAGGTATTGGCAGTACAATTTTTGCTGTAAAGCCCGGCGACGGCTCCGCCAGAGAGCAGGCGGCCTCCTGCCAGAAGGTTCTTGGCGGATGGGCGAATATTGCCAATGAATATGCGACAAAGCGTTACCGTTCCAACCTGATTAACTGGGGAATGCTGCCATTTCTCATTGATGCCGGAGCGCTGCCGTTTAAAAACGGGGATTATTTGTTTATCCCTGGCGTCCGTCAGGCAGTGATTGACAAAGTATCGAAGGTGAGCGCCTATGTCGTTAAAGACGGCACCCTGTCAGAATTTACACTGCGTCTTGGCGATCTTACGGATGATGAAAGAGAGATTATTTTAAAAGGCTGCCTGATTAATTATTATCGGGATTAATCGCTTTATATAAAAATCCTTGGCCGATGCTGCGGTTTTGCGGCGCCGGGCAAGGATTTTTGCTTTATGAGAAACTTCTGTTTTTTAAAGAAAAATGGGATAATGCGATAAGTACCTGGGCCGGCAGATAAAAAAGCCACATGGCATAGGTCGTTATTTCCTGAAAATAAGGGCTGGCAAATATATAAAGCAGCCGGGGCGTTTGGGGACCAAAAAAGGCCGGAAGGTTCATAAGCCCTACACTTAGGTCGCACAGACTGTATAGAACCATTCCAAGGGCAAAAAGCAGAGCCGGAACGTTTCTGGACTTGTAAAAATGACGGACGGCACACACAATATTGATCGTCAGCATGGACATATAAATGGCTGCGGCATTAATAAGCGGGCCCTTAAGCTTACATACACTGTTCAAAAAAAGCGCCGCAGGGATTGCCAGGGCTGCACTTAAGGCGAGAAAGTGCGGCAGCAGGCGGGGGCGGGCCATAGCGGTAAAATAAAGGCTCTTGACGTGGATAAATATTTTGACGCCGGGAAGATAATGGGATGTAAAAAGAAGGCAGTAATCTGAAAAAAGGACAAGAAAGGCACAGGCCAGAAGACAGCGGCTTTGCCTCTTTGAAAACTGATCGGCGGCATTTTGAACGAGCGTGTAAATAAAGCAGAGGACAATTCCGCTATATTTAAAAATATCCGAAATTTTTAACGTGTGAAGCGATAAAAAATCCATGGAAAGATAGGTTATATAAATAAAGGCTTCGAGAGTGATAAATAGTATAGTATATGAAAAAATACTGACCTGGGGGATTTGCAGGCGGTTCATAGGACACTCCTTAAAATGTATTATGCAATCGGATAGGGGAAGAGTTGCTTCCCCCTATCCGCTGCGATACAACAGCCAGCTCACAGCAAAGCTGTTCGCTGTCCGTTGCCCTGCAAATGGCCGCTCGTGCAAGCACAGCGGCCGCTTGCAGGGCTTATCGCACAAAAAAGGCATGTCTGAAGTATTTGCAGACATGCCCTTGATTATTCATGCAGTAAAAGGAGCGTCAGTGGCTTTATCCACAGTGCCTTCCCACAAAGCAAAGCCGTAGACGGAAGCGGCATTAATGGCTATTTTGGCAATATTCCCATAATTTTTCGGGTTTCTTTTGGTGTGGCAGGCTCCATTCCCATGGCCCGGACAAGGTCTGCCAGCCGGCGGACAAGCTCAAAATTATATTGCGCATATTGCCCTTCATCCAGATAATTGCTGTCCTCAAAACCGATACGTACAGTTTTTGCGCCCATGGCAATGGCGGCAGCAAGAAAATCCCAGTTATCGCGCCCGTAATGAGTAACGCCCCAGCAGGCATTTTGGGGAACCATAGAGCGAAAGGCAATCAAGCTGTCAATCGTTGGCTGCATTCCTCCCTTATGTCCGAAAACAAGATTATAAAATATCGGGTGCCGAAAGGGCAAACGCCTGGCGGTACTTTCAATATTATGAATCATTCCGATGTCAAAAACTTCCACATCGGGAATAATCCCCCTTTTGTAAACGGCGTTTGCACAGTAGTCAATATCATCAAAGGTATTGACGTAAACCGAGTTCCCAAGATTTGTTGTTCCGGCATTTAAGGAAGCTGTTTCAGTCTTTGGATAAGCCAGGGGCAAACAGCGCTGGCAGATCGTCATATCAGAAACCCCGCCGGTAGATACCTGGACGACAATATCTGTGCGGGCAAGAATTTTATCAAAACATTCATACATATAACTGGTGTCCGGTGTCAGCGAGCCGTCCGGCCTGCGGCAGTGGAGATGGCACATGGAAGCTCCGGAGCGGGCACATTGTTCCACATCGGCAGCTAAAGCATCGGCATTGACAGGGCTTCCGGCAGCCACTGGTGCAACTGAAATTACAATTTTACGTTTCATTATAACCCTCCTCGCATCATAAGCCTGTAAGCTTAAGTAAAGCTAAGCAGTCAACAGCTTTGACTATGCAAAACTGTTACGTAAGCTCTTCGACAATTTCTCTGAGCGTTGCAACACCGCCCACATTACCCGGAAAGATAATGTAGGGCATGTGCGGGAACTTGCTTTCAGAGCCGGTCATCCACACAGGAATCCCCTTTTTAATCTGGCCCATAACGCGGGCTGCCCGGATGGATAAGCCCTTGGTAGCTACATCACTGGAGGTAATACCGCCTTTGGCAATAATAAACCTGGGCTTTATGGACAGATTCCGCACAATATCCGTCAGGGCATTGGAAATATCCACAGAAAGCCCGAGGATTTTATCTTTGTCGGAAGTATCTGGAACAATGAGCTTCCGGGAAGTATAGATGACGACGGTCTGTCCGGCCGCCAGATGTTTTTGCACTTTTTCTAAAACCCGGGCCGCTTCCTGTTTCAGGCCGTTCTGCGCGAAAGCGTTTTTAAGTGAAAATTCCAGGAAAAATAAATTTTTTTCAGAGGCCTTCAGTGCGTTTAACTGCTCTGTTGTTTTTTGGACATGAGAGCCGACGATGACGAGGCCGCCGGAAAAACTATCCCAAGCTGCAAGCTGCTCTTTTGTCAGTAATCTGGCAGGAGGAATATTGCCGGCAACCATGGCCAGGGAGGCGGCGCTGCGGGCAATATAGTTTTTTCCGGCAGCCATAGCCTTTTGCCAGCAGATCATAAATACCTTAAGATCAACGTAATCAATAGCATTGACGATAATTTTTGCAAAATTTTTGGCGGACATAAGTTTGCGGGTGACAGATTCATAGTCTGTACTGCGCAGCTCGTCCAAAGTAATGCATAAGCAGTCTGAGGCGGAAAATGTACCGCCGCTTTTTTCTGCAATATACGAGCGAAGGTCAGAGGAACGGTAGCCAAAAGATTTATCCCTGGCAAATTCTGTCAGCCCTGCAGGAACAAGCCGGCTGCCTTCGAGGACATAGTGTATATTATGAATAGTGAAGCGGCCGCCCTCTTTAAAAAAAGGACATATAATTTCTCCGTCAAATTTCTGGCCGGTATGATCTTCCAAAGTATTTTTCAATACTTCGGTTTCCAGAGGATAATGCCCTCTGAGCGTGGAATCCCCACGGGAAATGAGAAGAAATTCCCGGTTTGTCCTGCGGGCTGCCAAGGAAAGGGCGGCAGCGATTTCTTTGTGAACAGTACGCGTATGCTCCCGTGAAAAGCTCCTGGAATTGGTCAGGATAAAGGCCATGGTACCCTCGCAGCTAAGCGCTGTTTCCAGGGTGCTTTGCGACCAGTCCGTGTAAACCGGAACATTATGCACCGTTTGAGTGCCCGTAGGATCATCGTCTAAAACAATGACCTTTTTATGAAACGAGCGAAAGCTCTCCTCCAGCAGACGGCTGACAGCAGCCTCGTCGGGTGTAGGCCAGGCATCTAAAAGCGTACAGCTTTGTGCTTCTAATGGATTTAATTCTAAAGATTCAGACATTTGATCGATTCTCCGTTGTATTGATAGATATTCCAGTAACGATTCAGCCGTATGGCCGAATCGTTACATATTTCATGGTTATTTATAAGCGACTGGGAACCAGATGCGCATTTCTCCAAATTCCCGGTTATCCCAGGCAAAATAGGGAATAAACCGGGCTTTTTCATGGGTCATTCCCGTATAGTGCAGCTCCTGGTACAGAGCGTTTCTGTCAAAATTTTCCCGGTTCATACATAAAACCTCAGTTTCCAGGGCGATGATTTTTCTGCCCTCAATGTCTATGGCTTTTGTGTCAAAGGCAGCGTTTAAATCAAGCATCAGGTCATCTAAGGTGCCAGCCGGCGTATCCGGCGTTTCCATACAGTATACAAGAGGCCCGCGTTCAACGGCGGCCTGGCCGCAATTTTCTTCTACCATATTGTGGGCTATGGTATAACGGACAGGTATATCCAGATGAATGTCCATGCTGCAGGAATCATCGGGGCCGAAATCCTTTTTTGTCAGCGCCAGAGAATAGTAGGATGAAGCGTTGCTGACGCTTAGTATTGTACGGCGCGCACCGAAAAGGATGATTCCATGGCGTACCCAGCCCGGAATACGGATGTTCAGGCGAAAATCTGCCGGATTATAACGGCGGATTGTAAGCTGGATTTTTCCATCATAAGGATAATCGGTTTTTTGGATAATCGTAAAATCGGCGCCGTTGTCCAGGGTAACATGGGCGGTACTGGCTCCGTAAAGCCCGAACCACAGAGTGTCTTTCGATACTGCATAGGCATACTCGCTGCTTTCTGCAATAGTACGGGCCAGATTTGGCGGACAGCAGTAGCTTAAAATATATTCGCTGCGGGTAAGCGGCCAGACAAGCTTATATTTTAGCTTCAGGGCGCGCCGGAGCATGTTTTCATAGAAAAAACGCTTTCCGCCTAAGCTGACAGCGGCCAGATTTGTGTTAAGCAGGGAACGCTCAATAGCGTCAAAATATTCGGCCTTAGGCTCTAGCATAAACATGCGGTAAGCCCAGAAGACGTGGCCTAAAGAGGCGCAGGTTTCATTATAGGCTGTGATATTTGGAAGCTGGTACTCATAACCGTAAGCCTGGTGGACAAGCTGGTGGATAAAAAAATCCCCGTAAGGAGATGCGCCGTTATAAAGGGCGCCGCAGCCGCCGGTAATATAAATTTTATGATCCATGAGATTACGCCATACTTTTTCAAGAACCTCCATGTATTTTCTGTCGCCGGTTTCCGCGCATAAATCTGCAACGCCGGCATACAGGTAATTGGCTCGGACGGCATGCCCTGCAATTTTATCATGCTCCTTTAGAGGAATACGGTCCTGATTATCATCGGTGCCCCCGGTGACAGAATCTCTTAAGCGCACAGCCAGGGCAGCAAGGTCAAGGTAGAGCCGGTCGCCGGTGGTGCGGTACATTTCCACAAGTCCCATGTAATGGGAAGGGCAGACAGCCGTCTGGACCTTTCCGGTGCGGGCGTTTTCTTCATACATATTTTTTAAATAGGAGGCGGCTTTTTTTGCAATATCAAGGAAATTATCCTTTCCTGTCACTCTTTTGTGCAAGCAGGCAGCAGTAAAAAGGTGTCCGAAGTTGTAAACCTCAAAATCATTAATATTTCCGAAGCGTTTAACACCCGTATTTTGGCGCTCGCCAAGAATTTGTTTTGTTGATATGTAGCCATCGGGAAGCTGGGCGCGCCCAATCAGGTCAATGTACTCGTCGAGCTTTTGCAAAATCTTTGTATCGTTTTCTTTGGCTGCGCTGTAAATAGCTGCCTCCAGCCATTTATAAAAATCGCCGTCGCCAAAATCTGTTCCGCCAAAGGAGCCGTTTGCGTCACCGGCACATATGCGGAAATTTTCCACAACATGACTGATCTGCGCGGATTCAAACATTTTTTGAAGATGGGGAATTGTGTTTGAAGCATTATTTTCAAATGCGTCTTTCCAAAAGCCCTGATCCCAGGAAACACTGTTCCATGGCAGCGGGGAAACCTTTGCATAGGGTGAGCGGGAGGTATCGGTCAGCATATTTCTACTCCTTTATCTTTTAAGGCTGCTTTAAGGGCAGCGGCACCGTAGCGGGGACTGGACATGGTTTTTTTATGACATTCCCCGGCAATAAGCTGCTCACAAAAAGCCATGGAGCCCTGGCAAAGCAAAAGGACATCGACCTGGCCGGATATTTCCCGGGCCTTTTCTAAAAGCAGCTTTTTAAACTGTTCCTGGTCAAGGCCGAAAGCTTTTACAAGCCCGTCTACAAGGGTGATTTGGCGGCCCATTTCCCGGGCTGCGCGGTAAAGGGTATTTTTTGTGGGCTCTAATGTCGTCGGCAGCGTGGCCAGGACGCCGATACGGCTGCCCATACGCACAGCATCGCGGCACATTTCTTCATCAATGCGTACAATGGGAACACCAATATAGCGGGCAACAGCCTGGGCGCTGTCCGCCGTCTCCCCGACCGATGAGCAAATGTTTAAAACAGCGTCAGCGCCGTCCTGGGCGGCCTGAAGAAACATGGTGATCAGGCGGCAGGCGGCATTGCAGGTGACATAGCCATGCTCTCTTATTTCAGCGAGAATGGAAGGATCCGAATAGGTCATAAGCTGTGCGCCGCTGCCGATCTGTCCGTGGACCTCCTTTTCGACAAGTTCAATAAGTTCTGGTGTGGTGCTTGTGTAAACCAACCCAATTTTTATCATTGTAATCTCCTCCTTAAATTTTTATGAAAGCCAAGAACCTGCCGCTTTGAGCCTGGTTTCCCCAGGAAACGAAGCGTGTTGCCTGTGCCGGGGCCAAAGGATACTTTCCCTGTGC